>CAYRLJ010000003.1:0-92395 GCA_964425025.1 uncultured Burkholderia sp. | reverse complement strand
TCATGGATACCGGTATCGTCAAGTGGTTCAACGACACGAAGGGTTTTGGTTTCATTTCGCCGGACAGCGGCAAAGATGACCTGTTTGCCCATTTCTCCGAAATTCGCGCGGACGGTTTCCGTACGCTCGTCGAAGGCCAGCGTGTTAGCTTCGAAACGAAGCAAGGCCCCAAGGGCCTGCAAGCGTCGAACATCAAGCCGCTCTGAACGTATCGACGCGCGCCCGTTCTAAAAGCATTATTCGCCCGCGCGTCTCCGTCTCATCACTTCGCCGGCGCGCGAGTTTTCCGCCGGCGACACCAAGGCCGCACGCGTATGCTGTGCATATGCCCGCTGCCGTACCCGGCAGCGCGGTGCGGCCCAACTCAAAAGGGGAGATCGATTTGGCAAAAGAAGAACTGCTGGAACTGGACGGCGTCGTTGACGAGGTTCTGCCCGATAGCCGCTATCGAGTCACGCTGGAAAATGGGGCAATCGTCGCGGCTTACGCTGCGGGGCGGCTCAAAAAGAACCATATCCGCATTCTCGCCGGCGATCGAGTACGCCTCGAACTATCGCTGTATGACCTTACCAAAGGTCGCATCAATTATCGACACAAGGACGAACGTGCCCCGGTAGGCGGAACGCGTCCGAACACTTATCGGCGCTGATGGCGTCCGTTGCGCGGTCCTCGCGCAACGCTACTTTATGCACAATCTGATCATCGAACACTACCGCGGTTACGCGATTACCCCTTCCGTTCACCGTCTACCCGACGGCCGCTTTTCATCCAATCTCACGCTCCATCCATCCGACGTCCGCCGCGAGGCAACGTCGTACGACTTCTATTCGCTCGAGTATTTCGGGAACGAAGAGGCTGCGCTGCGTTACTCCAACCGCTGGGCCCGCGATTGGATCGATAACCGGGGCTGAAAACCGCTCATCGGTTACCGTTTCTTACTGTTTCCTACCGTCTGCTACCGTTAGCCGCTTGCTTCGCGCGCGGGCCTCACAGCCATCGCGAAACAACGGGGAGCAATACCGGCACGATGAATGCGGTCAGCACGCCATTGAGCCCCATACCGAGGCCTGCGAATGCGCCAACCTGTTCGCTGACCTGGAATGCGCGCGCGGTTCCGATTCCATGCGACGCCACACCCAGCGCGAATCCTCGTACCTCGGGCTCCGTCACGCGCAAAGCATTCAGGATCGTCCGCGCCGAAACGGCACCGAAGATCCCGGTGGAAATCACGAGCACGGCCGTCAGGGACGGAATGCCACCGATCTCGGAAGCCACCGCCATGGCGATTGGCGTCGTGGCGGATTTAGGCGCAAGCGAGGCGATCGTCTGGTGCGAGGCACCGAGCACCGCCGCGACACCCACCGCCGAAAAGATCGCCGTCAACGAGCCCGCGACAAGTCCGCCGAGCAACGGCAACCACGCTTCGCGCAATTTTGGCCACTGACGGTAAAGCGGCAGTGCCAGTGCGACCGTCGCCGGTCCGAGCAGGAAATGAACGAATTGCGCCCCCGCGAAATACGTCGCGTAGGGGGTATGCGTGAGTTCCAGAACCGTCACCAGCAGCACGATCGAAATCAGCACTGGGTTGGCAAGCGGGTTGAAACGCGCCCGTGCATAAATGGCCTGCGCCAACAAGTAAGCGACCAGGGTGATCGTGAGACCCAACAGCGGGCTCGCGGCAAGATAGACCCAAATGGCGCCGAATTTCGGAAGAACTGTCATTGCCGCTCCTCCTGGACAGAGGCAACAGGGCGTTGGCGGCGCAGCAGCGCGCGAGTAACAAGGGCCGTCACCGCGATCGCGAGCGTGGTACTCACGACGATCGAGACGACGACCGCTAGCGCGTCGCCGCGTAGACGGCCGGCCGACACCATGATGCCCACGCCGGCGGGCACGAACAGCAGCGAAAGATGGCGCAGTATCTCGAGCGCGGTGGGCTCGACCGCATCCGCCAGCGCGGGACGCAGCATCACGAACCCCAATAGCAACAGCATGCCGATGACAGGCCCGGGCACGGCAAGGCTAAGCCCCTGTGACACGCCTTCACCCAGGCACTGGAATACCAGTAAGACGGCAAGCGCTTGCAGCATATTGCTTCTCCCGAGGTTGACCGCACGCGGTCCGGCGCGACGGCAATAGGCGACATCGTAGCAACAAGGGCAACGCACGAGCTTCGACCGTTCCTTAGGAGAACGAAATTATCGCGCGATCGGCTTGCCGGGGCACATCGCTTGCTGAGCCCTTCGTGCAAGAAATCGTTGCAGACAAATAAAGCGTTCCCTACGATGCTTAGCGCGTGTTTTTTTACCGAGCCAGGACTCGCACTGGTGAAGCATAGGGCTTCGGCAGCGGAACAATCGGAATACAGGAGCACTTCGATGATGAACATCTCTATCCTCGACCCCGATGCGCTCGGGGTGATACCGGCGGAAGAGTTGGCGTTGCGGCAATGGGTGGCGGATTGGTATGACCGCGCCCTAACAGACGGCCATATCCAACTGACGTATGAGCTTGACGAGCCGATGGCCGAGCGGCTCGAAGCCTATTTCAAAGTGGGTCTAACGCCGGACGACGGCGTGGACGCCTTGTTCGGCACCCTGCACTGAAAGCGGCGGACATGGTACGCCGGCCTTTGTCTTTGTAATACCTGCCGGCCGGCGCTGTCATCGCCCCGCTAAAGCGTAGCGGAGCCTATAGCGAACACGTTCGGCATTGTTCTAAACGCGCTCTACGACAACCGCAATGCCTTGACCCACACCGATGCACATCGTGCACAGCGCGTATCGCCCCCCGGTACGAGCCAACTGATACATGGCCGTCGTCGCGAGGCGTGCGCCGGAGGCGCCCAGCGGGTGACCAAGCGCAATAGCGCCGCCGTTCGGATTGAGCCGCTCGTCATCGGCCGCGATGTCGAGCGCACGCACGACAGCCAACGCCTGTGCGGCGAACGCTTCATTCAACTCAATCACATCCATCTGATCGAGCTTCAGCTTTGCAACGCTCAGCACTTTGCGCACGGCGTCGATCGGGCCGATCCCCATGACGCGCGGCGCGACGCCCGCCGTCGCCATCGCAACGACGCGCGCCCGAGGCACCAAGCCGTAACGCGAGGCGGTGCGCTCGTTCGCCAGCAACAGCGCGCACGCGCCGTCATTGACGCCCGACGCATTTCCGGCCGTGACCGTTCCGTCCGGCCGCACCACCCCTTTAAGCTTGGCCAGCGTTTCGAGCGTCGTCGCGCGCGGATGCTCGTCCTTCGCGACGATGATCGGATCGCCCTTCTTCTGCGCAATCGTGACAGCGACGATCTCCTCGGCAAAGCGTCCGCTCTCTTGAGCGGCCGCCGCACGTTGCTGGCTGCGCAATGCAAACGCGTCTTGGTCTTCGCGACTGACGCCGAATTCGGTCGCCACATTCTCAGCGGTTTCCGGCATCGAATCGACGCCGTACAGCGCACGCATGGCCGGGTTGACGAAGCGCCAGCCAATCGTCGTATCTTCGATCTTTGCCGCTCGACTGAATGCAGTCTCGGCCTTGCCCATGACGAACGGCGCGCGGCTCATGCTTTCGACGCCGCCCGCAATCATCAATTCGGTCTCTCCACTTTTGATAGCACGGGCCGCAATGCCAAGCGCGTCCAACCCCGAACCGCAGAGGCGATTGACGGTGCTGCCGGGCACGGCTTGAGGCAATCCTGCCAGCAGGCTCGCCATGCGCGCGACGTTGCGGTTGTCTTCGCCCGCTTGATTTGCGCAGCCATAGATCACGTCGTCGATCGCGCTCCAATCCACTTGCGCGTTCCGTTGCATGAGTGCTGCGATAGGCGCGGCACCCAGATCGTCGGCCCGCACGCTCGCGAGTGCGCCGGCATAGCGACCGATAGGCGTTCTAACTGCATCACAGATGAAAGCGTTTTCCATATGGCGATTCCTTTCCGCAAGCTTGAGCAAGTGGGCCCAATCTTGGAACCGCCCGTTGCCATCGTCAAGTGCGATTAACAGGATAATGTGCGATGATCGCACATCCGCGGTCGAAAACGAGGCCGGCGCTCCGCGCGCCCGATCGGCCAGCACGTACCGCTACCCTATGCACAGCCTAGAGGAATGCCATGAAACGAGCGAGCCGCGAGCCGACATTGGAAACATCGGAAGGAAAGGCGGGGAACGTTGAGCCGGAAAACACCGAGGCGCCCGAAGTAGCGACCGCGGGTGATCCCAATTACATGACTTCGCTGGAGCGTGGGTTAGCCGTGCTTCAAGCGTTCTCGCAGGAACGTCGCGTCTTGACGACGTCCCAGATCAGCCAACGCACTGGCATTCCGCGCGCCGCGGTTCGGCGCTGTCTCTACACGCTCGCCAAGCTGGGATTCGTGGCCGAGGAGGACAATCGGTTGTTCTCGCTGCGCCCGCGCGTTTTGAAGCTGGGTCATGCTTACCTCGCCACGACGCCGCTCGCACACGCGGCCCAACCCGTGTTGCGCCATATCAGCGGCACGCTCAATGAATCGAGTTCGGTCGCGATTCTCGATGGCGACGAAATCCTCTATATCGCACGCGCGTCGACGTCGCGCATCATGTCGATCGACCTTCACATCGGCAGCCGCTTGCCCGCCTATTGCACATCGATGGGCCGAGTCTTGCTCGCCGAATTCAGCGCGGACGCACTCGATGAGTACTTGGAACGCACGAAGCTGATTCAATACACGCAGCACACCATCTTTTCGCGTGAGGGATTGCGCAGCACGTTAGAGTCGGTGCGCAACAACGGTTATGCGCTCGTCGACCAAGAACTGGAGATCGGCCTGCGCTCGGTCGCGGTACCTATTTACGGCTCGGAAGGGCGCGCGATTGCCGCACTGAACGTGGGAGTGCAGGCGGCACGTATTCCGATCGCCGAGATGGAAAGCCGCTTTTTGCCGGTGTTGCGCGAGGGCGCGCAGGAGCTGGCGTTGCTTGGGGTTTGACTGAAGTTGCCGCACCCGACATGACCGCAAACACGAAAGAACACGTGATGCATCGCAACCTGCCGATGCTCCTCTTGCGCGCGCGAGAAAAATTGATGGAGCGCTTCCGCCCGCTCATCGCTCGCGGGGCTCGACCGTGAATGACGCCTCCACGCTCTCAACCGCGCGCTTGAGGCTGCGTCCGCTTCGCGAGGAAGATGCGGCCCCGATGTTCGCCATGTACTCGGACATCCAATTCATGCGCTATTGGTCGTTTTCCGTCATGACGCGCTTCGAACAAGCCGTCGAATATCTCGCCCGGCGGATGCAGGGATCCGCCACGGAAACGGAGATCGTCTGGGCGATTGAACGGGCTTCGACACACGAGATGATCGGCACCTGCTCTCTGTTCAATGCGGATGCCGTGTCCAAACATGCCGAACTCGGCTTCGGCTTGCATCGACCGTTCTGGGGCCACGGCTACATGACCGAGGCGGCGCGCGCGGCCGTCGACTGCGGTTTCGACCGCTTGCGGTTGCACCGGATCGAAGCGGAGATCGATCCGCGCAATCGCGCATCCGCGCGTGTGCTCGAACGCCTAGGCTTCGTCAAGGAGGGCCTGTTGCGCGAACGGTGGATCATCGATGGTCAAATTTTGGACAGTGCGATCTACGGCCTGTTGCGCGCCGATCGTCGATAAGCGCTAACGCAAAGGACGCCTTCTTCCGACGACCGCAAAGCTCACGGCTACCGATCCGCGCGCGCTCGGATCACGATCCGGCCCTCGTCAGATACCGAACAGGCATGCCGCCTGCAACAGCGCAAGGCATCCGGGGCACAATCGCACGAGGATCGATCGATGAGTTCATTCACGCTGCGTGATTTGCCGCGCGCCGCGCGCAACGAAGGAGCCTGCGCCGCGGACGCGATGCAGCACTTCGGCAACGATCGCTGCTCGACGTTGGCCGCCGGCATCGCGTTTTACTCGGCGTTTTCGTTGGCGCCGATGCTAGTCATGGTGATCGCGGTCGCGGGCTGGTTCTTCGGCACCGAGGCAATACGGGGGCAAATCTTTCAAGACGCGCACGTGTTAATCGGCGACGAGGCTGCCGCCGCGGTACAAATGATCGTGGTCAACGCGCGCTCTCACAGCGGCTCAGGCGGCACGGCCGCCGTTATATCGTTCGCGGCGTTGGCGATCGGCGCCTCCGCAACGTTCTCTTCGTTGAACACAGCGCTTTCGGTGGTATGGCCGGCCGATTCGTCCGAACGCGTTTCGACTGTCCTTGCGCTCGTCAAAGTGAGGTTGATCTCGTTCGGCCTCGTATTGGGCGTCGCCTTCTTGGCGATCGTTTCACTCGTGCTCGATACGGTCGTGACTTTCATCGGCGAGTGGCTGCTCGGAGGCACCCCGTTTGTCGTGATCAGCGACATTTTGCAACTCGTTCTCAGCATCGTCGTGCTGGCCTTCGCTTTCGCGGCGCTACTGAAGTTTTTACCCGATGCGCACGTTGCATGGCACGACGCCCTCACGGGCGGCATTGTCGCCGCGTTGCTATTCACGGCCGGCAAGAAGCTCTTCGCGCTTTATCTCGCTCATGCGGGGCTCTCTAATGCATTCGGCGCCGCCGGTTCGCTCGCGGTTCTGTTGATGTGGCTGTACTTTTCAGCTGCGGTGCTATTGCTCGGTGCCGAATACGCGGCAGCCAGGGGACGACGTCGTACGCGCGCCAATGCACGCGCGAAAGCGAATAAAACCGGCTATTAGCGACGGGGCACTCAAAGACATATTTCGTGGGTTTTGTCCAGTTACGGAAAGGCACGCGAAAGTCACGCGAAACGCACGCAAAGGGCACGCGCGTCGTTGATCCGGGGCGGGTGCACCAATACATCGCGCAATGCCGTTCTTTCAGAGCATGCATAGTGCCGAGTTCGTGCACGACGCCCTTCGATTGGGAAAACTTGCGTACTCGCGTCACAATTTTTCGCTTTCTTTAAAGCAGTATTTCCCTCGCCGCAATAATCGCATAAACCATTTTGGCGGGCTTGTGGACAGCCCTGTGACGTTTTGACGACAGTGCGTACTTTCTCGTTCGTCCTTTTCGAGACATTGCGCTATTCTCCGTGCCGCAACAGTCTAATAAACGCTTCGCGTGGAGAAATGATGAAAAAAATCGCTTTGTCGACCCTCTCGCTTGCCCTGCTCGGCATCGCCGGTGCGGCGCACGCACAAACGAGCGTGACGCTCTATGGCGTGATCGATGAGTCGATCACGTACGTGCATCACGCAGCTGGCAGCAAGAATTTGTGGGCGCTCGGCAATGCGAGCGCCGGCGACCTCGCAGGCACGCGCTGGGGCTTGAAGGGTCAAGAAGATCTGGGCGGCGGTTTGGCTGCGATCTTCCAATTGGAAAACGGCTTCGATCCGTCGAACGGCACGTCGCAGCAAGGTGGCCGCGAGTTCGGCCGCCAAGCGTTCGTCGGCTTGACGAGCCAAACCTACGGTACGTTGACGCTGGGCCGCCAATACGATCCGCTCGTCGACATGGTTCAAGCGATCACGGCTGACAACTACTTCGGCAGCTCGTTCGCCACGCCGGGCGACGTCGACAACTACGACAACAGCGCTCGCACGAGCAACGCGATCAAGTACTTGTCGCCGAACTACGCCGGCTTCCAGGTCGAAGGCATGTACGCATTCGGCGGCGTTGCAGGTTCGACGGGCAGCGGCCAAACGTGGTCGCTTGCAGCCGCATACAACAATGGCCCGCTGGGCTTGGCTGCCGGCTATTACCGCTCGAACAACACGAACACGGTCGGTCAGTCGACCGGTAAGCGCGCGGGTTGGGACGCAGCCGCGACGTCGGGTAACGTGTTCGACAGCAACATCAACGCCGGCTACGCCACGGCCAAGTCGATCGGTATCGCACGCGTCGCGGGCCAATACACGGTCGGCCCGTTCACGATGGGCGCAAGCTACAGCAACGCGCAGTACAAGGGTGACGGTTTCTCGACGTTCGCCTCGACCGAGAAGTACAACTCGGGCAGCGCGTTCCTCAACTATCAAGCGACGGCGGCTTTGCTGGTTGGCGTGGGCTACACCTACGAGAAGTCGAGCGGCGATACGTCGGCTAAGTACCACCAAGCTTCGCTGGGTGCCGATTACTCGCTGTCGAAGCGCACGGACGTCTACCTCGTCGGTGCGTATCAGCACGCAAGCGGCAGCACGCGCGACGGTACTACGGGCAACGTGGTGGGCGCTACGGCTTCCGTCGGCTCGTACGGCTACACCGGCACGAGCTCGCAAGAACTCGTTGCTCTGGGCCTGCGCCACAAGTTCTAGCAAACTCGCGCGAGCAATCGACGAGACAAGTAGTTAGCAGTACGCACTATCGAGCCAGCCGGAGTTTCTTCGGCTGGCTTTTTTTTTGGTGGTCGCATTTCACGGCTTGGGTTGCAAGTGAGGGCGGGCAGTCCTGCGCCGCATCGGGGCGGCAACCCTTCCGCAATAACAGCGCACCTCGAATGAAACAGTAAGCCGTCGAAACCATTTCGAAAGCCGCATGTCGCGGACGCTTCATACACGCATGGTCCAATGCCCCGTTCTTCCGAAAAATAACCATCGTTACCCGCGCTTTCCGAGCTTTCATTCTTCCGGGGAAGGATGAAAGTCCGAACCTCAGCGGAGAACCGCGGCGACGACAAACCAGGAGTGCATTCCCATGTTTGGCCGTAAGCTCGTCCCCATCGCAATGGCCGTTGCATCGTTGGCGGTCATCGCCGCGTGTAACAGCACCCACGACAGCACCTCTCCCGCCGCAGCCTCGTCGGTCGCAGCTAACCAGCTCACGACCGCAACGCCGATCAAGCACGTCGTCGTGATCTACGGCGAAAACGTTTCGTTCGACCACTACTTCGCCACGTATCCGACCTCGACTAATCCGTCGGGCGAGCCGGCATTCACGGCTGCCACGGGCACGCCGACGGTCAACGGCCTGAGCGGCACGCTGCTCACGGCCAACCCGAACGCCTCAGCCGCAGGCAATGGCGCGGGTGCGACGAACCCCTTCCGCCTCGATCGCTCGCAAGCGGCAACGGCCGATCAGAATCACGCCTACACGGCCGAGCAGCAAGCGTCCGACAACGGCGCCATGGATCTCTTCCCCGCGTTCACGGGTAAAGGCACGAGCGGTGGGGCAGGCGCGTTCGGCACCACCGGCCAAGTGATGGGCTACTACGACGGCAACACCGTCACGGCATTGTGGAACTACGCGCAAAACTACGCGATGAGCGACAACGCGTGGACCGACACGTTCGGACCCTCCACGCCGGGCGCGCTCGAAGCGGTATCGGGTCAAACGAACGGCATGACGATCGTGAAATCGTCGCGCAGCGCCTACTACGTCAACGATAGCCAAGGCGGCCTGACGATGATCAACGACGTCGACCCGATCGACGACTGCTCGAGCACGACCGATCAGGCGATGATGACGGGCAAGAACATCGGCGACTTGCTCAACGCAAAGAACATCACGTGGGGCGGCTTCATGGGCGGCTTCAATCTGTCGACGACGAACGGCGACGGCTCGACCGGCTGCTCGCGCAAGACGCTCTCGACGATCGTCAATTCCGCGACGGCCGACTACATCCCGCACCACAACTGGTTCCAGTACTACGCGTCGACGTCCAATCCGCACCACTTGCGTCCGGCTTCGATGGCCGCGGTCGGTTACACGACGGCTCCGGGCGCCACGTCGGCCGATCCGGCGAATCATGAGTACGACTCGGATGACTTCTTCGCTGCCGTGAAGGCCGGCAACTATCCGTCGGTCAACTTCCTGAAGGCACCCGCCTATCAAGACGGGCATGCGGGCTACTCTGATCCGCTCGACGAGCAAGCATTCGTGACGAAGGTCGTGAACTTCCTCCAACAGCAGCCCGACTGGAACACCACCGCGGTGATCGTCGCATGGGATGACTCGGACGGCTGGTACGACCATCAATTCGCCACGCCAACGTCGGTCTCCTTCTCCACCGCCGACAAGCTGAGCGGCACCAATCAGTGCGGCGCACTCGGCACGACGCAACCGAATGGCCTCAACGGAAAACCCGTGGACGGTCGTTGCGGTCCCGGCACGCGTATCCCGTTCGTCGTGATCTCGCCCTACGCGAAGAAGAACTACGTCGACCATACGACGATCTCGCAAGCTTCGATCGCCCGCTTCATCGAAGACAACTGGCTCGGCGGCCAACGCGTCGGCGGCGGCTCGTTCGACGCCACGGCCGGCGACATCCGAAGCCTGTTCGACTTCACGAGCGCCGCGCGCACGACGCCGCTGTTGCTGGACCCGACGTTGGGCACGCCGGTGAGCTCGGCTCCGTAAAGCGAATGGCCTAGCCGACTAGCGCGCCTTGGTGCGCGCCAGCATAACCATCGAAATACCCACAGCCCGGCAACGGGCTGTGGGTATTTCTCGGAACGCACCTCACGTCTCACGACCGTCACGATGCAGCCGCTCGATTCCGCCTTGCCGAACCCATCCACCGACAGCGCTCGCTCTGCCCGCCGCCGTCGCTTACCGAGACGCACCGCCGCGCTCGGCGTCGCACTCGCGGTGACCGGGGCATGCGGGTGGGCCCTCGCCCATCCTGAGCGCACGCCGATGGCCGTCGGCGAAATCGTCGAGCAATTGACCGGCGCCAATCCCCACCCTGTTCGTCTCGAACGTCCCGCGGCCGCGCCGCTCAGTGCCATGGCGCTGCTCGGCAAACAGATTTTCTTCGATCGGACGCTGTCTGCATCCGGCAAGCTGTCGTGCGCGTCGTGCCACAGTCCCGCGCATGCATATGGCCCGCCCAATGCGTTGCCCGTTCAATTCGGCGGCGCTTCGATGACGATCCAAGGCGATCGGCCGCCGCCTTCGTTGATGTACCTGTATCGTCAACCGAACTTCAGCATCGGACCCGACAAGGCCGACGACGATACGCCCGCCAATTTCGCGCAGCAGGCCGCGCAGGCATCGAGTGTCGCGCGCGTGCAGAAGACGGCCGGCGCGGCGCCCGCCGTGCCCGCGATGGTGCCCCAAGGCGGCATGTTCTGGGACGGTCGCGCCGACACGCTGCAAGCGCAGGCATTCGGACCGTTGCTGAACCCCGTTGAAATGGCCAATTCGAGCGAAGGCGAAGTCGTGCGCAAATTGGAAAGCAGTGCGTATCGCGCCTCGTTCCTGCAGTTGTTCGGGCCGAACATCTTCAACAATCCGCGCCTGTTGGTATCGGAAGCGATGTTTGCCGTGGCGCGCTACCAGGTGGAAGAATCCTCGTTCCACCCGTACACGAGTAAGTACGATTACTGGCTCGAAGGACGTGCGCGTTTGACACATGCAGAACTGCACGGCTTGCAGCTCTTCAACGATTCGAAGAAAGCCAACTGTGCGGGCTGCCATCTGTCAAAGCCTTCCTCCGATGGCCTGCCGCCGATGTTTACCGATTATCAGTACGAGGCGCTCGGTGTGCCGCGCAACACGGCGCTCGCCGTCAATCGCCACGCCAGCTACTACGACATGGGGGTATGCGGGCCCTACCGCGCGGATCTGAGCGCGCAGACGCAATATTGCGGCATGTTCCTCACGCCTACGCTGCGCAATGCGGCGGTGCGTCACGTGTTCTTTCACAACGGCGTGTATCACTCGCTCGACGACGTCATGAAGTTCTACAACCTGCGCGACGTCGAGCCGGCCAAGATCTATCCGCGCGACGCGCAAGGGCATGTGCTGCAGTACGACGACCTGCCCGCGAAGTATCGAGTCAACATCGATAAGGCCGATGCGCCTTTCGATCGCAATCCGGGCGACACACCGTCGATGACGGACAACGACATCAAGGACATCATCGCGTTCCTGCGTACGCTCACGGACGGGTACGCACCGAGCGCCCACGCGTATTGAATGGCCGCTCACGCGAAAATTGCACCCGCAAAGGGCGATAAAAAACCCGCAAGGGCATCGCGCCTTTGCGGGTTTTGTTTCGGCGAAGCGAGTTAGGCTGCCGCGTCCTTCAGCTTCTTCAGCGCGCGTGTCTTGATGCGCACGGTTGCCGGCTTGGCCGGGAACCAACGCTCTTCACCCGTGAACGGGTCCTTGCCGAAGCGCTTCTTCTTCGCCGGCACAGCTTGCACGACGATCTTCAGCAGGCCCGACAGCGTGAATTCGCCGGCACCCTTCTTGTGGACCGAGCCGAGGATCGTGTCTTCGAGCGCAGCGAGCACGGCCTTGACGGACTTCGGCTCGACAGCCGAGCGCTCCGCGAGGTGGGCAGCCAGCGAGGCCTTCGTGAAGGTGTCCTTGATCGGCGACGAAGCGCCGGACGCCTTCACGGCGACCTTCTTAGCCGCGGTTTTCGCGGGAGCTTTCTTGGCAACTGCTTTTTTCGCCGGTGCGGCGGCAGCCTTTTTCGCAACCTTCTTTGCGGAAGTCGACATGTTTCTCCTACCTGTTGGTCGTTGAACGCACGAAGCGGGCACGACGTGCGCGCTTCAACGCCGGATTCTACAAGCGCCGCGCGCGTTCATGCATCTGTTTTGTGTTTCGAGAGCGTGTTTACAGGGGGATTTGTTGCGCGGGGCCGACTATTTCGGCGGTGACAAGGCCCGCCGTCGATCGGAATGCGTCATCGACGACGGGCAACAGAGGGTTTGCCCGAACGGGCGCAACCCCGAAACAGCATGGGTTTTCCTAGGCCAGGCGCTTATACGTTTAGGCCATCCCAAGCGCGGGATCGCTCATGCTATGGCGGCCCGTTTCGACGTGACCGGCCAGCATGCGAACGAACAACGGGTCGGTATCGACCGTCACGCGTAGGTCGTACCACGCATGGTAAGCGCGTAAATCGACATACAGGTCCACGCTTTCTCCGCCTGCGACGCGGCGCTTCACGCGGGTGCCGTCGTAAGCGTTCGCGATCGTGAACTCGCACGCTGCGGTGCCCTTGTTTTGCAGGCTCAACTCGACGTTGCCGTTAGCGACATCGTAAGATTCGACGACCTCCGGCGCGGCCACTCCCGCGCTCCATGCATGCGCGGCGACGGCGCGGCCGGCGAACCGGCGTGCGAATCCGTTTGGCCCGTGCACGGCGAAATCATAGCTACCGTCCAACTTGAGTGTGAATTCGTCGGCCAGCTGCTTATTCGGTTCGACCGTATAGGCCCGGGGCGCATCGACACTTTGCGCCTTATAAACATGGAACGCCGCAGCTGCGTGCCCCGTGTTCGTCAACTTCAGGCGCACATGCCCTTCTCCCGCATCGGCCTGCGCGCGGACGAACAACTCGTAGGGTAACGCGCGTGCCGGCCGTACCCCCGGTTCCTGCTCGGGCTTGGCCTGTACGAGCGGCGGCAACGGCACGTAATCGGGATGGCGTTGGTGATCCCGTGGCTCGTATGCAATCGTGCTCGGCAGCGTAGGAAAGGCCGCATTGGGATTGGCGAAATCGAATGCACGCGTCAAATCGCCGCAAACCGCCTTGCGCCACGGCGTGATGTTGGCTTCGCACAGATTGTCTGCATGGCCGAAGCGGCGAGCGATGAAGCGGATGATCGACGTATGGTCGAACGTTTCCGAACATACCCACCCGCCTCTCGACCAAGGCGACACGACAATCATCGGCACGCGTTGCCCAAGCCCATAAACGCCAGCCGGGTAGGTCGCGCTACCGGCGAAATACTCGTTCGCCGTACTAACCGTCGAAAGCCCCGCCTCTTTCGACCAAGGCGCGAACGGCGGCGGCACGTGATCGAAGAAGCCGTCGTTCTCGTCGTAGGTGATCAAGAGCGCCGTCTTGCTCCACAGCGCCGGATTCGACGTCAGTACCTGCAGCACTTGATCGACATACCATGCGCCGTAATTAGCGGGCCAGTTCGGATGCTCCGAATACGCTTCGGGCGCCACGATCCACGACACTTGCGGCAAGGTGCCGTTTTGCACGTCTTGCTTCAGCACATCGAAATAGCCGCCGCTGACGGCGACGTTGGTGCCCGTGCGCGCCCGTTCATAGAGCGGATCGCCGGGTTGCGCATTGCGGTATTGGTTGAAATAAAGCAGCGAGTTGTCGCCGTAGTTCCCGATGTAGGGGTTTTGTGTCCAGCCCCAAGCGCCCGCCGCGTTAAGGCCCGTGCCGATGTCCTGATAGATCTTCCAAGAGATGCCAGCCGCTTGCAGCACCTCGGGATAGGTGGACCACGCATAGCCGGCTTCCGCATTGTCGACAACAGGCCCGCCGCCCTTGCCGTCGTTGCCCACCCAACCCGTCCACATGTAGTAGCGGTTCGGGTCGGTCGACGTCAAGCTCGAGCAGTGATAGGCGTCGCAGATCGTGAAGGCGTCGGCAAGCTGATAGTGGAACGGGATGTCTTGCCGCGTGAGATACGCCATCGTCGTCGTGCCCTTCGAGCCGATCCACTGATCGTAGCGGCCGCCGTTCCAAGCGTTGTGCGTCGTCGTCCAATCATGCGGCAAGTCCTGCAGAAACTGCAGGCCGAGGTCGTGCGCGCTCGGCCGGAACGGCAGCACGTAGCCGGCGGGCGAGGCCGGGACCACGGGCTGGTGCCATACGTCGTTGCCATTGGGTAGACGGATCGCACGCCGGTCGCCGTAGCCGCGCACACCGCGAAGCGTACCGAAGTAATGGTCGAACGAGCGGTTCTCCTGCATGAGGATCACGATGTGCTCGATGTCGTTGATACTGCGCGTCGCATCGTTCGCGTCAATCGCGAGCGCGTTGCGAATGCCGGCGGGCAACGCGCCCATCGCGGCGGCCGCGCCTGCCGCTTGAGCGGCGGCGCGCAGAAAATCACGGCGGCTTGTCGATGTCATGGTTGAATTCGTGTGTCTGACGAAGGATGGAACGAAAGACGGCCTCGCTGGCAGCGACGCGCGTCGGCGCACTACAGCAAAACGAACCACTAAAGGAGCAACTGACTACACTACGGAGCCGATGCACTCGGCCATATGGCAAGCAGGCAATAGCGAAAGCGTCGGCGAAACGAACGGCTCGGTCAGGCGCTCAGTGCCGCTCGGTGCCGCTCAGTGCCGCTCAATCAGCCGTATGCATAACGGGCGGCAACAGCGCATCCGACGCTGGGTGCTGCTGCGCGCCGTCGGCGGCATCGAATCGTTGAGCGCCCGAGCCGAGCGGCGCCGAAGCCACGTTGCGCGTCCCAGGGAGCATCGGTATTGCGTCGGCCGCGCTCGATCGCGCGTTCGGATCGTCATGGCCGCCGTCACACGCCGTCGCGAGCGCGCACGCCGCAGCGATTGCCACCTTCACCAGCATGCGGCTATGCGCCGCGCAAGACGAGGCGCGCAGCAAACGTTTGCTCGCAGGCGCCGGGGCCATCCACGATCGCCGCTCGATCATCGCAGTACCTGCTCCCGTTCGAAAATCCGCATAGTAGACAGGCACCGCGTCGACGCGCGGCTTCCGGCCGAATAGCTCATGACGATAGGAAGGAATCATGTCCGCCTGATGAACGGGACGCGATTGACGCAAACGCGCGCGCCCGGCTCGAGGCCGGGCGCGCGTGAAGTAAAGGCTAGAGAAGAGATCAAAGCCGGGGTGGCCGGGGGCAGCCGCCCTCGTTCACCCCTATGCTGTTACGTCGGCGATACGAGGTGGTGGCCGATGTAATCGCGAAGGTACGTATCGAACGCGTCCCCAACCTCGGGGTGCCGCAACGCGAATTCGACGGTCGCCTTCAAATAGCCGAGCTTGCTGCCGCAATCGAAACGCTTGCCGTAGTACCGATAGGCGAGCACCTGTTCTTCCTCGAGCAGTGCGTGGATCGCATCGGTCAGTTGCAATTCGCCTTGCACAGCGGGCTCGAGCCGGCGCAAATGCCGGAAGATGCTCGGCATCAACACGTAGCGGCCCACGACGCCAAGATTCGACGGCGCAGCCTCGGGGGCCGGCTTCTCGACGATGTTCGACAGTTTGAAGATGTTCTCCTCCCACTCCCGCCCTTCGACGATGCCGTATGAGCGGCTGTCCTCGCGCGCGATCGCTTCGACGCCAACGACCGTGCTGTGGTAGTGATTGAAGACATCGATCATCTGCTTCATGACGGGTTGCGTGCTATGCAGCAGGTCGTCGGCGAGAATGACGGCGAATGGGCTGTCGGCGACGAGCTTTTCCGCGCACATGACTGCATGGCCGAGCCCGTGCGCAGCCGGCTGACGCACGTAAAAGCAATCGACATGGCTCGGCTTGATGCTCCGAACCAAATCGAGCAGCTTCTCCTTGCCGCGCGCCTCGAGTTCCGCCTCGATTTCATACGACGTATCGAAGTGATCTTCGATGGCGCGCTTGCTGCGGCCCGTCACGAAGATGAGTTCGGTAATGCCCGCTGCGATTGCCTCTTCGACCGCATATTGGATCAACGGCTTGTCGACAACGGGGAGCATCTCCTTAGGGCTCGCCTTGGTGGCCGGAAGAAATCTCGTGCCCAGTCCCGCCACTGGAAACACCGCTTTAGTGACTTTCAACATCGTTCGTTCCCTTGGGGTAATTGTTATCGCGATTGCGGCACGAGCCCATCCCAGCTGCGTGCCGCGCGCACTGCCGATACAAATCAGATCCGGTCATTGAGCGTCGATTTGAGCGACGCGCATTTTTTAAGCTTGAACCCGCCGAAAGGCAGCATCGACTCAAATGGGCATCGATCCCCGGTCCCCACGCATGGCGGCCTGCGAGGGAATGGCCGATATGCTCTCCATCTGCTTGCGAGGGGCATACGAGCACGCGCTCGGCACCCGCGTACGCGACCGGCCGGTCGTGCACGATTGCCACGCGGGGCGCGTGCGCGCTCGGTGCCCATTGCGGGGCGCGCTTCGCTTGGCTGTGTCGATCGAGCGTGGCGGATGCGTCGGCGATAGTGTCGTGGCTCATGCCCGTCTCCTCTAAGCACGCTAGCCTACGAACAAAGTAATCCGGCAGAAGCCCGAAATTATTTCAAAAAAATGCAGAGGCGCACCAAAGGTGCGCCAGGCAGGCAAACGCACGGCGCGGCCATCGTGCCCCATGGGTTTTTTGACACATTTTTTTCGCCTCTCAGCGCCCATGCCAAGGTGGCTGCGGTGTAACCGCGGTCGCGGCGGTCAACACCCACTGCGCGAACTCGTCGTCCAACGTGGACGCTCGCTCGTCAAAAGGTGCGCCACCCGGGCGAAAGGTGAGCGTTTGCGGGACCCGCTCGATGAAGGTGACCTAACACCGCTTGCAGCAACGCGCGGCCGGTCGCGAATCGGGCCCTAAGGTGAGCGTTTTCGGGAGCGGGCGCCGCGCTCGTTCTAGGGGTCAATGCGCCTCGATATCTATCGCGCCTATGCGGTGCGAGAAAGCGTGCTCGCATAAAGCTCGAGCATGCGCGCGCTGTCCACCCCAACACAGACCGTACACGACGGCTGGCTATCCCACTCGGGGGCCGGCGCCGGAAAGCCAACCGGCTTTTGAATCGTGTGACCCGCTGCAATGCCCTGCGTCAATACACGGACGGGCCCGCTGCGCGTGGTATAGATTTGCGGCGCGAGCAGGTAAGCGACGGCCGACGAATCGTGCACATAAATGCCCGCGAGCCCAACGCTCGATTGGTGGAATGCCTCATAGTGCCGAGACACGTCCCAGACGAAGCGCCCAATCTCCCCCGCGTCGTCGCGCAGCTTGGCCAGATACGCCGTGTTCATGATCGTGCTCTCGGTCACATCGAGCCCGACGATCGCGACGGGCCATGCAGCGCCAAAGACGATGTCGGCCGCGTCGGGATCGCCGAACATGTTCGCCTCGGCCGCCGGCGATACGTTGCCGTTCGCGCCGTTGGTGCCGAACGCGCCACCCATGACGACCACCTGCTTGACGAGCCGTGCGATTTCCCCATCTTCCTCGAGCGCAAGCGCAAGATTCGTCAGCGGGCCGACGGCGATCAACGTGATCTCTCCCGGATGCGCACGGACTGTGTCGATGATGAAGCGATGCGCGGGACGAGAATCGAGCGCGCTCGACGCTGTGGGCTGCAAGCCCGTATTGCCGAGGCCGTCGCCGCCGTGAATCCAGTCGACGGGCGCCGGTGCGGTTCGTTTGAGCGGCATGGCCGCGCCCCGAGCCACGGGCACGCCGGGCGCGAACCGCTCGACGAGATAGCGTGCGTTGCGCGTTGTCGTGTCGATCGTCGAATTGCCGAAGACGCTCGTGACGCCAACGAGTTCGATCTCAGGGTGCAGCGCTTGAAAGACGAGCGCCATCGCGTCGTCGACGCCGGGATCCGTGTCGTAGATGACCTTGTGCATGCTGATCCTCAGAGGTAGAAAGCGTCCGGCAGTTGTTCACGCGCTGTCGTGTCGCGCATATTGCCGCGAATATCGCCGAGTCTAATCGCGAGTTCAGGGCCGCCCAGTTCGATGATGACCTGCCGGCAAGCGCCGCACGGCGCAATCGGGCCATCGGTATCGCCGACGACAGCGAGCGCCGCGAATTCGTCGCGTCGGCACCCGGCCGCGATCGCGCTGAAGAACGCCGTGCGTTCGGCGCAATTGCACAGGCCGTACGAAGCGTTTTCGACGTTACAGCCGTCGAACACGCGGCCGTCCTTCGTCAGCAACGCAGCACCCACCTTGAATTTCGAATACGGCGCATACGCTCTTTCGCGCGCTGCCTTCGCTCGTTCAAGCAATTGTTCCAACGTCATGGAATCCCTCGTCATATCAATGCAAGGTCAAAAACATGCCCGCGATCGTCGCGCTCATCAAGTTGGACAGCGTTGCGGCCAGCACAACGCGTAACCCATAGCGCGCTACTTCGGAACTGCGTTCAGGCGCGACGGCGCTGAAACCGCCCGTCAATACGGCGATCGAAGCGAAATTCGCAAAGCCGCAGAGCGCGAACGATAGGATCGCCAACGTACGCGGGCTCAGCACATGAAGCCCCGCTGCAGCCACGCTCACCGGGTCCTTCAAATACGGCGACAGCGACGCATAGGCCACGAATTCGTTGAGGATGATCTTTTGGCCGAGAAAGTTTCCCGCCATCATGGCCTCGTTCCACGGTACGCCAATCAAATAAGCGAGCGGCGCGAACACCGTGCCGAGAATCGATTGCATGGAAAGATTCGGATGACCGAACCACCCACCGACGCCGCCGACCAAACCATTTAGGAGTGCGATCAATCCGACGAACGCGATCAACATCGCGCCGACCATCACCGCGATCTTGAGACCAACGGCCGCACCGGAGCTTGCCGCCTCGATCACATTTGCCGGGCGCCGCTCGTCGAAACTAAGCTGCTCCAGTCGTACCCGGCTCGCCTCCGTCGTCGGATGGATGATCTTCGCGAACAGCAGCCCACCGGGCACGGCCATGAAAGATGCGGCCAGCAAGTATTCGATACGCACGCCTAGGCCCGCATAACCGGCTAGAACGGAACCGGCCACGGCAGCCATCCCGCTGGACATGACGGCGAACAACTCAGCACCCGTCATATCGCGAGCGAACGGTTTGACGACGGCCGGCATCTCGCTTTGTCCGAGGAAAATCGTCGTGACGGCCGAAAACGATTCAAGCTTCGAGACACCGAGCAGCCGCTGAAACACGGTGCCCAGCACGATGACGATCCAACGCATGATGCCGACGTAATAGAGCACGGAGATCAATGCGGTCACAAAAACGATCGCCGGCAACACGCGCACGGCGAATACGAAGCCGCCGTCGCCGAAGAGCGCGAACATTTTGGATTGAACGAGCCCACCGAATAAGAACTCTATACCGGCATTGCCGTAGTCCAAAACATGATTGACGCCGGCCGCCATATCGGCCAGCGCGACTTTACCGAACGGTACGAATAGCACGAATGCGCCGATCGCAACCTGCGCGAGCAACGCGACGATAACGGTACGCGGCCTGATGGCACGGCGGTTCGTTGAGAAAGCGAATGCAATCGCCAATAGGGCGACCATACCAAGAAGGTTTCGTGCGATCGGGGCCATGTGTCTCGGAATGTTTAAAGTTTTGTGGATGGCAGCGATGCTAAACGAAACCGGAGCCGAACGAAAAGCACAAACGCGCTTTGCGTTCGGTTCGGCCGGCGCCGATCGACGCCGCAACAACTCGACCTACTGAACCCGACCTACGGAATTTATTGAATGAGGAACCTGTCGCGCCGCTTCCCGAGCCATCCCGGTGCGCGCCCGCGTCCGCTCCAGGTGGCACCCGTCTTCGGATCCCGGTATTTGGGCGGCAGGCCTCCCGTTTTCCGCGACGTCGAGCGTCTGCTCGAAAAACCGAGTTCCTCGGCCGTAATGCCGTACTCCGCGATCCGCTCCTTGATTTGCTGGATGGTGGCCGCCACTTCCTTTTCGCGCGCGGCTGCCATTTGCGCTTGCACCTTCGCCAGTTGCTCGGTCAGCTGCTTATACGTCGCCATAGAAAATCGCCTCCTTGTCGATTGACGGTAAACGCTCCCCTGACTGCCCATTCGCTTAGAAGCGCTATCGCCCGGTCGCTGCATACGTGCGTATGGGTCATTAGAAAGATAGTAGATAGACGCACGCATCAGCAAGCATTGGGCCGCGACCCTGCTCGTCGAATCGCGCGCGATAGCGCCGATGCACGCCGGCTCATTTAGCCTTGCAAGCGAACAGAAGGTTATGCTGCCCGTTGATGTCCGATTGCTTAATGATGTCGATATCGCCCCCGCAGATCGCACGCGCATGCTCGGTGCAGTTATCCCATGCACTGCTCGCCGAACATTGAACGACCGTCGTCGGCCGTCCGTCGCCCGTAAAGAGCGGCGCACTACCGCCGCATCCCGCGAGGACGGCGGCAGAAGCAACCATCGCTAGTGCTGAGCGGGCGGACGCTACCACACGCGAATGAAAGAAAGACATGCCCTTCATTGAAAGCACTCCTTTGGCCTGACGTTATTTTTCGAATGGCCGAGTATGCCACGGCGTCACGCGCGCGCCGTGACAGCAAAGCTGTTTGCGCCCCCCTGAACCCTCAAATATCGATCCCTAAGGCCACAATCTTTTTATAAAGCGTGGCGCGCCCGATTCCGATGCGGGCCGCCGCCTCGGCCACGCGCCCGCCTGTCGCGCGCAGCGCATCGCTAAGGAAACGACGCTCGAAATCGGCCATGGCCAATGCATACGAATCGCCATTGTCCTCACGCGCTTGGGCACCGGACCGAACGCTCGACGTGTTCGCCTCTTCGCCGCTGAAATCAGGCGCCGGCAATGCGGCGGCGCCGATGAACGGCGCAAGCGTGCGCGCGTCGATGCGCTCGGTATCGGAGAGCATGACCGCTCGTTCGAGCGTGTTGCGCAACTCCCGCACGTTGCCGGGCCAATCGTTTGCCGCAAGCAGCCGCAACGCATCGTCGTGCAATTCGAAGTGCCGCCCATGCCCTCCTCGCCCAGGCGCGGACAACTCCTCCAAGATCGCGTAGGCCAACGCTTCGATGTCGGAGCGTCGCGCGCGCAGCGGTGGCGCGTGAATCGTTAGGACATTGAGCCGATAGAACAAATCGGCACGGAACCGGCCCGCGGCGACGAGCTTCGGCAAATCGGCCGACGTAGCGGCAACGACGCGAACGTCGGTTCGTACAATCTTGTTCGACCCCAACGGTTCGAACTCCTGATCCTGCAGCACGCGCAGCAGCTTGCCTTGCAGCGGCAATGGCATGTCGCCGATCTCGTCGAGAAACAGCGTGCCGCCGTGCGCGAGCTCGAACTTGCCCACCCGCCCGCGCCGCTCGGCACCGGTATAGGCCCCGGGCGCCGCGCCGAAGAATTCCACTTCGAGCAGCGTATCGGGAATCGCCGCGACGTTGACGGTGACGAGCGGGCCACTCGCGCGCGCCGACGTGCCGTGTATGGCATGCGCGAGCAATTCCTTGCCCGTGCCCGTTTCGCCGAGTAGCAACACCGGCGAATCGACATTCGCGGCGCGACGCGCTTGACGCTTGACTTCAAGACTGGCCGCGCTCGTGCCGATGAAACTCGCCAACGTGTACTTCGCCCGCCGCGCCTGAGCAAGCGATCGCCTTGCGGCGATCAGTTCTTCCTGCACGCGGGAATAGTGCGAGAACAGCGGCGTCAGCGATTTCATCTCGTCAAACAGCGCGAAGCCGATCGCACCCACCGTCTTGCCCGATTCGTCCTCGAGCGGCAAACGTGTGACCACCAACGGCTCACGCCCGTTTTCGAGCACGTCGAGCAAAATGGGCTTGCCCGTTTGCACGACCTCGCGCATGAGGCTGTGCGGAATGACCGCTTCGCAGTCGAGGCCGATCACTTGCCGGGTATCCGTGAAGCCAAACCGTGCGGCATAGCGATCACTGATCCAAACGATACGTGCGTCGGCATCGACGATCAGTGTGCCTTCGCTGAAATTCTCGAACGCCTTGAATAATGAATTCATCGCGCGGCGCACGATCGCACTGAAATCGGCGGGCACGCCGATGAGGTCAGTCATCTCCGAGTTGTCTCCAGGTTGTATTTCAGCGAGGGACGATCGACCCGCCATCGAGGTCAAATCTCCAAATGGAGACAGCATATCTCATAACAGAGATTTCGCAAAAACACTAAGCGATTCATCAACATAGTGAATTAATCGGCTGGTTCGACGTTAAGCCAATCTCCATTGGGAGACTGGAACGATCAGATTAGAACCGGTTTCGGAAGACGGCGACCGCGCGAGCCCCGTCCCACGTGCACTTGCGAGCAATGGCATGGAAAGTGCTGGGCCCGCTGCCTGCGTTTTCCCGTGCGCTCACGGGCACTCACAATCACAACTTGGACAAATTGGAGACCCGATGTCGTTCGTCATCGTTCTTGCCGCATTGGCGTTCTTGATGTTCGCCGCCTACCGCGGCTACAGCGTGATTCTGTTCGCGCCGATCGCCGCGCTCGCCGCCGTGTTACTGACCGACCCCGCCGCGGTGGCCCCGGTGTTTACCGGTATCTTCATGGAGAAGATGGTCGGCTTCGTGAAACTGTATTTCCCCGTCTTTCTGCTCGGTGCAGTCTTCGGCAAGGCGATCGAACTGGCCGGCTTTTCGGAAGCGATCGTTGCAGCGGCGATTCGCTATATCGGTCGCGGCCGGGCCAATGCCGTCATCGTTGCCGTCTGCGCGTTGCTCACCTATGGCGGCGTCTCGCTGTTCGTCGTCGTGTTCGCCGTCTATCCGTTCGCGGCCGAACTCTATCGTCAAAGCAACATCCCGAAGCGCCTCATGCCCGGCGCCATCGCGCTCGGCGCGTTCTCGTTCACGATGGATTCGCTGCCCGGCACGCCGCAGATTCAGAACATCATTCCGAGCGCGTTCTTCAAGACGACAGGATGGGCTGCGCCGGCGCTCGGCACCATCGGTTCGGTGTTCATCATCATCGTGGGGCTTTCCTATCTCGAGTGGCGTCGGCGCGCGGCGCTGGCGAAGGGCGAAGGCTATGGCACCTCGCTCGTGAACGAGCCCGAGCACATCGGCGCCGCCGCGTTGCCGCATCCGCTGTTGGCCATTGCGCCGCTCGTGCTCGTCGGCGTGGCGAACTTCGCGTTAACCAAGCTGATTCCGCAGTGGTACGGCGCCGGCACCTATACCGTCCCGCCCGAAGTGTTGCCCGGTGTGCATACGCCGCTGTCCGCGACGATCAAGACGGTCGTCGCCGTGTGGGCCGTCGAAGGCGCGTTGATCGCCGGCATCTTGCTCGTCGTCCTCACTGCGTTCAATCGCGTGCGCGAGCGGTTCGCAGCCGGCACCAAGGGCGCCGTTGCCGGTGCATTGCTTGCGTCGATGAATACCGCTTCGGAGTATGGCTTCGGCGGCGTCATCGCGGCCTTGCCGGGCTTTCTCGTCGTCGGCGGCGCACTGAAGTCGATCCCGAATCCGCTCGTCAATGCGGCCGTCTCCGTGAGTTCGCTCGCCGGCATCACGGGCTCGGCGTCGGGCGGCATGAGTATCGCGCTTGCGGCGATGTCCGATTGGTTCGTCAAGAATGCGACGGCCGCGCACATTCCGCTGGAAGTGCTGCATCGCGTGGTGGCGATGGCAAGCGGTGGCATGGATACGCTGCCGCACAACGGCGCTGTCATTACGCTACTGGCGGTGACTGGGCTCACGCACAGAGAATCCTATCGCGATATCTTTGCCGTCACCGTCATCAAGACGCTCGCGGTTTTCTTCGTGATCGGCGTGTATTACGCCACCGGCATTGTCTGAAGTTTGCGCATGACGGCCCTCTCGAGGGCCGTTAAAGCATCCAACACGTCCGTTGCGCGCCGTTACGGCGCCCGCCTGCTGCGCTCGACGGCCGTGCTTGCATAAGCTGCAAACCTGCCGCAGCGATCCCAAGCCGGCTGCACAGCGCTTAAAATACGGAGCCTCCAAAGTTGCACGCCCCCGGACTCCATGCGCATCCTCCACACCTCAGACTGGCATCTCGGCCAAAATTTCATGGGCAAAAGCCGACAAGCGGAGCATCAAGCGCTTATCGACTGGCTCATTGCTCAGACCGAAGCGCACGCCGTCGATGCGGTTCTGATTGCCGGCGATATCTTCGATACCGGCGCCCCGCCCAGCTATGCGCGAGAACTCTACAGCCAGCTCGTCGTGCGCCTGCACGAAGCCGGGGTGGCGTTGCTGCTCCTCGGCGGCAACCACGACTCCGTCGCGACATTGCGCGAGAGCAGCGCCTTGCTGGAATGTTTGTCTGCGCAGGTCGTCCCCTCGGCCGATGCGCCGGGTGAGCAGGTGCGGGTGCTGATGCGTCGCCGCGACGGCAAGACGGAGCCGGGGTGCGTCGTCTGTGCGATCCCGTTCATTCGCGCTCGCGATGTCATGCAAACCGAGTACGGGCAAAGCGCTGAAGACAAGCAACAGCTTCTGCTGCGTTCCATCCAGGCGTATTACCACGCGGTGTTCGACGCAGCCGATGTGCTTCGAAAAGAACTCTCCGCCGGGCTTGGACGAACGTTGCCTCTGATCGCCACGGGCCATCTGACGACGGTCGGTGCGAGCGCGACGGAATCCGTGCGTGAGATTTATGTCGGCTCGCTCGATGCCTTCCCAACCGCTGCATTTCCGGCTGTCGACTATCTGGCGCTCGGGCACATTCATCGCCCTCAAAAGGTGGCAGGCCTCGAGCATATCCGCTATAGCGGATCTCCGATCGCGCTCAGCTTCGACGAGGCATCGCAACAAAAGGAAGTACTGCTCGTGGATCTCGATGTATCGGGACTGAAGCGGATCACCCCTCTCCCCATACCGGCTTTCCAAACGCTCGTTGCCCTGCGCGGCAATCTGAAAGCGCTCGCTGAAGCTTTTCAACGCGCCGCGCAAGACGCCACGCGTGAAAGGCCTGTCTGGCTGGAGGTCACGGTAGCCGAGGACGACTATCTATCGGACCTGCCGGCGCGCATTCAGGCCATGGCCGAAGATTTGCCCGTAGAGGTATTGCGCATTCGCCGCGAGCGAGGCAATGCCGCAGCCCAACTGAGCGCCGAATCGGGCGTCACACTCGACGAACTGGATCCGCACGACGTCTTCGCTCGACGGCTCGAGCAGGAAGCGCTAACCGAAGAACTCCGCGAAGCGCTCACCGAACGCTATCGAACGATTGTGGCTTCGACCGCGGAGGACGCGGTATGAAGATTCGCAGCCTTCGTCTCAAGAACTTGAACTCGCTGAAAGGCGAGTGGCAAATCGACTTCACGAAGCCGCCCTTTTCGGACAACGGCCTCTTTGCGATCACCGGCCCGACCGGCGCGGGCAAATCGACGCTTCTAGATGCGATTTGCCTCGCGCTCTATCACGAAACGCCTCGACTGAAGACCGTTTCCGCTTCGGCGAACGACATCATGACGCGCCACACGGCCGATTGCCTCGCGGAAGTTGTCTTCGAGGTAAGGGGAGAGGTGTATCGCGCGTTTTGGAGCCAACGGCGCGCCCGCGACAAGGTTGACGGTGCACTACAGCAGCCGCGCGTCGAGCTAGCGAAAGGCGACGGCACCATTTTGACGAGCCACGTCAGCGAAAAGCTAAAGCGTATAGCGGAGATTACACGCCTCGACTTTCCGCGTTTCACCCGCTCGATGCTGCTCGCTCAAGGGGGCTTTGCGGCTTTTCTGAACGCAAGCGCGAATGACCGTGCCGAATTGCTCGAAGAACTGACGGGCACCGAAATTTACGGGGAAATCTCGCGCCGGGTGTTCGAGCGAGCCGCGGCGGCGAGAGACACGCTCAAACAGCTTCGCGCGCGGGCCGACGGCATGGATTTGTTGACGGCAGAGCAACGAGACGCCACGCGACAGGAAATCGCAACGCTCGTCACCCAGCGCGACAGCGTCAACACCCACTCAAGGCTGCTTCGGGAGCATCGCCAGTGGCGCGTCGACTTGTCTCAGGCAGATACCGATGTGAAGCTTTCGCAAGACCGCCTTGCGAAAGCAAATAACGCGCTCGACGCCGTGGCGAACGACCTCGCTCGACTCGCATCGAGCGAACCGGCAGAAGCGTTGCGACCAAAATTCGACGCTTTGCGCAGCGCCGAAGGCAACGTTCTCAAGTCAGAAAGCGATCTGAATACGCTGCGATGCAATCGGCAGGAGACGACGTCGGCACAGCACCGCGAACACGGTCTGGCCGTCCAACTCGCCGAGCGCGTTGCCGGTGAAGCCCACGATTTACTGCAAGCGCTCGAAGCCGAGAAACGCGGCCTTGACGCTTATTGCGCCGACAACACGCGTCACGAGGCACTCGGCGAGCGAATAGGTGCTTGGCGCCAACAATTCGAACAGCGGCGGAAAACGTACGCCGACATCAAAGGACGAGAAAAGACGCAAAGCGAGTTGGAGACGAAGGTCTCCGATGAGCGCGAAACGCTTACGCGTCAGACGAGCGCCGTCGAACTCGCCACACAAGCGGCTGCCGAATCGGATGCGCACGTCAAAGCGCTTATCGCCGCCCAGCAGCAACGCCTGGCCGGCAACACACTCGTTGGGCTGCGTGAACATTGCGAAGCCGCGCAGACTCTCCTCAATCGATGGCACAAGCTGGAAGACCTGGCGAGGCTGCGGCGCGAGCAGGCCGGCGAACTGCAATCGCTTGCAACGACATTGCAAACCGCCGAGACAGAGATTGCGGAACGCGAAACAAAACTCAAGGCGCTGCACAACGATAGCGAAGCGCTGGGCATTCAAGCGACCGATAAACAAAAGCTCCTCGAGCAAGAGCAGATTATTCGCAGCCTCGCTGACCACCGCGACCGGCTGCAGTCCGATGAGGCTTGCCCACTCTGCGGTTCGCGCGATCATCCGGCCATCGCAGCGTATGCAGCGATCGACGTATCCGCGACCGAAAGTGCGCTGCGGGCGCTCGAGGATAAAGTACGGTCGTCCGTTCAGCAGATCCGTGAAGTCGATCAACTGCTCGCAGCAAGTCGCGCGGGAAAGGAACAGCACAGTGCACGCCAAAAGCGCCTTCTCGCGCAAACCGAACTCAGCCAGCAAACCTGGAGAGAACTCGCAGCGACACTGAACTCCAGTAGGCCGATCGAACCGACAGATTGGTCGCAAGCGAACATGCTTGAAGAAGGACGCGAGTGCGCTGAACGCATTGCCGCCGACCTGAAGCAGACGCTCGTCGCAGCCGAGAGGGCTGAAGACGAGCTAAAGCATGGACGCGAGTTGAGCGCGCAACGTCACCATGCGCTTCAGGAAGCGCGAAGCGCGTACGCCGTCGTGGAGAAGTCCGTACAAGCGATGACGGAGCGCCAAGCGGAACTCCGCCAGGAAATCGCGGATCTGCGCGTTGGGCTCGAAAGCTACGAGGGTCAACTTCTCACATCGATTCGCGAAGCGGGAATCGAGCAGAACGACATGCCGGTTGATGCGCACGTCTGGCTGAAAGCGCGCGAGGGCGAGTGGCAAAAGTGGCAGAGCACGCAGCAGCGCCTGCAGGCATTGTCGCAGGAACGCATTCGCCATACGGCACGATGCGAGGCGTCTCGGTCCGAATTGGCGTCGTGGAGAGAGAAGCTGCGTGCCCTTGCCGGCGATGCCAATGCTACGCACTTGGAAAACGAAGGCGAGCGCGAGGTCATCGATCTATCCGCCATCGGCGATCCCGCGCAAGCGCTGCCGGCTTGCGCACTTCGGGTTGAAAAATTAGCTTCGGAATTGGCGACACTGGATGGGCGCACGAGTCAACTTGAAGGTGCGCTGGCGCAGCAACGCGCTGCGGTCATGGAAGCAACCGCAGACTGGCAAGCCGCGATCGAGCAGAGCCCATTTGCCGACGCCGCCGCGTTTCTCGCCGCCTTGCTACCGCCGCAGGAACGTCAACGGCTACGGGATATCAAGCTGCAGCACGAACAAAATAAGCAGTCGGCCGTTGCGCTGCTTCAGTCCGCGCAAGACAAGCTCGCCCGTCTCGGGGCAACGGTTCTGACGGAAGCGACGCTGGGCGAACTGAACGCACAGCTTGATGCGGCCGAGGCGCAGACTACGTCGATCAACGAGCAACTGGGCGCAAAGCGCGAGCTGCTGACTCGAGACGATGCCCTGCGTGCGAATCAGCAAGCCCTTTTCACACAGATCGAAGAGCAAACGAAGGAATCGGATGTATGGCAGCGTCTTGATTCCCTAATCGGCTCGGCCAAAGGCGACAAATTCCGAAAATTCGCGCAGGGCCTCACGCTTGACCACCTCCTGAGGTTGGCGAACAAGCATCTGGATCGGCTGCATGCGCGCTATCTGCTCCGTCGGAAATGCGCGGGTGAACTCGAGTTGGAGATCGTCGACGGATGGCAAGCGGACGTCACGCGCGATACGCGCACGCTATCCGGTGGCGAAAGCTTCCTGGTCAGCCTTGCACTGGCTTTAGCGTTGTCGGACCTGGTGAGCCACAAGGCCTCGATCGAATCGCTGTTTCTCGATGAGGGCTTCGGCACACTGGACGGCGATACGTTGGAAATCGCACTCGATGCATTGGACACGCTCAACGCCAGCGGCAAAATGATTGGTGTCATCAGCCACGTCGGCGGCCTCAAAGAGCGTATCGCGACGCAAATCAGAGTCGAGAAGGGAGCCGGAATCGGTCACTCCCGCTTAGTGATCTAGGCCGGTTGGGACCGCTTCGCTCAGCGCCCCGGGGTAACGGCACCGTTGTTGCGCTCACGACGCACAGACAATGCGCGCTTGCCGTAGCATAGGCAGCGACTTCATTTCAGTTCCGTCTGGAGGCATCGATGTCTATTACGCAAAGCAAGGTGTTCCTCATCACGGGCGTCAGCAGCGGTTTCGGCCGCGCGCTCGCGCAGCAAGCCCTGGCCGACGGCCACCGCGTCGTCGGGACGTTACGCGACCAAGCCGCGCTCGGCGAATTCGAACTGCTCGGCCCCGGCCGCGCCATCGGCAAACTGCTCGACGTAACGCATACCGATGCGATCGCCGATACCATCGCCGATGTCGAAGGCAAAGTCGGCGCGATCGACGTGCTCGTCAATAACGCCGGATACGGATATGAAAGCATTCTCGAAGAATCGATGCTGGCCGACTGGCACAAGCAATTCGATGTCAACGTCTTCGGCGCCGTCGCCATGACGCAGGCGGTGCTGCCCTACATGCGCCGCCGCAAACACGGGCACATCGTCAACATCACCTCGGTAGGCGGCTACATCACGCTACCGGGCCTGAGCGCTTATCACGGCACTAAATTTGCGCTGGAGGGCATTTCGGAGAGCCTGGCTCAGGAAGTGGCCGGCCTCGGCATCAAAGTGACGGCGGTCGCGCCCGGCGCATTCCGCACGGATTGGGCCGGCCGCTCGATGGTACGTGCGCAGCGCTCCATCGCGGACTACGACGCCGTGTTCAATCCCGTGCGCGAACGTCGTCGGGAGATCAGCGGTAAGCAACCCGGCGATCCGGTCAAGGCGGCACGCGCGATTCTAGAGATCGTCGCATCGGACAACCCGCCCGTGCATTTGCTGCTCGGCCGCGATGCCGTTTCGCGCGCACGCGAAAAGCTCGACGCGTTGCGCGCGCAAATCGATGCATGGGAGTCACTGTCGACGTCGACCGATTTTTCGTCGTAGCGAATGAATGGAGCGAGACGGGCGAGACGGGCGGGACCGGCAACGAACTGCCAGCCGCAATCGCCCGCTGCCCGGCTTCGAACACGCGTTCGCTCACGCGCCAAATCGGCTTTACGAGCGCAGGCCGAAAACCCCGTGCCAGAGCGTCGTGAATAGGCCCGCAGGCGCGGCCGATTCATCCGGCACGGGCGGCTCTTCCTGCGCTCGATGCAACGATGACGGTGCCGACGGCCGTGCCGGCCCATCGCCGCGAGCGCCATCGGTGGCGTGCGCCGGATCGTCAGTTCGGCTCGACGCCGCGGCATCGCGCTCGGATGCCGACTGCTGGCGCGCGGCGGAAAACGCCGCGACGCTGTCCGCGATGCGGGCCGCCAGCGCTTCGTCGCATCCGCGACCGAGCAAGACGCCGAATACGACGTCGCGATTGTGCCCGCGCTCGGCGTAGCGCATGGCCTTTGCCACGAATTTCTCGTACCGCTCTCGCTCCGCACGCGCTTCGCGCTCGGCCCGTTCGCGTACCGCGCGCGCCTCTCGTTCCTCGTGCTCGCGCAGCTTGCCCATTTCCTTGGCGAACACCTCGTCGTAGATGCGCCGTTGCTCCGGGTCGGACAGGATCGCGTAAGCCTGCTTGATTTCCTGGAAGGCATCATGCGCCGCAGCCTCCCGACCCCGGTTGCGATCGGGATGCGCTCGCATCGCGGCCTTTCGGTACGCGCGCTTGATTTCGTCGTCTGAGGCGTCTTCGTGCACGCCAAGCGTGTCGTACAGCGTCACCATGTTCGTCGAAAGAGGAAGTTGCGGGCCCACAGGATCGTATCACCCCGTTTATGCAAGTAGCGCGCCGGAGGCAAATCCGACGGCGCCGTCGTGTGTCGCACCGCAAGCAAAATGTCAGGTACGTGCGGCGTTTCGATCGATTGACGCAAAGCGCCTCATACACGCGGTGAAAATAAAACGGGCGTGCAATCGGGTTAGTCACGTAAAGGGCTTGATTTCATCGCGCGCTTCGATTTGAATGACGAGGCTTCGAGATCATGCCGCGCATTGAGAGACTGCGCGGCTAAGCCGAATCCATGTCACGCTCAAGCGAAACGTTCCTTCCTGAAAAGCATTTTTCAAGGAAGAAGCACGCCTAGTGACACGGTTTCGCCGCGAAAACACATAACTTCCACTACTAGAAGCGGACGTCTAAAATGAGCGAAAAAAAGAAAGCGCTGGTCGAAACCGCAACCCGGTTATTTTCGCAGTTCGGTTTTCACGCCGTCGGTATCGACCGCATCATCGCCGAATCGCGCGTCGCCAAGATGACGATGTACAAGCACTTCCCGTCCAAGACACGCCTCGTCGTCGAAGTACTGAACGAGCAGGGCGCGGCATTGGCGGCCGGAATCGCCGCCGCCGTCGCGGCGCATACCGACGCACTCGACAAGCTCCACGCGATCTTCCAATGGCACGATACGTGGTTCCGTTCCGAAACGTTCACAGGCAACATGCTCATCCATGCGGCCGCGGAATTCCATGCTGAGGAGAACGAAATTCTCGCGGCATCGGAAACCCAGCGCCGCGCGTTCGTTTATTGCCTCGAGCGCATTCTCGGCGAGCGGTTCGACGGTGCAACGGCCACCCGGCTCGCCCGCCGCTGCGCGCTGCTGCTCGATGGCGCTACCCTCGCGCGGCAATTGAGTGGCCGCATCGATGCCGCGCGCGATGCGTGGGAAATCGCGCAAGCCCTCGTCGAAAGCGAGCGTATGCATGTCGCCTGATTGATGCCTGCGCCGGCCAGCCGGCCGGCGACGAAAAAATTCGGGAGCGTCAAGCCCTAAGCGCGCACGGTGTCGCACTTTGTGTTCGTGCACTTATAAAAGGCGCTGGCGCGACTGAACTTCGCGATACACTCATCGGCATGAAATGGGCGCGAGGCACGGTAGCACGTGCCTGCCGCAGGTCGCGCTGTGCACGCGCGGCGCGACAGACACGAGTCTTCGTAAGCCCGTACAATCGTTTCACCACGACTCGAGGAAACGTTCGATGCGCACCACCGGCTCTTCCGGGGCAATGACCCTGCTCACCGAAATCCACGACACGGGCGGACATGTCGTCCGTACATTGCGGCTCGAAGCGACGGACGACGGCAAAAGCATTCATCTGATCGAGATCGACGAGCGCAAGCCCGGCATCCACCGCGAAGTGCGCTACGAGATCACGCCGGCTGAATTGATCGCGGCCATTCGTGCACACGGGGCAGAATTACCGGGCGAACAGCACGTTCGGTAAATTTACCGAATCCGTCACTTCCTTTTACGACCACGTCGTTGCATCGCTGTAGTCCACCCGGCTTCGCACGCTCGTTATTTCTCAACGCACGCCGCGGCCACGGCTCGGCCGCGTGCGCATCCTCCGAAGAGACGATCAAAACACGCGCATCGGCAGCGTTATCACGAGCCGGTAGACCTGGTTCGTGCTGTCGGCGTAATACGCCGACCCAACATGCCACTGGGCAATCAGCGTGACCTTCGCATTTCGTAGCGGCCCGCTTTGCACAACATACGTCGGGATGATTCCGAACTCGTGGTGCCTGCCGTGCAGGGGTTGCCCGTTTCGGAAGTAAAGCGCGCCGCCCCCCTCGCTCGAGACAGCGGCCGATGCATCGGCGCCCCACCCCTGCTGCGCCCATACCATGGCCGAAAAGCCCGGGAGGCCAGCGTACTTGCCGTCGAACGTATAGCGCAACTGCAGCGACTGTTCATGCGGCGCGTTGTAATCGACGTCCATCGAATTGACGAGATAAACACCCGCCGTCTCGTCGATGTAATCGAAGAACTGATCGCCGAGTATCTTTTGATAGCCGAGCAGCAACCCATGCGGGCCATGCTGCGCCGATAGCGACATGCTGTAGGCATTGTTATGAATGGGTCCTTGCAGCGCCGCGCCGGTATCGTGGGTCGAATAGATGTTCGCGAAACCGGTCAGCTTGATCGACTGCACGCTACCGATACCTTGTTGCAGCGACGCGTAATATTGGCGCCACACGTCGTCTGCCTGATCCGCGTAGAGCGATGCGGAGCCGTTGGGCGAATAGTCCCACGTGGCGCCCGCATAGCTCACTCGCTTGAACGCGACGCGCCCGTACGTCGTGCGCAGGTTCACCAAGTTCGTTTGGCCGCGCGGGTCCACCTTCGTGAAGCTGCCAGCCTGCATCGAGAACCCGCTCATTTCCCGGCTCACGAGCGATGCGCCGAGAAAAGCCGGCGGTAGCGCGCGGTTGTCGTGCGGATCCAAGAACGGGTTCGATACGTCTTGTAGACCATACTTTATTTCGGACTCCGAAATACGTGCCTTCACGGCGTACGTCCCGGGATAAGCCCACACGCGGCGATTTTCACCGTCGCCGTGACGGCCGAGGTACACCATGTTGCGAGCACCTCGCCCGCCATCGAGTTTCAGCTCGCCGAAGATCGCCGCGTCAAGGCCCACACCGATAAAGCCTTGTGTAAATCCCGATTCGAATTTGGCCTGAAGACCTTCGGCCCATGCATGGCGGCTAATGCCGGGCGCATGGAAGTAGTCGGTGTAGTTGCGCCATTCGAGGTCTAACCGGCTATCGGCGATGAACCCTGCACTGCTGGCTTGGCTCGAGCGCGGCGTGGGCGGCGTGACCGTCAAGGCGGATTCAGCTCCAACGACTGCGTTCGGTGTCGTGGCCTGCTGCGCGAGCCGCGGCGGTGGCTCATCGGCGCATGCGGACGTGACGCCCGCGAGGGCTTGCATGCCGCACGTTAATGCGACGACACGCGACCTCATGGACGTCACCCTGTCAAGGGAGCGAGGCCTCGCCCACGAGTGTGCAAGTACGGGTACGATAGCGCCCGTCGCATCGATACGCGACAAGGCCCTCGCAAAGATAGGCGTGGCTTTCATAAATGGCGAATGACGGTTCAAAAAAATGGGCGGGTGCAATGCAATCGGTCAATTGCAACGCGCATCAGATCACGGGCTCACTTACACGCGCAGCTAGCAACGGTGTGAGGCGGCTCACTGGTGCATACCCGAAGTGACGCTGCGCGCCAACGCTAGGAGAATCGCGCGCGGCGCTGCATGGCAGCGGCGTGCCGGTGTAGGCTCGCGAAAGCGAGTTCGGCGATTCGCGTGCTACCGCGCGTGGGCAATCGCCAGCGTCTGAACTGAGCACACACAACGTGCGAACGTAATTCGACCTATCAGGGAGAACTTTTTGATGAATTCGTCGGCTTCGCAAAAGAGATCGTTCACGACGGTCTTCTTAGTCGAAATGTGGGAGCGTTTCGGCTATTACGGCATGGGTGCATTGCTCGTGCTTTACATGGTCGAACGGCTGGGATTCGGCGATGCACGCGCGAACCTCACATGGGGCGCCTTTACCGCGCTTGTTTATGCGGCTCCGTCGATCGGCGGATGGATCGGAGACAAGATTCTCGGCTCGCGGCGCACGATGCTGATCGGCGCCCTCGTCCTTTCGTTCGGGTACGGCATGCTCGCGCTGCCGAACGAACACCTGTCGTTTCTCTATACGTCGCTCGGCGTCATCGTCGTCGGCAACGGGCTGTTCAAGGCGAACTCCGCGAATCTCGTGCGCCGTATCTACGAAGGCGACGATGCTCGCATCGATAGCGCCTTCACGATCTACTACATGGCCGTGAACATCGGCTCGACCATCTCGATCCTGGCCACACCCTGGATCAAGGATCGTTGGGGATGGCGTGCCGCATTCGCGGTCTGCTGCGCCGGCATGATTTTAGGCGTGCTCAATTTCTTGCTGCGCTACCGCTCGCTGTCCCATGTGGGTTCCGCTCCAGACGCCAAGCCGATCGTATGGCGCCGCTTCGGTGCGGTGGCCGTCGGCGCGGTGGCGGTGGGTGCGGCGGCCACGTATGTGCTGGGCCACAAGGCGCTTGCCGTGACCTGCGTCGACATCGGGGGGGTGGCGATTCTCGCCCTGTTCGGCTATATGATCGCCAAATGCGAGCGCTCGGAGCGCGCGGGGCTCATCGCCGCTTTGATCCTCGTCCTTCAATCGATTCTTTTCTTCATCTTCTATCAGCAGCAGATGACGTCGCTGACGTTGTTCGCTCTGCGCAATGTCGATCCCACTTTCTCGCTGTTCGGCGTGCATCTGTTTTCGTGGAGCGCCGCGCAATTTCAAGCGCTCAACCCCATTTGGATCATGCTGCTGAGTCCCGTGCTTGCATCGACGTATACGCGGCTCGCGAAAGGCCGCGGCGACATCAGCATCGCCGCGAAATTCGCGTTGGGCTATGTGGCCGTCGCGATCGGGTTCGTCATCTATGCACTGAGCGGACGCTACGCGGTGGATGGTCGTGTTTCCTCGTGGTTCATGGTGTGGGGCTACGGTCTAAACTCGCTGGGCGAATTGCTCGTCAGCGGGCTCGGGCTGGCGATGATCGCGCGTTACATCCCGGCTCGGATGAGCGGCTTCATGATGGGGGCGTACTTCCTTGCCACCGGCATCTCCCAGTATTTGGGCAGCGTCGTCGCGAACTTCGCGCAGATGCCGTCCAACGCTTTGCCCGCGACCCAATCGCTACCGCTATATACAAACCTATTCGCCGAACTCGGTTGGCTCGCGGCGGCGGGTGTCGTGATGTCGCTGTTGTTGTTGCCGCTGATGCGAAAGCTGTCCGATCAGCATCGTCGTGCATCGAATCCGGCGGTGGCTGCGGCTAGCGCGCGTAGTATGGCGACTGAGTGATGCGCTGACGAGGCGCCGCTTTATATCGTATTGCAGAGCCCCTGCGGCCGCCAAGGTCGTAGAGGCTTGTCGTCCCGAGCATTTCTTCTTCCACCTGCTGTACACTGCTTCGTTCTCCCCTTCTACGATCTGCGCTCGCGCGAGCGGGTCAAGCCGACCACTACGCGCCCAGCCCGCCGGGCCGGCGATCATCGCCATTCAAGAGCGCACGCGTAGGGCATCGCCTAGAGAGATGGCTTTATGAAACTCAATTCGATCGTTCTAAAAAACTATCGCTGCTTTCGCGACCTGTCCGTGACGTTTCAGCCCGGCTTCAATGTCGTTGCTGGAGTCAATGGCAGCGGTAAGACTTCGATTTTGAAGGGGGTTCGAGAAGCGCTGACTGGCTATACGAACTTCATGCCGATTCCAGAACGCAACGTCAACGCATTCGCCGAACGGGGCGCGGTACGAGTACAACCGACCGTCGCCGGGGGCCGATATCGGTTCGAGGAGATGTACCCGGTCGAAGTTTCGGCAAACGGTGAGGCCTTCGGGCAAACCGTGGCCTGGACGACTGCAAAAGCCGGTCAACCTAGCCCGCTGATAGTGCGAGGCCAGACGCCGGCACAAGTTTGGCAATCGATGCAATCGTCCGAGCAGCAGACTGCGCGTCTCACGCTTCCGGTCATTGCTTTCTATCCCGCCTATAGAAACTGGCAGCCCGCTGAACCCAACGAGATGAGCGCGGCCACCGAACGCGCGTCACGCACGGACGGCTACCGTCTTTGGTGGGAAGCAGCGTCCGACCACGTCGCGCTCCAGCGATGGGCAATCAGCAAGAGCCAAGAGCGCCTGCAGTTGTTGACTGACCGGACCGTCAACCGGGACGAGATTCTTGACGATGAACTAGCGTTGGTCAATTTTGCACTGGCGGCGGCAGTCGACGGCGCGGCGGGAATCCGCTTCGACTTCATCCAGAAGAGCTTGCTGGTCGAATGGCGCGACGGAGCACCTCCGACTGAATACAGGAATCTGAGTGACGGTCAGCGCGTGGCAATCGCTCTCGTCGTCGACATCGCGCGACGCATGTGCCTGTTGAACCCGCATCTCGGCCAAGAAGTGACAAAAAAGACACCCGGGATCGTGCTCATCGACGAGTTGGATGTCCATCTGCATCCGAAATGGCAACGGCTTATAACGACTGGCCTGCAAGACGCCTTCCCAGAAGTTCAGTTCATCGCAACGAGCCACTCGCCCCAAGTACTCGGCGAACTACGGCCGGAACAAGTCATTCTCGTGACTCAGGAGAGTGTCGCTCATCCAGAAGTCAGCTATGGCCTAGATGCAAGCCGCGTGCTGGAGCAAATCATGGAGGCCAGCAAGCGGCCGATCGGAATCGAGCAGAAATTGTCGGAATTGTTTGAACTGCTCGAACGCAACGAACTCGCCTCTGCTCGCGAATTGCTCGACTCTCTAAAGTGCGCGGCGCCAGGGCTGCCGGAGTTGGCGGGAGCCGAAGCGTTGCTCAAGCGCAAGGAGGTCATTGGGCGATGAAACACGTGACAAAAGGCACCTCGCCTGCTGATTTCGAAAACTGGAAAACGCAGCCTGCCAACGAGGGTTGGAAGCCGACCTACGACAATCTTCGAAATCCGGAAAAGCGCAATCTCCATAGTGCTTTGCTCGCCGAACAAGGCTCGGTGTGTTGCTACTGCGGGCGCTCTATCACCCTCGACGAGAGTCACATCGAACATTTTCGGCCTCAAGAACACTACGAGACATTGCAACTGGAATACGCAAACCTACATGCGTCATGCTTGCGGGGACAGCAGCGCACCACTCCGCGTCACTGTGGGCATGCGAAAAGTAATGGCTTTGACGAAGACCAACACATCGCGCCGGTCGATCCCGCGTGCGAACAGCGGTTCATGTACACGCTGAGGGGTTCGATCGTCCCGACGGATCGCAAAGACGACCGAGCGAAATACATGATCGATTTGCTGGCATTAGACGCGCCTGCACTGCGAAATTTGCGTAGCGAGGTGCTTAACAGGACGCTAGACCCCGAGTTCCTCGCGTCGGCAACCAACGACGAACTGGTACAACTTCGCGACGAATTCCGGCGCCGCGAGGCTGCAGGGCAGCTTCCGAACTTCGGCCATGTCGTGGCTCGCTATGCAGAGCAAAGTATTGGCGGAATTGCTAACAGGCCGGGCGAAGACGCAACACAGCCCATGCGAGCACCCGAGCCCAACTGAGAGCGAAGCAACCATGACCGAAACGCATCGCGCCAAGCCTCGCAGCCGCAAAAAGGACACACCCGCCGCGCACATTCGCATCGGCATCGGCGGCTGGACCTATGAGCCTTGGCGCGGTCGTTTCTACCCCGGTGATCTGACGCAAAAGCGAGAGCTCGAATACGCGAGCCGCAAGCTCAGCTCGATCGAAATCAACGGGACGTTCTACGGCACGCAACGCGCCACGAGCTTCGAGAAGTGGCGCGACGAGACGCCCGACGATTTCGTCTTCTCGCTAAAGGCACCGCGCTTCGCCACACATCGTCGCGTCCTGGCCGAAGCCGGCGACTCGATCGAACGCTTTTTCTCGAGTGGCGTGCTCGCACTCGGGAAAAAACTCGGGCCGATTAACTGGCAATTCGCGCCCACCAAGCAATTCGATGCCGAGGATTTCAACGCATTCTTGCGGTTGCTGCCGAAGCGCGTCGACGGCCGCGCGATTCGGCATGCCGTCGAAGTAAGACACGAAAGCTTCCAGCACCCCGAGTTCGTCTCGCTGCTACATGAGCACGGCGTCGCCGTCGTCGTATCGGGCGATAGCGACTATCCGCAAATCGCGGACGTCACTGCCCCGTTCGTCTACGCACGAATCATGGGCACCACTGAAGACGAATCGCTAGGGTATTCGAGCCAAGCGCTCGATGCGTGGGCCGCTCGCGCGAAGCTGTGGGCGGACGGCTCTCAGCCCAAGGACTTGCGCACGGTTGCGCAGACCCCACTTGAATCGACACCACGCGACGTCTACCTCTATGTGATCAGCGGCTACAAAGCGAGCAACCCAGACGCAGCGATGGCCCTGCTCGAGCGCGTCGGCAATATGTGACGCCGGTTCGCTCAAATACACACCCATCGGCGCACGCCGAACACCGATATCAAAAGAGCCTCGGTGTGCCAACCCAAACGAGCGTGACCTCCACGTCGCCCATGTTCGCCCAGCTATGCGGTACCGTCGATTCGAAATGCGCGCTGTCGCCCGTAGAGAGCACGAACGTCTTGCCTTCGAGCGTCAACGACATCTCGCCCGAAATAACGTAGAGAAACTCCTCGCCGGCATGCGTCGTCACTTCCGCGGCCTTGGCTTGCCCCGCCGGCAAGCGAACCAAGATGCTTTCGAGTTGACTGCCGACCGACGAGTTGGTCAATCGCGCGAATAGATCCGTCGAATCGGCGAAGCTGAAGAATCGTAGCTGGCCCGCGCGGCGCACCGAACGCTCCTCGCTCGGGGTATCCACGAAGTACTGAAGCGTGACGCCAAGGGCGGTAGCAATACCGGCGAGCGACGTCAGGGACGGCGTAGCGAGGCCGCGTTCGACTTGCGACAGGAACGGCTTGGAGATACCGGCCACCGTGGCAATGTCGTCGAGCGTTCTGCGCAGCCGCTGTCGCAGCGCTCGGATCTTACTGCCCAGATCCGCGGTTTGGCGGGCACTTTCGACGTTCAAAACCATAGGAAATGCGCTACTCGTAGTGTTTTGGGAGGGACGGCTAATTATGAGGCGCCAAGCGCCCGTTGCGACTACGCGTAACTCGTCGCGCAACTGCATCGGAATGGATAAACCAAGCTATGTTGCCAGAACCCGAATGCAATACGCAAAAGGGGAACGACCTTCCAGGGTTTACCGCAAGTTACGCACGCATGCGTTCAGTCCAGGAATTCGGCGGCGCGCCGCTTCAACACCGCGCTGAATTCGTCGAGCCAGCCGATCGATAAGCGCCAGCTCTGCCAGTAAAGGTCGACGTCTAGATGGCGGCCCGGAGCGAGTTCGACGAGTTCGCCACCCTCGAGCGTCGCGCCGATCATCTGCGTTGGACACATGCCCCAGCCAAGTCCCGTCATGCAAGCGCGCAGATAGCCGCCGACGTGCGGCAGCCAGTGCTGTGGCGGATCGATGTCCGTGCGCGTCAAGCGGCGCATGAACCGCGCTTGCAGCGCGTCCTTAGGGTTGAATACCACGCACGGTGCCCGACGCAGCGCCTCGCGGTTGACCCCACCCTTGAAATAGCGGCCGAAAAACGACGGCGAGCATACGGCTAGATAACGCATACGGCCCAGCCGCACGGAACGGCAGCCCTGCACGGGCTCGGCCTGCGTCGTCACCGCCCCTTGGACGCTGCCGTCGCGAATGCGCTGAGCCGTATGATCTTGATCGTCGATGACGAGATCGAGCAGCATCCGCCGCTCGGCGCAGAACGCCGCGACGGCATCGACGAACCAAGTACCGACGCTGTCGTCGTTGACGGCGACACGCAACGTGGGCCACGACTGCTCGCGCAGGCTGCCAGCCATTGAAGGCATGTCGTCCGCAAGTTGCGCCTCGAGCAGACGCACGCGCTCGGTATGGCGGCAAAGCAAGGCCCCGGATGTCGTCGCGACGCAGGGTTGCCCACGCTTGACGAGCACACTGCCGACGCGTTCCTCGAGCAGCTTGACGCGTTGGGATACGGCCGACGCGGTCACGTTCAATTCACCCGCCGCACGATCGAACGATCCGTGACGGACGACGGCCGCGAGCGCATCGAGCAAGGCGTAATCGATCATTAGTTTTCCTTAATCAGGATTAGTTGATTTAGATGTTCTTAGATGCATTTTGCATGCAGACTAACGCCATCTACCCGTATCGTCTACTCCCTCCCCCATGAACTGGACCGCTTACTCGCACGGCGCAGCGCTGTGCGCCTCGCTCATCGTCACCATTGGCGCGCAAAACGCGTTCGTGCTTCGTCAAGGGATCATGCGTTCGCACGTCGGCAAGATCGTGGCACTGTGCACGGTCTCCGATTTCTTGCTGATCGCGGCTGGCGTCGGCGGCGCGTCGGCGCTCGCCATGCACTATCCGCGGCTGGTCGAGGTCATCTTGTACGGCGGGCTCGCTTACCTCGCCTGGTTCGGCTTGTCGGCACTCAGACGCGCATGGCGCCCCGGTCACGCTGTCATGAAAGTGACGGACGAACAGCGAGCGGAGCCCGCGGCTACGAGACAAAGCGGTTGGTCGGTAGTCCTCATGACCTTGGCGTTCACCTGGCTCAACCCTCACGTCTATGTCGATGTTTTGCTGCTGATCGGCACCGCCGGTGCTCGCGAGCCCGAAGGCGCGCGCTTGGCGTTCGCACTCGGTGCAATGACGATCAGCCCGCTGTGGTTCGCGGCGCTCGGCTATGGCGCCCGGCTGCTGGCCCCGCTGTTCCGCAAGGCAACGGCTTGGCGCGTGCTCGACGGCGCGATCGGAAGCATGGTGTTGTTCGTCGCGGCCGCGCAATTTCGTTGACTTCATTACCAGCGAATCCACACGCACTCTATTCATGCGAATGCATTAAACATGCATAAATATGAGATAGACATCCATCGATAGTGCATCGCTCGACCGCTTCGAATCTTCGTTCATGCGATCGGCATCGCATCGGCGTAGCCTGCCTGCGTTCGGCTCATCGTTCAAACGACGCATCGCACATCTCTCTCAAAAGTATTCACTCAAGGCGCATCGGAATCGAGTGCGATTCGATATAGCACTCCGTTTCAAACGCACGTCCAAGTACGCGTATTCATTAATAAAAATATAAAAGCCCGTTTGGATCGGCGTCTCTATTTACACGAATCGAGAGACGCCCGTAAGGTAACGCCCGCTGCCACCGATATGCCGAATAACGGCAAATATTCACCCATTCTCATTGCGGCCCGAGCGGGGATCGTAGCGAGTGCTTTGCCTAAAGCCGGAATGCCGTTTTTAAGCACTGGTTCTCGTCGACAGTTGAAGCGCTGGCCTTTTCCGACTGCGAAGCAAGGGATAACAGGAGACAACCATGGCGCATACCGCGCGCATTCGATCCATTTTTGCCGTGGCGGCCAGCGCTCTGGCCGTCGCGCTACTGTCCAGCGGATGCGGCGGCGGGGGAACGGACGACCCCGCACCGATCGCAAGTGCATCCTGCACGAGTGATACGTGCTCGAACTCGGGCGCGATGACCCGGCCATCGAATCCGAAGGCGCTGTGTCCGGCGTCGCTCGACTACGGTACGACGTTTACCGGCGGCTCGGGCAGCGGCGAGTACATCAAGGTCAAGTTCGATACGTCGAAGAAGCAGTACCAAATGACGTTCGTCGAATCGGAAGTGCCAACCTCTGCGGGGCAGGTCAATACGACGCGCGCAGGGCTCACGATCACGGGCGGATACGAAAACGCCGACCTCTATCGAATTCCGAACGCGCAAGGCTCCCGCATCGCACCGCTCAAGCTACCGACAGCAGAGCAAAACCGCTGCGCCTTCGTACTCGAGAACGGTCAGACGGCCGACGGCGCTTACAAGATCGCGATCAATCCGAACGATCCGCCGATGCTGTTCGTCGGCAACGGAATCGTGGGCGGCGGCATTCCCGGATCGACGGTGCAGTTCGACGGCGTGCAGATCGCACCCGGCTTAACCGTGGCGACCGTGCCCGGCAAGACGTTCGACTATTACCCGTTTGTCGCATTCAGCCAAACCGTCACGGATTTTTCGAAGGTAGCGGGCCGCTACAACGAGCTCGGCATTCATTTCACGCCCTCGGGCGGTACCTTGCAAACGACCGCAGCGAACCCGCTCGGCGAACCCCTCGGGTGGCAAGTCGATGGCATACAGCTAACCGAAACGATGAATGCCGACGGGTCGTGCACGCCCGATAGCGGGCAATCGTACACATCGTGTCCGACGACGGGCGGCAACTGGACGCGGCGAACGAACGCCGACGGCTCCGCGGACAACGTGTTCACCAGCGCGGCGAACATCAATAACGGGCTTGGCAACATCTACCCCGATGCAGGCGCGGGACAGCTTCAATCGGTGTTCGCGGGGAACCAAGCACATGGAATCATGATCGCCGGCGAATTGAACGGCCAAGTGATCCCGGTCGTCATTCGCGTCGGCTATGCGCATTCGGGCACCAATCTTTTGAATTCGTCCGTCGACGATCAACTCGGCATTTCGTTGCTCGCGCGCGCGCAAAAGGTCGATCCCACATCGTTGACGGGCGCGTTCATCGGCGCCAACAGCGTGACGGCGTGCGGCCTCGTGAGCGCCTACGCGCCCACCTCGACATCTCCGCCAATCTATGAGGGCGCTTGCCTCGACGATACGACCACCGTGAATCCGGGCGTCAATTACACGTCGACGATCTTTGAAGGCACGAGCGCGGCTTTCCTCGATCCGTTCACCTCCACCGCGGCCACGAACTTCGCATTGGACTACACGCAAACGCAGCCCGGGCTCGTGAAAGTCGCTGCGCAAAACCGCTTCGAATCCGGTCCCGCGAGCGTCTTCAAAGCGGGCGATACCGGCTACCTGATCAAGGTCGGCCCCGTGTACGCGATGCTCATGAACGGCACCGGCCTGCCGAACCCCTTCTTCACGATTGGCGCGTTCGTCCAGTAGCTGCGGTAAGGCTTCACGAAGGCGGTCGGCGGCGCCAGCCGGCTGCCATCCCATTTTCAGCCTTTAACCTGATGAGAGGTTCTCAATATGAAGCGTTTCAAGCTCATCCCCGTCGGTGCGGCGTTGGCGTTGTTTGCAGCGGCTTCGGCTCCGGCTTTCGCCGTGACGGTGATTCCTGCAGGCCCGATTAGTTTGGAGGGTGCGACGACACTGGTGAAGTCGAACACACCGCTCGGTTGCACGACCACGCTGGTCGGCACCATCACCGGCGCGGGGGATATCGCCATCACGTCGGCCAAGTTCGCCGGTCAGGCACTATGCTCGGCCGTTACGGCAGACAAGTTGCCCTGGAAAGGCCAACTGACTTCGACCACGGGCCTCTCGCTCGATGGCGTTGCCGTCAACACGCCCCTGGGCGGCTGTGGCCCGAGTTCGATCAAGGCGAGCGTCAAGGAGAACGTGACGGCGAGAGAAACGACGATCGATCTCGTGGATGCCCCCCTCTCGGGTAGTTGCAAAGTATCCGGCTCGCTCACAACGACGCCGTTCCTGAGAGTCCGCTAACCCGCTAACCGCGGCTGACGGGCCGTGGCATCAAGCGCGCCCGCCCGACGAGGCGCGGGCGCGTCGACGAAGTCGATGGACGAAGCCGATCTCATCCGGGCTTCCACACTTCAGCATTCCAATACCGGCCGCTCGACGCGCCGGTTTCCGTTCAGAACATTTTATTTGGGACTCCTTATGATCTGGCGTAGTTTGCTCTCGTTCGCGCTGGCCGCCGTTGTGCTGTCCGCCTGTGGCGGCAGCGACGGTGGCGATCCTCCCGCTCCTGTCGCGACGCGGCTATGTCCGCAAGCGATCGACTACCACACCGTGTTCACCGGTGGCGCCGGCTCGGGCGAGCTTGTTCAAATTCAGATCGATACCATGGCGATGACCTACAAGATCAGCTACCTCGCCTCGCCGGTACCCGTGACACGAGGCACCGTGTTGCCGACTCGCTCGTCGGCGCCTTACAACGTCGTGTCCGGCACGATGGCGCAAGAGACACTGCTGCCGACGACCAAGCTCAATCAATGCGCGTTCCGATTGAACCATGCGAGCCTCGACCCGGCGCGCCCCGCGCGCGTCTTCCTCGGCGAGGGGGTGCTGGGCGGCACGATACCCGGGGCGGAAATTTCGTTCGCCGGTGTGGCTGGCGTGGGCGCCGTGCCCGATACGACGTTTCCCTACTACCCGTTCATCGCGTTCGCGCAAACGTCGACGAATCTAAGCGAGATCGCCGGCAAGTATTCGATGCTCGGCTATCACAAGGTGCCGTCGCAAAACTTCGCGTCCATCGCCGTCGACGCCAACTTCACGATCAATGCCGATGGCAGCTTCACGGAATGCGACAACAGTGGGCTCTACGCGGGGCAATGTCGCCAATCGGGAACGGACTTCGCCGCGCGTAACGATTCGCCGACGTTCGAAACCCACCGTTTCACTGGGCAGGTAGCGCCGACGCAAGCCGTGAACGGCCCACAAGCACGGGGCGTCTTGATCGTCGGCAAGCTGCGCGGCGAGTTGGTGCCGATCCTGATCCGCGTGGGTGCGGCCGACCCGTCGATCGTATCGCCGCCCGGCGCGCCGCCAAAGACGCCGCTCGCGGACGACGAATCGGGTATCGCCATGCTTGCGCCACAAGCGAACGTCGCCGTTGGTTCGCAAAACGGCGAGTACGTTGGCGTCGATAGCAATTTCGCCTACCGCACGACGGCGCTCATGAATACGCAAGCGACCATGCTCGATCCGTTCAACGCCTCGCAGGCGTCGCTGGCGACAGCGCTCGATCTCGACTACACGCAATCGCTCGCCGGGCTCGTCACGACGAAAGGCGCGGCGGGTACGGCGGGTACGGTGGACGCAGCGGGCGCACCGGGCACGGCGCCGGCCGGCAAGATGATTTTCACGGGCGGCACGATCGGATACCTCGATACGTCGGATCCGAGCGCACCTTACTTCGCGGTGAGCGCATTCGTCCAGTGATCGGATAACAAACAAGGACGGGGAAAAAACATGAGGATGAACACACTATTCGCACCGCTCGTCGCCGTTTGCGTCTCAACGGGAGCCTACGCGCAGCATGCGGGCGACAACGTCGTCTCGCTGGGCTGGTTTCATATCGCGCCGCAGTATTCAAGCGATCCGTTGACCACGCACGTCGCGCCGGTATCGATCAATGGTCCGCTCGGGCTGCCCTCAGCGTTCACGTCGACAGGAACAGGGCTGGCTGTCAGCAACGCGAATACGCTCGGGCTCACGTTCAGCCATTTCTTTACCGATCACTTCGCGCTGACGGCCATGGGGGGCGTCCCGCCCGAATTTCAAATCAGCGGTTATGGCGTGATTCAACCGCCGGGGCCCGCGGGCGCGCTGGGCCGGGAAAACCTGAACGAGCCCTCGAACAATCCGCTCGTCGGAAGAGTACGCCAATGGACGGCCGGCGCGATGCTCCAGTATTTCTTCGGCAAGGCCGAGTCGAAGTTTCGGCCGTTCCTCGGGGTCGGCCTCACCTATAGCTGGTTCAACTCATTCCAGCTCAACCCGTACTTCTCCCAATCGCTCAACGAAAATCTTGGCAGCATCCTCGCAGCCGGTGCCGGCAAACCGGGGCCGACCAGCATCTCCGCGAAGTCGACTTCGTCGTGGACGCCGATCTTCAACATCGGCGCCAGCTACGCGCTCACCAAGCATTGGCAAGTCAACGCCTCGGTGTCCTATATGCCGCTGAAGACGTATGCCGAGACCGACATCAAGGCCGCCGACGGCACATTGCTCGCCGTCAGCAAAGCGAAACTCCGAGCCGATCCGATCATCACGTTCCTTGCGGCATCGTATCGGTTTTGAAGTCACGCCGCGCGTCTGGCAAACTTCGGCTTATCGCTCTACTCGACGAGGATGTACATCGTGACGGACCCTCTCGGCCAACATGCCAAACAGTTTGCGCAATTCGAAAGCGCGCAATACGTGCAATTCGAGAACGAACGCACGCGCCCGGTCATGGACTTGCTGGCGGCCGTCCCACCAACAACGATCCGCACGGCGATCGACCTCGGGTGCGGTCCGGGTAATTCGACCGAGGCCTTGGCGGCGCGGGCCCCGGGTGCGCAGATTCGTGGGCTCGATACATCGGCTGACATGATCGAAGCGGCGCGCAAGCGTCTGCCAGACATCCATTTCGACGTGGCGGATCTCACTACGTGGGACGACCCTGGCCCGTACGATTTGATTCTCTCGAACGCGACGCTGCAATGGGTGCCCGCGCACGAGACGCTGTTTCCGAGGATAGTCGGCAAGCTGGCGCATGGCGGGCACCTCGCGGTGCAGATGCCGGACAATCTCGACGAACCGGCACATCGGCTCATGCGTGAAATCGCGGAAGCAGGGCCATGGGCGGACAAATTGAAAGGAGCGGCGCGTACCGAGCGATTCGATGCGCGTCGCTACTACGCACTGCTCTCGCCGCTTTGTTCACGCGTGGATGTATGGCGCACGACTTACTATCATCCGCTTCGCGGCGGTGCCGACGCGGTGGTCGAATGGTTCAAAGGAAGCGGGCTTCGACCGTTTCTTGCAGCGCTGAACGATGATGAGCGAAAGGATTTCCTCGCGCGTTACCGCGATGCGGTTGCAACCAGCTATCCGGCGCTCTATGACGGCACGGTGTTACTGCCGTTTCCGAGGCTGTTCATCGTGGCGACGCGAACGCCTCTCGACATCGGCGTCAAGAGCAGTCGCGTCGGCCGCATAACATAAAGTCATACGAGCGTGAAAATATGTGCCGTTGACGATTCCAATCGGCGTCACTGACACTGAAAAGCGTTGATAACGATAACTGCTCTGGATAGCGCCTTGAAACGGATCTATACCGCCTTCGTGCTCCTCGGCCTGTTCTGGGGATCGAATTTCATCTATATGAAATGGGCGGCCGCGATCATCAGTCCAGGGCAAATATCGCTTCTGCGTGTCTTTTTCGGTTTTGCTCCCTTGGCGGCGCTTGCGTGGCACAAGCGCGTGCTCGCGCTTCGCCAAGTGCGCCATCTGCATCACTTCGCCGTGATGGCGGCACTGGCGACAGCCTTCTCTTACTTCGCCACGGCAAAGGGCACGGCACTGCTTCCGTCCGGTATTGCCGGCGTCCTGGGCGCATCGCCGCCATTGTTCACCGCCATTGCATCGGCTCTCTTTTTACCCAACGAGAAAATGAACCGGCTGATGCTCGGCAGTGTGGCGTTGGGCCTGGCCGGCATCGCACTGATTAGCCGCCCATGGGCGAGCACCGGCGCGGGCGATGCGATCAATTTGGTTGGCGTCGCATGGATAATGTCGGGGACCGTCGTTTTCGGGCTGTCGTACATTTATGTTCGGCGTTTCCTTTCCTCGATCGACATCGCGCCTCTAGCGATCGCGACCTGGCAGATGGGTCTCGCGTTCCTGATGCTGCTCGTCTTGACCGATCTCGGCGGGATCGGACAAATACTGCACAGTTGGCGCGCCGCTGCCGCCCTGGCATTCGGGCTGGGCTTGCTCGGTACCGGCGCATCGTTTGTCCTTTACTACTTCCTCCTTCAGAAGCTAGGCGCCTTGGCTGCTGCAGGGGCCATTTACATCACGCCCGTTGTCGCGCTCTCGATCGGTTGGGCTGCCGGCGAACGAGTCGGCCCGTTGGAAGCCTTCGCCGTATCGCTGATCGTCGGCAGCATCGCTTTGTTGGAAATGGGCCGGCAACGCCTCAATCATCGCGAGACTGTGCCGATTCGGCGCGCCGTCCGTTGCGATTGAGCGGCGCTCCAAACAAGCCTCGGTACGCGCCATGCCGGGTAACTCTTACCCACTGGGCTTCGATGTTGATTGAACAGACCGGTTCGCACAATAGGCCCAACAATTGCAGTACCCCCTCCGTTCAAGGAGGTACGCGTGAGCGACGATCATTTTCCCGAACCCGAAAGCGCGGTCACCGACCCTGTCGAGCGATCGTGGATCCGACGGCTCGGCCCAGGCCTGATCACGGGCGCGGCCGACGACGATCCGTCGGGAATCGGCACGTATTCGCAAGCCGGCGCGCAGTTCGGCTATAACCTGCTTTGGACGCTGCTGCTGACCTACCCGCTCATGGCGGCGATTCAGCTCGTGAGCGCCAGCGTCGGACGAGTGACGGGTAAAGGTCTCGCGTCCAACATGCGCTTGCATTATCCCCGGTGGCTGCTCTACAGCGCAGTACTATTGCTCGTCATCGCCAACGTGATCAACATCGCCGCCGACCTATCTGCGATGGGCGCGGCCACCGAAATGTTGGTTAGAACTCCTCAGCAACTCAATGTTGTCGTTCTCGGCGGGCTATCGGTCTGCCTCCAGATCTTCGTTCCGTACGAGCAATATGCGCGGCTTCTAAAATGGACGGCCCTGGTCCTGCTGGCGTATGTGGCAGTCGCGCTCATCGTGCCGGTGCGGTGGGGTGACGTTGCGCATGCCATCGTCCTGCCCCACGCCTCGCTGACATCGGACTACCTAACGACGGTGGTGGCCGTCCTCGGCACCACAATCAGTCCCTATCTGTTCTTCTGGCAAGCGTCGCAGGAAGTGGAGGAAATGCGGTCAAAACCTGGGCAAAAGCCATTGCGTCGGGTGCCTCATCAGGCGCCTGCGCAGTTGCGCCGAATCAACTTCGACACATGGGTCGGCATGGGCGTGTCAAACGTCATCGCGTTCTTCATCGTACTCACCGCGGCTGCGACGCTCCATCTGCATCACATCGACGTCAAGACATCCGCGGATGCGGCAAAGGCGCTCGAGCCGATCGGCGGTAAGTTCGCGTACGTGCTGTTTGCATTGGGCATCATCGGTACCGGTTTGCTCGCACTTCCGGTCCTCGCTGGCTCCGCCGCGTATGCCGCCGCAGGCAGCTTCCAATGGCGCAGCAGTCTCGCGCTGCATCTCACGCTCGCGCGCCAGTTCTATGCCGTCATCGCGTTGTCCATCATCGGCGGCGTAGCGATTACCTTCATGCATTTCGATCCGATCCGAGCCCTGTACTGGAGCGCCGTGATCAACGGCGTCACGGCCGTGCCGATTATGGTCATCATCATGCTCATGGCGCAAAGCCGGCGCGTGATGGGCGAGTTCGCCGTCAGAGGTCTGCTGGCATGGGGCGGATGGCTCGCAACGATCGCGATGGCGATTGCGTCGGTCGGGGTGTTCGTACCGAGTTGAATCAGCGTTGCTCTTCTTTGGCCTTCGGCCGTTGGACCGGCTGCCTCGGGTCGGATCCGCGCCGAACCGGCTCTTGCGTACATGCGTCCGGCGGCGCTTTGTACGGCAGGTCGTCGCAGCAGCAGGCATAAATAGGGAACCCATAGGCATTCGTGCCGACGATAGTCGTTGGCCCGTGCAACGGACACACCGCTTTCATGACGCCCCCCACACTACGTTGTCAACCGATACATCGTACGCCTGGCTAGTCTGTCCAGCCATGCAGCGCTAGCCCCGCGGCACGCGCGAGGTCCTACCCCCTCGCGGGCTGGCAAACTCCTTTCGATCAGGCGGCAGGAAACCCGAACCAAACGGCCGGCTTCCAGCCATGCCACGCGCAACGATGCGGTCATTCGTCTGCGCAGTTTCGGTCGTGCGCCAGTTTGGCGTAGACTGCGCCAGATCCTCGTTCGCTAACCGCGTCCGCTCGTGACGACGGTCGAAGCTCCCGTTATGCAAGGAGGCCTCACGCATGCATGCCGTGCCTTTGTCGGATAGCAGCGTCATCGACCCGGCCGCGACCGCGCCGGTGCGCGACCTGCGCCGTGTCCCGATCCATCCCGATCACTGGTATCCCCTTGCCTGGTCGAAAGAGGTCAAGCGGGGCAAAACCCTTGGCGTCCACTTCGCCGGCGATCCGATCGTGCTCGCGCGCACCGAATCCGGAACGGTATTCGCACTGGAAGATCGTTGCGCACATCGGCAGGTGCCGCTACATGCCGGTGTGGTGGACGGCGAGTCCATCCGCTGCGGCTACCACGGCTGGACTTATGACTGTTCGGGCCGCTGCGTCGACGTGCCTTACCTCGGGCGGGAGCGCCTGCCTAACGGTGTGCGGGCCTACCCCTGCCGCGAAGCGCACGGCCTGATCTTCGTTTTTCCCGGCGACGCGGCGCTGGCGGAACAGCGGCCGCTGCCCGCGCTGCCATCGGTGGAGGACAAGGCATATAAGACGCGCCGCTTCGGCCGCGAGGTCAAGTGCCACTACTCCTTTATGCACGAGAACCTGATGGACATGAACCATCAGTTCCTGCACCGCCGGCAGATGGGACAGATGCGTGCCCGCTCACTGGGCCGCCGTCGCGGCGAGGATTGGGTGGAGGTGGACTACACGTTCGCGCGCATGGAAGGCAAACAGCCCGTGGGCGAAGCGCTCGTGTTCGGTGGCGGCAAGAAGGGGGACGGCGGCCAAGATGATAAGGACATCATGACGGTGCGCACCGGCTATCCTCATCAGACCCTCCAAATCCGCTCCGGCAGCGGCACCTTGGTGATGGACCTATGGATCGCGTACGTGCCGTTGGACGCCGCGCAGCGCACGAACCGGACGTTCGGCCTGCTATCGATCCGCCGGCCCGGCATTGCATTTGCGCTGGATCTCGCATGGCCGCTGCTGGTTTGGTTTACCGAACGCATTTTCAAAGAGGACCGCTGGATCGTCGAGCGCGAACAAGAGGCCCACGACAAGCAAGGCGCCGACTGGAATCACGAGGTGTTCCCGGTCATCAATGAACTGCGAGACTTATTGCGCAACTGCGGCGCCCGCACGGTGATTCCTATCCGGCACGTGGCCGATTCGGCCTGACGCTTCAACGCCAGGCCGAATCAATCACGCGATGCCTAGATTTTCGCCCGAGCCAACCCATTACGCGCGCTGTCGTAATCGACGAAGCACTGCCCGGCTCCCGCAAGGCGGACCTACCCCAAACGCACGAACAACCCGCGAAAGGCAGCGCACTTCAGTCAACCGGATCGCTCGGCCCCGGTTTAAGGTTTCACACTTTCTGCCGATACATCGGTAAGGGGGTTCCGGCGCGATCGCGTCGTTTGGCGCAGGCCATTGCACCGGGCCATTTCATCTTTTCATAGATATGGATTTCGGCTAGCGTTGTCGCGCTTCATTCATAACCCATGATTTTCGGCTTACATCTCTACATTGCCCGCACCGTCGCGCGGTGGTGGCAGCGCTGCACAAGTCATGACCAAAGACACCCAGTTACGGTCTTGCTCGTGCTGGCCGTCCTCGGCATGGCTGCGATCGGCACCAGGTATACGCTGACTAGGCAAGAGCACTCGAACCGGGAACGTGCGCACGCCCTGCAGGTTCGCCATGACATCGACGTCCTGCAAAAGCTCTATTTCCGAGCGAACGCCGATTTTTTGCAAGGGTTCGGCAGCGCGCGCCAGGGGTCGTTCGCGTGGCCGATCGAGCGTGTGGGAGCGGTGGTTGCCTCTTTCCAGCGGCTAGAAAAGGGCTACAAGCACAACCCGGACGGCACGGCCGCCGTCCAAATGCTGCGCGGCGAGACCTCGCGATGGGCCACTCTACTGGCGGAAATCACTGTGAATGCGTCCGTCGAGAACGGTCGTGCTTCGGTGGATAGCGCGCGCCTGCTTGAAGCAAATCGCTTGCTCGAGCAGATTACATCGCAGCTCACCGTGCTTCGCGATGCGCAGACCGCGGTGCTGCGGTCGAGATCCGAAAGCGCGCTCCGGCAAATGGAAATTGAAGGGCTTGTGCTGGCCCTCAGTGCGTTGATCGGTTGCGCACTGCTGGGTTATGCCTTCGTCGCTCAACATCGAACAGGCGTTGCGCGTCGAGCACTGCGCCTGCGCAGTCGTGCACTAGACGCAATCGGCAATGGCGTGCTGATTACCCGCTCTGGGCAGCATGGAGATCAGATCGAATACGCCAATCCCGCTTTCGAAAAGATCACGGGCTACGCGCTCGGCGATATCGTCGGCCGAGACTATGAATCGCTTTCTCGTAGTCGCACCAACGGCGCGCTATTCGCTCAGATCAAGAGCGCCCTCGCGGCAAACGACGACCCTACGAGATTACTGCAGAGCCGGCGGGCGAACGGCCAATTTTTTTGGAATCAATTGCACGTCGCGTCCGTGAGCGACGAGCCTGACACGTCGTACCACATCTCGGTGATCAACGAGCTGACCGAGCTCATCGACTCGCGCGATCGACTCATCATGCAGGCGCGCCGAGATGCGCTCACCGATCTTCCGAACCGCGTGACGCTACACGAGCTCGTCGATCAGGAAATCGAAGCGCAACGCCCTTTCGCGTTACTGTTCATGGACCTCGATCACTTCAAGGACGTCAACGACAGTCTCGGGCACGGCACGGGCGACCGGCTGCTGTGCGAGGTTGCACGACGCTTGTCTGGTTGCGTCGCCACCGATGGCATCGTGACGCGCTACGGCGGGGACGAGTTCGTTACGATGCTGGCTCGCCCGCATGAAAAGCACAGGCTTGCCGCGCTGCTAGAACGCGTGGCGCGCGCGTTCGACGCTCCTGTGCAAATCGACGATACGCAATTGCGCGTGCAGATGAGCATCGGCGTGGCTTGCTACCCGAATGACGGAGCCGACGCAGAGATCCTTTTAAAGCATGCGGATCTCGCGATGTATCACGTCAAGGAAAACGGACGCAACGGCGTGGAGCGGTTCGATGAGCGGCTTGCGAGCGCAGTGGAACAGCGCGTTATGCTCTCGCGCCGTTTGCGCGATGCATTGGAACAGAACGCTTTTAAACTCGTCTATCAGCCTCAAATCGATGTGCCTGCTCGGCGCGTCTGCGGCGTCGAAGCGCTGATCCGTTGGTCGGACCCGGAGATCGGCGTTGTGAGCCCCGCCACGTTTATCCCGCTGGCCGAAGAGAGCGGCCTGATCGAGAAAATAGGCGAATGGGTTTTGCATACGGCGTGCGCGCAAGCGAAACGCTGGGAGGATGCGTTGCCCGAGGTGCGAATGTCGGTCAACGTTTCACCGCGCCAACTCGCGCATGACGATTTCTGCGACGTTGTATGCCATGCTCTCGCCACTACCGGCCTTCCCAGCCACCGGCTCGAGCTGGAGATTACCGAGAGTGCGCTCATCGCGCCGAATGCGCTCCAGACGTTGCGTGCGCTCAATGAAATTGGCGTGTCGATTGCGATCGACGATTTCGGAACGGGGTACTCGAGTCTCTCGTACTTGCGTGCCTTCCATGCCGACCGGTTGAAGATCGATATGTCGTTCGTGCGCGGCATCGGGGTCAACCATGCGGACGAGGCCATCATCCGTGCAGTCATCGCGCTTGCCCGAAGTCTGAATTTCCAAATCGTGGCAGAGGGTGTCGAGCGCGAGAACCAGTTGGCGTTTTTGATGAAGGATGGGTGCTCGGTCGTACAGGGCTATCTTTTGGCTATGCCCTTACCGCCCGCGGACATCCCAGCATTCGTCGCGAGTTTCGAGGAGATGGAGCACGTCGCGCTGCACTGAACGGACGTTTTCGATATCTAAGCGAATGCGGCGAACCGTAACCTGCGCAACCATGAAGCGAAAAGAGAGGACTCATGCCGAGCCTTGAGCGAGCGCGATCGACGATGCTGATCGACGCTATCTGGCGCGTCGTACTTCGCGTCGGATTTCGACTGGCGCGGATTTGGTGGCACCTTCGACGGCCTAACCATGAGGGCGCGCTAGTCGCGATCTACGTCGGGCAGTCGCTGTTGCTGCTGAAGTCGTCGTACCGGACCGAGTGGGGCCTTCCCGGCGGCAGTGTTCACCCTGGGGAATCGCCCGACGCAGCGGCCCTGCGCGAAATGGAGGAGGAGATTGGACTCCCGCCGTATCCGCTGATTCCCGCGGGCAGCGTGTGCGGTATCTGGGACGGGCGACGAGACCGCGTCCATATGTTCGAGCTGCACCTCGATTCCCTACCCGAGTTGCGGCTCGATAATCGTGAGATTGTTGCCGCGCGCCTGGCATCGCCAGAGCAATTGCGCACAATAGCGCTGACAGCGGCAGTCGCTGCGTATGTCGGCAGAGGCGCACACGGTTAGCGACGCGGCCGTGAATAGAGTTGCACGGCCGCATCCGTGCTTTGCATTACATCTGTGCGCCGATCATCCAGGGCACGAATTCTTCATTGCCCACACCGAGCGCTTCACTCTTGCTCTTCGCACCCGACGCAACCGCGATGATCATCTCGAAGATCTCGCGGCCTTTCTGCTCGACGGATACGTCGCCATCCATGATGTCGCCGCAGTTGATGTCCATGTCGTCGACCATCCGCGTGTACATCTTCGTGTTGGTGGCGAGCTTGATCGAAGGAGCCGGCTTCGCGCCGAAGCATGAGCCGCGTCCAGTCGTGAAAAGCACGAGATTCGCGCCGCTTGCAATTTGCCCCGTCGCGCCCATCGGGTCGTAGCCGGGCGCGTCCATGAAAACGAGACCTTTGGCCGTGACAGGCTCGGCATACCGATAGACGTCGACCAGCGGCGTCGAACCGCTCTTGGCGACGGCACCCAGCGACTTCTCCAAAATCGTCGTCAAGCCGCCCGCCTTATTGCCAGGCGTCGGATTGTTGTCGATGCTGCCCTTCTCACGCTGTGCGTAGTTCTCCCACCAGTGGATCCGATCGACGATCTTTTGCCCCACCTCCGGCGAGATCGCGCGCCGCGTGAGCAGGTGCTCTGCCCCGTAGATTTCGGGCGTTTCGCTGAGAATCGCCGTGCCACCGTGCTGCACCAGAAGATCCACTGCCGCGCCGAGCGCCGGATTCGCCGTAATGCCCGAATAACCATCCGATCCGCCGCACTGCAATGCGATGTTCAGGTGCGAGACAGGAAGCGTTTCACGAACCGCACGATTGGCGACGGGAAGCAGTTTCTCGATGGCGGCGATCGCGGCGTCGACGGTCTTCTGTGTGCCGCCCTGCTCCTGAATGACGAGCGGCACCACGGCCTCGCCTGCCTCGACGCCCTCGGCGACGAACATCGCCCCCATCTGATTGGCTTCACAACCGAGCCCGATCACGACCACGCCGGCGAAATTCGGATGGCGCACATAGCCGCCGATCGTGCGGCGCAGTTGCTGGATGCCTTCGCCATTGTGGTCGATGCAGCAGCCGAAGCTGTGCGTGATGGGCACGATGCCATCGACATTCGGCCAGGCGTCGAGCGCGCCGGGCGCCGAAAAATGTTGCGTGACCAGCTTCGTCACCGTGGCCGAGCAATTGACGGTACTGATGACGCCGATGTAATTGCGCGTCGCCACGCGGCCATCGGCGCGCAGAAAGCCCTGGAACGTGAGGGCCTGCGGCGCGGCCGGGACGGCTTTCACGTTGGTGCCATACGCGTAGTCTCGCGCAAAGTCGCCCATCGACACGTTGTGCGTGTGGACATGTGCGCCCGGTGCTATCGCTTGCGTGGCGAAACCGATGATCTGGCCGTAGCGGCGGACCGGGTCGCCAGCGTTGACCGCGCGCACCGCGATCTTGTGGGCGGCCGGGATATCGTCGGTGACGGCGAGATCATTCAATTCGCGAAGCAAGGTGCCTACCGCGATAGCGCCGCGCGCGATCGCAACGTCGTCCTCGGGATGCAGCGAGATGACCTGGGAAGTGGAATCGGCCATGGTTTTCCTGTGAAATCGTTTGGGTCGTGGGCGTCGGCAACGGCATCCCTCTGCGCGTGCGCGATGCGGCCCATATTGATTTCGTTCAGGCAGCGACGCAAATTGGTTGGACCAATTTTCTTACGGTCGACCCGTCACGCGCCGCACCATCCCGTAAAGCACCGACATCTGCAAGCCGCTTTTGAGTGCATAGTTCGGGTCGTACTGATTGGAGTAGCCCCACCAGTCGAAGCATGCATTCGGATTGGTGGGCCCCGGTGCGGACGACGCGATGGTGTCGGGATACACGACCACCAATTTGTTCGTATCGGCCCATTCGTTGATGCCGGCCTCGGTGACCCAGCGGTTTCCGATAAGCGAGGCTTCCTGCAGACAGCCGTGGAGAGCGAGCACGAATCCGCACTTGTTCCCTTGCGCGCAGGCTTTGGGAACAAAAACGCTACCTGTCGAGCTCATCGAAAGATTAGGAGATGCCCCGAACTCCGTTTGATCGAATGACGAAAGCGTGCCGGAGAGCTTTCCGTCATTGCGCGGATTCAACGGGCCAAGGAACATCGTCAGCCACGTTTTTACTGAATCGTAGACCGCGCCGTTTACGGAGCAGCGCACCATGTAGGGACTGCCGAGCGTGCCGCACGCAAGCTCGCCATCGGGCGATTCCCAGCCGTGCTCGGCGGGATAGGCATTGTCGAACTTAACATTGGCGCCATAACGTCGGTATTCCGAGCTGAGGTCCGCCATCTCGTGCGGATTGACGACTTGATCCTGGGTGCCGGACCAGAGATAGACCGGCTGTCCACGCAGATTCGTTGCCGGGTCGATCGTGCCTAGGGACGATTGCGCGTCCAGGTATGTCTCGGATGCCGTCAGTGTGCTGTTGTACGACGCCTGATTCGTCGGAAGCGTCAAGCCGCCACAGTTTGCCAACGCTGATGCAGCGCCGCCAACGCCCGCACACCAATACACCCCGCCCGCGTAAATGGCGGCCCCTTTGAAGGTGGAAGAGTGGGCCACGTGCATCTGCACTGCCGCGAAACCGCCAGACGAAATGCCCGCGACGAACACTTTCGTCGGGTCGATGCGGAAGCGCTGAAGTTTTCCGATTCCGGAAGAGGCCGAACCATCGTCAGCTGTGGGGCTCGCGGGAGCGGCTACCGCCGATGTTCCCCACGCACTCGCATGTGCAGCCGTACCGTCCGGATCGCCGCCACCCCCGCATCCGGCAAGGGCGATTGCCAAGACAAATGCCGACGTTAACCGTGGAAGCAAAGCTTTGGTCATTCTCGTCTCCCTCGTCGGAGCAACATCGATTAACGACATCGCTCCGCCAGTCGCTCTTCACTGTCTTGCCTAACGCTCGCATGCTCCCGACGTTGGGCATATCACCGATCGCTTTTTGCGCGTCGGCCGCGTGAGCCATGCAATGATCGTACCTGCGACACGTCGAGGGTGTCATCGGATCAACTTCGAAGCCTTGCGTTTGGCGACGTCGGTTCATCGATCGCTTAGGGGCCGGTGCAGACATCGCGCCCCCTTTTTAGCGTCACATCGTAATCAGGCCGGAACATTTACGCCGCGAAACTGTCGCCGACGGACAGGGGCAGCCGAAGGTTTACGGCCCCGCCTGAGTGTGCAAGTATCTTTGCCAGCGTTCATACCGCACTTTTACGAGGCTGACGATGGCGTGGAGACTCTGGAAAACCGAGAAGCGGCAAGATGACACGCGAAGCTGGCCCAGCGATACGCATCAGTCCATCAAGCAGCTTCTGAGCATGTACCTCGACAGCAACGGCGCACCGTTCGCGGGGTGGATTGCGCCTGGCATTACATTTACGCCAGACGTCGAGCCCGTGCTACGAGATGGAGTGCGCGGATATCAGCTTGCCCTCTGGTTTTGGCTCTTTGCCGAAAAGCACGGCACTATCGCGGCGCGAATGGTACGCGAGTCGTTCTGCCTGCTAGTTGAGGCGGCGCAGCCGTCGTCCGGCGACAAGATCGATGCGCTGCTCGATCTCGCAAACCGCTTAGCGCATTCCGTCGAGTCGATTTCTTCCGAACAGCGCACCTTTCAACAAGAGGGCCTGTCCGTTGAACTCCCGATGGAGTTCTTTGTGGCTGTAGGCTTTCTCAGGCTCGCGGCCGAATCCGCCGATGCCGGGAGCGCGACTGCCAGCATGCAAGGCACCGAGTATAAGCTCGCTGACTGTTTTCGCCATGCAACCGACCAGGCGCTGGCGGTGTTCCGGCCGATGATCGACGCGGTCGAATTCGATGCAACATCGCTGCCTAGCTGGAAATGGAGCGCCCAACCCGGCGCTGCCGAGCGACACCTGCAACGACGTCACAGCAATCCCCTGTTTCCCCTGCACCGTCAGATGGTGACGGCTCAAGAGGTCTATGAGGCACGTCTTGCCGACGCGCGAACCATGCAGGACATCAGGAGTGAGCTCAACGAGCTTAGCCGCTCGTTCTCGGAGAGGACCGAACTTCCATTGAACTGGCAGTCCTACCTCGAAGGTTATCGCGACCACATCGACAGGCTTGATGAACGTCGCCTGGCATCGGGCGGACAGAACGCACCGCTCGGTGACGCAATTGCGAGCCTGCGCGCTGACATCCTCGCAACTTGGCGCGCGTCGCTCCATAAGAATAGGCACAGCCTTGCCGCGCTCGACCAGGAAGAAGCACAAAGGGCCGAGCGACGCGCGCTTCTGTACGGATCTGATTGGACCGCGCAGCTTCTGAGTCACGGGTCTTCGATACCGCCCGAAGAGGTCGTTCCTGCCCTTCTGAGCGAGTCTCCATCGCAGCTCGAAAGGGTCGTGGCGAGCCTGCAAGCCGAACCCCGACTGCTTGAGACGCTGGCGCAATGTCGTGCAACGGCGCATCGACTCGTCAACGAGCTTCGCGCGGGCGGGCATCAGTTTCCCGATATCGGCGACAAGCTTCGCATTCTGGATGGTGCGCAGGGGCTCGCACCGGTTTGAGCGAAACCCATTCGAACGCAATGACTCTTGTCGATTTTTCGGCTTCCCGCTCGTCGTGCATAGGGGCAGTCGTGTTGCGATGCGCTGCCGAATGGCACACCCCGTGCCTGTGGGAACAAGGAGAGTGCGAATGAATTACGTCGAGGGATTTGTTGTTCCAGTGCCTACGGCTAACCGCGAAATTTACAGGGAGTTCGCCGAAAAAGCGGCGGCCGTCTTCAAGGAGCACGGTGCGTTGAAAGTGGTCGAGTGCTGGGGAGACGACGTGCCCGAGGGCAAGGTGACGTCGTTTCCCATGTCGGTCAAGCGTAAGGATGATGAGACCGTGGTGTTCTCCTGGATCGTATGGCCGTCACGTCAGTCCCGAGACGAAGGGATGAAAGCAGTGATGGCCGACCCGCGGCTGCAACCTGATAAAAACCAGATGCCTTTTGATGGCCAGCGGCTGATCTATGGCGGTTTTGAAGTGATTGTCGACGCGTAATGGCGAGAATATAGGGCGTCGGGGCGGGTTAGGACACGAGCCGGCGCCGCTAGCTGGCATTTCTGGCTTCCCCTGGCGTACAGCCGGACGTGAAATCGACAGGGCTCGAACGTGTTGCGCAAGCTACGCATATGCGACCTGGAGACTCTCGACTGGCTCGGGCGTTATCGCAGTTTCGCGCGCACGGCCGAAGAAGCATCGCCCTCCCGTATAATTCAGCATGACTCCATTCGTTTCCCACCCAGCGAGCTTACGAGCGGCGCCACCGAGCACCCGATTCATCGGTCCGTTGATCACGCATACCTCAGCGGGCCATTCGCCATCCACGCACGTGGAATGCACGCCCCCCGAGCCGCACCTGGCGGTCGCATGAAAATACCCAAAGGGCTTGCACCTCTTTTCGAAGAGGGCCTCATCGACGAAGTTATCGGCCAGTTGATGAGCGGCAAGGAGGCAATAGTCTACGTCGTGCGCAGCGGCGATTCGACGCGTTGCGCAAAGGTCTACAAGGACGTGAAGCAGCGCAGCTTTCGGCAGGCCGCGTCGTATCGGGACGGCCGGAAAGTAAAGAACAGCCGGCAGGCGCGTGCCATGGAAAAAGGAACGCGCTACGGCCGTCAGATGCAGGAAGCGTCATGGCAAAACGCCGAAGTCGACGCGCTGTTCCGGCTCGCCGACGCAGGCGTGCGCGTGCCGCGACCCTATCTCTGTACCGATGGCGTGTTGCTGATGGAACTGGTGGTCGATGGGATGGGTAACGTCGCACCACGCCTCAACGACGTCGATCTGACTGAGGCGCGCGCCCTGGAACTGCACGCGCTGCTGCTCAACCAGGTGGTGCGAATGCTCTGCGCGGGCGTGATTCACGGCGACCTATCGGAATACAACATTCTGCTGGCAGCGGATGGGCCGGTGATCATCGATCTGCCTCAGGCCGTTGACGCAGCCGGCAACAACGACGCCGCCTCGATGCTTAAGCGTGACGTCGACAACCTGGCCGCGTACTTCGGACGGTTCGCGCCGGAAATACTCACCGCGAGTTATGGCGCGGAGATCTGGACGCTGTTCGAAGCAGGCCGACTGCATGTCGATGTCAAATTGACCGGCTGCATCGAAGTCGACGCGCGACCTGCCGACCTCGATGGTGTGCTGCAGGTGCTCGAAGCGACACGTCTTGAGGAAGACGCACGATTGCGGCGAATGCGGGAACTCAGCGCAGGCTAGTAACCGCGTTCGATGTCGCCGGAGATAGCACTGATGAAGAGCTTGGTGGTATGTCGCCGTTCGGCCAGTTTGAGCTGGTCGCCTGCGCCGCGCGAGGGACCGTCGCTCCGGCCAAACCGGTCGTTCGTCGATAGCGGCGTCTCCGCCGCCCGCGCCTGCATTCTTCACTGACAAATCTCTTACAAAGACCGTGAAGTGGGCAAATCGCACATGATTGCGCAATCAGTTGCTTGGGCGAACTGGCATGAACCGCGCTTTTTACTTTCGACTCACCGTTGCGATTGATTCCTGCGAGGTCGAATGGTCTAATAATATTTGGTAGGAGTACGCGGGCCTCAGCCGGTGGCAGCCAAGACTGAAGGAAAAGCCATGCCCCAAGCAATGTTCAACGTGTTTGAGGCGCTGTCAGCGTGGGGCAAATCGCTTCCCGCCTGGCAGCGTCTGCTCTTGAGCAAGTTGGTTGCAACGGTCGAACTGACCGACGAAACCATCGACCAAGTATTCGCCCAGTACCTCATCGACCAGAAACTTGCACCTGCCGACGCGGAACGCCCAACATGGGACATGGCGTTGCCAGAGCTCAACGACGGTGAGCCTTCAGTAACCAGTACGTTGACGGCAATGGCAGGCATGTCTGGGGTCAATGCGCTGCTGACCGGCGAGACGCTGACTTTCGGCCCCAAGCTAACAGTAATCTACGGCCCCAATGGCGCGGGCAAGTCCGGATATGCTCGGGTACTGAAATCGGCCTGTTTTACACGCTCAAAAGACACCGGAATTCTGGGCGATGTGAAACTTGCAAGGAATAAACAGCCGAAGCCAACCGCGACGTTTTCTTTCGACGACGGTTCCAGCATTGCCTTTGTTTATCGCGAAGCGTGCGAACGGCTACGGGACGGTTTTGCCGTCTTCGACTCGACCTGCGTCCGAGTGCATCTGGATGAGCGCAATACCTTCCATGTGATGCCCTACCTGTTTGACGTTTTCCCGCGGATGGTTGCGGTCTTCGGCAAACTGCAGAGTAAATTGCTTGCCGAGATCACACAACGTATGCCATCGGCAGACAAGTTCGCAATCGAGGGCAGTACCTCGGAAGTGGCGATAGCGCTTAAATCTATCACCTCGCTGACTAATCTGGTTCGGCTGAAGGAACTCGCTGTATTTGGCGACATCGAGGAAGTCCGGCTGAAAGAGATCGAGAAGCAGCTCATCGAACTGAGGACCACTGACCCAAAGGAGATTGTCAAGAAGAATGAGCAGCGTGTCGTCGATTTAAATGCGGTGAAGGTGTCGCTTGCAGCCTTAGCGGCAACTGTGACGCCAGCTCTCGTGAAGAATGTTGGTGACACAGTAGGCAATATTCTTGCACTTGTCGAAAAGGGGACTGCGTTGTCCGCAGTCCAGTTCGGCGGCGAGCCGGTTCAGCCGGTTGGAACTCCCGCGTGGCGCGATCTGCTGTCTGCTGCGATTGCGTACAACGACGAGGCCTACCCCGGCGACGCATTTCCATCTAAAGCTGACGGGGCGCGGTGCGTACTGTGTCATCAAGTGCTCGACGACGACAGTGCTGACCGGCTGGCACGCTTCTATCGGATGGTCACCAGCGACACTGAGACACAGCTAGCAAGCGCCCGACGCGAGCTCAAGGCTTATAGCGTGGCACTGAGCAAAGTTGGGCTGGAGTTCTTCGCCGCCGACAGCGCGGCTCGACGAACGTTGCTGGAACTGGACCTCGCACTGGAAGCGGACATTGCAAGTCAGGTGGATGGGTACAAGCTTGTCGTTGAAGCTTTGACACGAGCGGTGACAACCGAATTCTTTCCGGAATTCTCCTTGCTGGAATGTGATCCCGTCTCCGGGCGTGTCACAGCGCAGATAGAGCGCTTGGAACAGGACAACCAAAAACTGCAGTTGACCGATCCCAAAGCTCTGATTGAACAGCTTTCGTCGGAGAAACAACTGCTTAGCGATCGCAAGCTGCTTGCTGAGCGGTACCAAGCCATCGCCGCCGTCGTTGAGGACCTGAAATGGGTGGCGAAGGCTGAACAATGTGTTCGGGCCTTTTCGGTTATCCAGCGCGAAGTCACGAGCAAGCAAAAGACTTTGGCGAAGGAACTGATCGCGAAGGACTTCATCGCGCGCTTCACGGCCAACTGTGAAGCGCTGCGATTGACGCTGCCGGTGCAATTCCGCTTCGCGGGCGATGCCGGAACGACCGACCGGAAGATCGAGATCGCGAGCGCTGCCGCAAATGAGATTGACCCATCCGAAGTGTTAAGCGAAGGCGAGCAGACCGCCGCATCCCTGGCAGATTTTCTGACGGAGATGGAGCTCAACGGCTCCTGCGCCGGAGTGGTGTTTGATGATCCTGTGACTTCTATGGATCATGTGCGCAAAGAATCGATTGCTCAGCGGCTTGTGGACGAGGCTACGCGGCGGCAGGTCATAGTGTTCACTCACGATATTCTGTTCACGAACTACTTGGCTACCGCGGCCGAGGAAAGGGGCGTGGCGTTCGCCGGCCGGACAATCTGGCGTGACGACGCAGATACGCCAGGTGCCATCGACCGGCTGGCTTTCCCGCACGAGTACTACGAGGGCGCCGCGTATGACCGTGCTAAAAAGTATGCCGATTCCGCCAAGACCTTGACGGGTGATGTGCAGCGCGACGCCCTTGAGAAGGCGTGCGGCAGTCTGCGAACCGCCTATGAGGATTTTATTCAGAAAAAGCTGTTCAATAATGTCGTACGACGATGGCGCGAGAACATTACGTTCACACTCGATCAGGTCTTCTTCGATGAAAGTATCGCGGCTCGTGTCCATGAACGTATGGCCGTGCTGTCGCGATACATCGATGCCCACTCCCATTCGCAGGATTTCCACGAAGTGCCGCTGACACTTGACCTAGCGGCAAATGAGTTGATTCTGTTCGAGAGCATCAAGGCAGACTACAGCAAAGCCCGTAAGGAGTGGGAAAAAGCTAGGCCAAGCGCCACTACTGTATTCAGTTAACCGATTCAATAGAGGAAAACGTCATGTGGGTTTTCGGCTACGGATCGCTGATGACGGATGGATGGGAAAAGCAATACGGATGCATACAGCGCGTCGTGGCCGAACTTTGGGGATATCGACGCGTCTTTAGCAAAGCATCGGTATTGAATTGGGGTACGCAGGACTGCCCCTGCCCAACGCTTAATCTGGAACCCGATGCTGGCGCCGTATGCGTAGGCATCGCATTCGAATTTCAGGACGCGCGGCGAGCCGAGGTTGAAGCTTATCTCGTGAAACGAGAAGGAAAGGACTTCAAGCTCCGTGGTCTGGACATAGCTCTGCAAGATTTTCAGCAAACTCAGGCGATGGTGCCGCTGTACACGGGCAAGAACATCCTGTCGGCGAAAACAATGCAAGAACTTGTCGCGTCCATCCGGCAGGCACATGGTACAAGTGGCGCGTGCTCCGACTATGTCGAACAGATAAATGAGCAATTAGCGAAGCTCGGCATCGCCGATGCCGCAGTGACTCAACTTTCGGAACTCCTGCGGTCCGGTAAGTAGCTTATCGACCGGGCAATGCGGTGCGTGAGGAAATCCACGATGCCGACACCGACCGGTCATTGCTGTTTCCTGAACTGGACAGGTCCGGGCGACTCATATCTGGTTACAAGCAGACCGTGGTGGGCCGTTTCCGAATGGCTCAAAGGGGTCGACGCGTGCCGTCCGCCGGACCGGGCACGGTGCGAGGGCGTCGTCGGTCGGAGGTCGGCCAAGATCGGCCGATCGACGTTAGTGCGTAGATCGTCGATCCGCTGCATCCAAGGGTGGATAGAATATGCTCCTGCCCGTCTACAGACCATTTCATGACAACCAACCAGAGACTTACTACTGCGCTCGTTGGCGCGCTTGTCTGGGTCATCATCGACCAGTCGACCAAGGCATTGTTCAAGCAAATATTGGCGCCCGGCGAGGTGGTGTCGCTTCTTGCCGGAGGCCTTCTGGTTCTTCCAACTTATAACCACGGAGCGTTCCTGAGCTTCGGGGCTGAAATGTCCGATTCGACTCGAAATCTTGTCTTCATATACGGTGTTCTCGCGATTTTGGCGGGACTGTTCGGATGGCTGGTGCGCTCGTCCAGGCTGGGCCGTGTAGAAGTGATTGCGATTGCCTGCATTCTGGGCGGCGGAGTTGGCAATTTGATCGATCGTTGTGTCTATGATGGCCGGGTTTTCGATTTCTTGAACGTGGGCATCGGGCATTTGCGAACAGGCATATTTAACGCTGCAGACGTTGGGATTTCGCTCGGAGTGGTCGTACTTCTTCTCAGCAGTATGAAACGGCGCCCCGGCTTGCCGGGATCGGCGAAGGCCTGAGGCTTGAAAAGTCCCGATGTAGGGCGGATGTCGGCTTCAGGGGAGGTCAGCCGTCGCTGGGGGGCGACCGAGCCCGACGGCGGTTGGCTTGCCGCAGATCGGTGATTCGACCGGGTTCGTCCATGAAGCGACGCTCGTTCGTCGCGTCGATGGGTCGTTCAAACGTCGGCTCCTCCCCCGGAAACACTCATCGGACACGGAAGTCGTTGACCAACCGCCCGACTCACATCACCGCAATTGACGGTTCGGCGCGCGAAAAAGCGAGTTTTTCACAACGGGCAAGCTCTCGCCCCTGCGCTGCCCGCCCAATTTCTTCATGCGCCGTTCGGCGTCGGGAATGGAAGGACTTCCGATGCTTTGGCGACGCTTACTGCGCCATGGTGTGCTGCTCCGTCGCTGCCATACGTCCAAAACGCCCACTGTTGAAATCCTCTACCGCCTGGAGAATTTCTTCGGACGTGTTCATGACAAACGGGCCATACGCCGCAACGGGTTCGTCGATGGGCTCGCCACTCAACACCAGGACGACTGCATCGCTGATGGCGTCAAGCTGAACGTCGGTGCCCTCTTGCGCAAGCAGAACCAGTTGCGCATCGCTGATGACTCGCTCGTCGCCGTTGACACAGACCTGACCGCGCAGCACAACGAGCGCGAGCGTACGGGCCGCCGGCAGCGTCAGCGTTGCACCGCGTCCTCCGCTGAGCCGCACATCCCAGACGTCCATCGGCGTGAAGGTGTGCGCTGGCCCCGCCTTGCCTGCGAAGTTGCCTGCGATCACCCGCACGTGTCCTGCGCCTGCCGGCAAGTCGACTGACGGAATCTGGCTGGCCACGATGCTTTGATAGCCGGGGGCCGTCATCTTGTGCTGCGCTGGAAGATTCACCCAGAGCTGGACCATCTCGAGCGTCCCGCCTGTTTTCGCAAACGCGCGCGAGTGGAACTCCTCATGCAGAATGCCAGCGCCCGCCGTCATCCACTGCACGTCGCCGGGGCCGATCTGGCCACCGCTACCCGTTGAGTCGAGGTGTTCCAGTTCGCCCTCGTACACGATGGTCACGGTTTCGAAACCACGATGCGGATGCTGCCCAACGCCCAGTCGGCGGCCTGTCGGCGAGAAGCTTTTCGGTCCAGCGTAGTCGAGCATCAGAAACGGGCTCAAGTGACGGCCCATGGTGTGATGCGAGAATAGCGTGCGCACGGGAAAACCGTCACCGACCCAATGTGCGTTAGCGTTGCTGTATGCGCCGAGAATCTTTTTCATCATCGTATGTTCCTGTTCAACGGCCCGCGGCCGTGGTTGTGTGAATACAGGGTAGTCGCGCGACGATGACGGCGGTAGAGGGTGGGAACTGTCCTCTGTGTCTCATTGATAGAACAATGGGTCGCGTTCACGGTCGTGTTGATGCGTGACGAACTGACAGCCGGCACACTCGTCCGCACCGCGCCGGTCAGAATTTCGTCTGCAAACCGATGCGCGCCAGTGTCTGTAAATGGTTGCTTGCTGCCGCGTCGGGTTGAAGCAACCCATTGATCCATGCTTGGGTCGTTTCGGCGTCGCCGCTCGCACGCTGATAGACGGCCTCGACGTACGCCATCGTTGTCTTCGAAAAGTGGTATTGCACCGCTGCGGTGATCTGGTGAGCCTTGTTGTTCTCGAGCACCTCGTTTCCCTTCATGTACTGGTAGTCGAGTCCTGCCGACCAAACACGCGAGATCGTCCAATATGTGCCCGCCTTGTAGACATCGATCCTTGCCCCGCTCGCCGTATTCTTTGTATTCGTGTACAGCAGCATGGCCAGCACGCTGCCGAACCTGTAATGCGCGCCGGCCCCAAAGTTTCGAATTCCTTCGTGACCGTTGTCGAGCTCGGGATATTTGGCGTCGATGTACGCGACCCCGGTCTGCAAGCGGACCGCTCTCGTAGTTCATTCCTGCACTGATCGTCGAATTGGCGGAGAACGAACCCGCAATGCCGCCAAAACCATACAGCGCGCCAAAGCTGAATCCGGCGAAGGTTGGGCTGCGATACTTGACCGCGTTCGCCACACGCGTTGCGCCGGCCAAGCGGTCAAAATCAAACGAGCCAGTCGGATTTTGCGGTACGCCGAGCGCGCTGAATGGTCCCTGGCGAAAATCATGAAGCCCGCCAAACAGGAACGCACCGTCGAAGAGCCCGAGCGTCAACATGTCGAACATGAAGTCGTACTGGTTGCCAAACGTGATGGCACCAAGCCGCTCATCGGACAGCCCCACGTATGACGTGCGATTGAAGATCTTGCCGGCGCCCGGGATGGCTGCGCCGCTGCCGAGATCGAACTGCGAAGTCAGATTGAATATGGCCGTCGTTCCACCGCCAAGATCTTCGCTCGCGCTGAACGTCAGGACGTTCGGTGCAAAGATCCCGCTGTCGAACTGCGTCACCGAGCCACCATGCTGGTTGTTCACATAGGTCACACCGCCATCGATCATGCCCTGCAATGTGACACTACCCTGGGCGTACACGTCGGCATGGAAGAATGCCGCGGTGAGGCAGACTGCCAGACTTGGCAGCGCGCCCTGTCTCTTCATGATGATCGATTCCCCGTCGTCGACGATGCCTCGACATTCGTCGGACATGGCGTATGCGCGCGGGCGGGTACCGCAACCGGCCGCGCGCGCGACACGTCAGTTTTTGTCGTACGAGAACTGGATGCCGGCCGTGCCGCCGGTTTCGATGAACAAGCTGATAAATGCCGGGACGGTTTCGCTGCGCGCCCAGTCACGTTGCAACTCGCAGAACAGCTGGGCGACACTGATCATCTTGCCGCCTGCCTGTTCGATACGGCGCAATGCGGCTTCGTGCGCCGCAACGGACGTGCCGCCGACCGCATCGGCGACCACATAGACCTCGTAGCCGGCCTTCAGCGCGTCGAGCGCCGGGAACGTGAGGCAGGCTTCCGTCCAGAGCGCCGTCATGATCAGCTTCTTGCGACCGGTTGCCTCGACGGCCTTGCGGAATTCGACGTCTTCCCACGAGTTGATGCTGGTGCGGTCGTACGTCGGATAGTCGCCAAGCGCGGCGCGCAGTTGCGGGATAGGCGGCTTGTTCAGCCCCGTCTTCACGTTGACCGTCGAATGGACGATCGGCAGCTTGTAGGCGACTGCGGCCTTGGCGGCACCCACAATGTTGTTGACCAGCAGTTGGCGGTCCATCGACGCGATGGAATTCACCTGGACCGGCTGGTAATCGATGACGATGAATGCCGCGTTCTGCGGGGTGAGCAGATGATCATTCGCGGGGTCGCGAATGGGTTCGCTTGTCATGGTTGTCTCCAGAAACAGTGCAGGAAGTGAAAGTGGGATCCTGAGGATCGAGGCGTGGCGCATCGGATCTGGATGCACTTCAATCCTATGTCGGCGACACACCGGCTTAAAGCCCCGAATAATGCCGACTGTGTTCTATGGGAGGAACAATGACGATCGCTGGCATCCTGCCCTAAGATGTCGTGATTGTTCTGCCAGAGGAACAGTAATGGACGACCTGAACGACATCTTCTACTTCGTGAAAGTGGTCGAAAACCACGGTTTCACGCAGGCAGGCCGGGCGCTCAACATGCCCAAGTCCAAGCTGAGCCGCCGCGTCGCCGAACTCGAAGCCAAATACGGCGTTCGCCTGCTCAACCGCTCCACGCGGCATTTCTCGGTAACGGAGACAGGACAAGAGTTCTACGAGCGCTGCGTCGCGGTGCTCGTGGAAGCCGATGCGGCCCGCGAGGTCATGGAGCGCAGGGTTTCGGAACCTCAGGGCGTCGTGCGCATGAGTTGCCCTACGACGCTGCTCGAATACCGCATCGGAGGTCTCGTGGCTGACTTCATGATGCAATATCCGAAGGTGCGGATCCTTCTCGATGCAACCAATCGCCGGGTCGATGTCCTCAGCGAAGGGCTCGATCTTGCGCTGCGCGTGCGTTTCCCCCCGCTAGAAGACAGCGGGCTCGTCATGCGTGTGCTCTCCGGAAGCCCGCAGCGCCTCGTTGCCGCTCCGGCGCTCCTGAAACAGCACGCCAAGATCGTGCATCCGGCGGATCTCGCCGGCATGCCCAGCCTCGATTGGGGACCGCAGCGCGATCACGCCTGGGCTTTGGTGGGCCCAGACGGAGCCGAGGCGCGCTTGCCTCACGCGCCGCGCTACATCACCGACGACATGACCGTGCTTCGCCAGGCCGCCCTGAAAGGCGTGGGCGTCGTGCAGCTGCCCTACATGGTCGTCGAAAACGAGCTCGAAAAGGGCACTCTAGTTGATGTGGTGCCGGGCTGGGCGCCCAAGGGCGGACTGGCTCATGCCGTCTTTCCCTCACGCAGAGGCCTGCTGCCGGCCGTGCGGCTCCTGATCGACTACATCGCCATGCACATTCAGAAAGACGAGTGAGCGTTTTACGCGCGATATCTGGCTTGAGCCGACCGCTTCGATTACGCCTTCTTCGATTGTTCCTTTGACAGGACACTCTGTACGGCCGCGCGATCTACCGCGGCCGTCAGCCCATTTCTATTCTTCCTCCATCGAGCCTCGACATGCCATCAAGCTGACAACACCTGGAGATGCAATGCGGTACATCCACTTTTCCCCCGACAACCGTCGCCGGCTGCTCGGAGTCGTGCAGGGCAAGACCATCCGCTCGCTCGGCGAAACGACGCTTGACGATCTGCTCGCGCGTGGCGTCGACCTCGCATCCTGGGGCGCTTCGCATCACGCGGACGCTGAGGAATTCTCGAGCGCCTCAGTGACGTATCTGCCGCCGCTCGCACGCCCCGGCAAGCTGCTTTGCATCGGACTCAACTACGCGGATCACACAAAGGAGAGCCCGTATGAACAGCCCGACTATCCGACGATCTTCCCGCGCCTGAATTCGAGCCTGATTGGCCACGAGGCGCCCATGATACGTCCGCGCATCTCCGATTCGCTGGATTTCGAAGGCGAGCTGGCCGTCATTCTCGGCAGCGGCGGCCGTCATATTCCGAAACAGCGTGCGCTCTCCTGCGTCGCGGGTTATTCGATCTTCAATGACGGATCCGTGCGCGAATACCAGTTCAAGTCGCCGCAATGGACAGTCGGCAAGAACTTTGATGGCACCGGCGCGTTCGGCCCGATGTTCGTCACCGCAGATGAGCTGCCCGCGGGCGGCGCGGGCCTCAAGCTCGAAACGCGCCTGAATGGACAGGTCGTGCAATCGGCGAACACGAGCGACCTGCTGCACGACGTCGCATCGCTCATCTCGGTTATCAGCGAGGCGATCACGCTCGAAGCCGGCGATGTCATCGTAAGCGGCACCCCCGCTGGCATTGGCTGGGCACGCGAGCCCCGGCTCATCATGCGTGCCGGCGACGTATGCGAAGTCGAGATCGAAGGACTTGGCGTATTGCGCAACATCGTCGTCGATGAAGACGCCGCGACAGATCGTTAAACGATCGTCGAAATCCCCTGAAGGAGGAGACATGAAAAAGATTCGCGTCCCGGTTTTCGTGGTGGGAGCGGGCCCCGCTGGACTCACGGCCGCCGCACTGCTGGCGAAATACGGCGTCGAGGTGCTGGCGATCACACGCTATCCCGGCACTGCCCATTCGCCTCGCGCGCACATCACGAATCAGCGCACCGTCGAGGTGTTTCGCGATCTGGGCATCGAGGAACGCGTGCGCGCCCTCGCCACGCCCCACGAGCTGATGTCGAACAATGTGTGGGCCACAAGCTTTGCCGGCGCGGAACTCGCGAGGCTGCAGACATGGGGCACCGGCGTCGGCCGCAAGTCCGACTACGAGGCGGCGAGCCCGTCACAGATGTGCAATGCGCCGCAGCACCTGCTCGAACCGGTCATCCTCGCAGCGGCGCGCGAATATGGTGCGCAGATGCTCTTCAATACGGAGCTGGTGTCCATCCGGCAGACAGAAGAAGCCGTTTACTCGCGGCTCGTCGATCGCGTGACTGGTGAGGAAATCGAAGTGATTTCCGACTATGCAGTGGGCGCGGATGGCGCACAAAGCGTAGTCGTTCGGGATCTCGGCTTCGAGATGGACGGCGAGATGGGATTGGGCTGCGCGGTCAACTGCTGGCTGGAAGTCGATCTGACGAAGTACACGGCGCATCGCCCCGGCGTGCTGTACTGGATGACCCAGCCGGGCAGCGACTATTGGGTGGGCAGCGGCACCTGGATCTGCGTGCGCCCGTGGAACGAATGGGTTCTGCTCTTCATGTACGACCCGAAAGAGGGCGAGCCAGATCTCAGCGAGGAAGCCGTGATCGCGCGCGCCCGCGCCACCATCGGCGAGGCCGACATCCCCGTCCGCGTGAAGGCCGTTTCGAAGTGGACCATCAACCGGATGGTCGCGCGCACCATGGTCAAGGGCCGCGTTGTGATCGCCGGCGACGCCGCACACCGGCATCCGCCGGCTAACGGGCTCGGCTCGAATACATCGGTGCAGGATGCGTTCAATCTCGCGTGGAAACTCGCGATGATCGTCAAAGGCGAGGCATCGCCCGCGCTCCTGCAAACATACTCGGACGAGCGTCAGCCGGTTGCCCAGGGCGTCGTGAACCGGGCGATCAAATCGGTTGGCGAGATGCTGCCGATTGCGAGTGCCCTCGGCTTCTCGCAAGGGCAAAGCGCTGCGGAAGGCTGGGCCTCTCTCGACGAGCTGTTCTCGGACAGCGAAACTGGCAAGGCACGCCGCAAAGCGCTCGCGCAGGCTGTCGAGCAGCAGAACTATCAGTTCAACTGTCATGGCGTCGAGTTGGGGCAGCGCTACGAATCGGCTGCGATCGTGCGCGACGGCGCGACCTTTCCCGCCGCGCTGCGCGACCCCGAGCTGTATTACCACCCCACGACGACGCCCGGCGCGTATCTTCCGCATGCGTGGATCGAGCGCGAGGGCGAGAAGGTATCGACGCTGGATCTGGTCGGCAACGGGGTGTTCACGGTGCTGACCGGCAGGGGTGGCCAGGCCTGGCTCGATGCGGCGCTGCAGGTGGGCGGCGAGTTCGGCATCAGGATCGATGCGGTGTCGATCGCGCACGCGACCCATACCTTCGATGCATACGGCCAGTGGGCCGCTCAACGCGAAATCGAAGACGATGGCTGCGTGCTCGTGCGGCCGGACCGCTTCGTCGCCTGGCGCTGCAACGCGCGCGCGGCGGATCCCGCGAGGGAACTGCGGCGCGTGCTGACCCAGGTGCTGGGCGTCGCACCGCGCGCAACGAGCGGCGCGCAGGCGCATGCGAGCGGCGTGGCCGCCTGACACGGGAGTTGAGTTCATGACATCGACGACGATCAAGCGCGCGCGTTTCGGCATTCATTCGATCGATCATTTCGCGCTCGATGTGCCGGGTCTCGAGGAGGCCACGCGCTTCCTCGACGCCTTCGGCTTCGAGTTGGAGTCGCGGCCGGGCGAGTTGCTGCTGCGCACGCCGCACAACGCTCACGTGTGGGCGAAGGTCCGGGAGGGCACGCACAAGCAGCTCGCGTATCTCGCGCTGAACTGTTTCGCGGACGACTTCGCGCCGCTATGCGAGCAGATCCTTGCGGCCGGCGCGAAGGCCGCCGCGCCCGCACGGCTCGCGCCCGACGACGGCTTCTGGTTCCACGATCCGGATGGCAACCTGTTGCAACTCAAGGCGGGTGTGAAGACGTCACCCGGCTGCAAGCCGCTTTCGTCCCGGGAATCCGCGCCCTTGCGTTCGCGCGGCGCGTGCGCTCGCGCCGACGCGCCCCTCACCCAGCCCACGCGGCTTTCTCACGTCCTGATGTTCACGCCGGACGTACGCGAAGCGGTCGACTTCTACGAACGCGCACTGGGCCTCACGCTGTCCGACGGGTCCGAGGGTATCGTAGCGTTCCTGCACGCGCGCTACGGCAGCGATCATCACCTGGTAGCATTCGCCCACAGCGCAACGAAGGGCTGGCATCACAGCGCATGGGATGTCCCGGAAATCGAAGCGGTCGGCCTCGGCAAAATGCAGATGCAGCGGGCGGGCTATGTCGACGGATGGGGCGTGGGACGCCACGTGCTCGGATCAAACTACTTTCAGTATGTGCGGGACCCGTGGGGCTCGTTCTGGGAATACTCGGCCGATATCGACTACGTCGGAGCGGGCACTGAGTGGCCCAGCGGCAACCATCCGCCCGAAGACTCTCTGTATCTGTGGGGGCCGGACGTGCCAGCGTATTTCTTCGAGAACGCCGAAACTTGAAACGCTTGAGACTTGATGTGCAATATGCAGCAGCGGCTTATCGTGATCGGATGTCGGAGCCGATCTGAAAGCGGTCGTCACCTGGCGGGCGTCCAATTGTCTGGTGTGGGTCGGGCTGCGACCGCCCGACGCGGCGCACACTCAATCTCCATTCGATTGAAAGGAGATTGCCATGGAATCCGAGAATGTCGTGGTTGTCCACCGCGTGCCGTGGAACAAAGGCAAGCTCACCGGACAGAAGCCGCTTCGGGAAATCTGGGCGATCCGGACGAGGCTTCAAATGGCGTCGAACGTTCGTGAGCTGGCGATGTTCAATCTGGTAATTGATAGCAAGCTGCGGGCGTGCGACCTTACGCGCTTGCGGGTCCATCGATTGGCCTCGACGATACCGCATACGGTGCCCACACGATGCGCCGCAAAAAGCTTCGCTGATCTACCGCCGGACGAAGAGCCTTCGGGCCGTGCAGTTGCTGCTCGGACACACGAAGCTGGAAAGCACGGTTCGCTACCTTGGAATCGAGGTCGACGATGCCCTCGAGATGGCGGAGCAGACCGAGGTTTGATGACACAGCGGCTGATCTATGGGCCGGCCCGCGTCCTGATGTCCGGGAGGTTAGTGCAGGATCTTCGCGAGAAAATCCTTCGCGCGATCGGACTTCGGGTTCGCGAAGAATTCTTCCTTGCGGTCGTCTTCGACGATTACGCCCTTGTCCATGAAGATCACGCGGTGAGCGACCTTCTTCGCAAAGCCCATTTCGTGCGTCACGCACATCATCGTCATACCGTCCTTCGCGAGTTCGACCATCACGTCAAGCACCTCGTTAATCATCTCTGGATCGAGCGCTGAGGTCGGTTCGTCGAAAAGCATCGCGATCGGGTCCATCGAAAGCGCGCGCGCGATCGCCACTCGCTGTTGCTGACCGCCTGACAATTGCGCCGGGTACTTGTCCGCGTGCGCACGAAGACCGACGCGATCCAATAGCTTCAGCGCCTTCGCTACCGCTTCGTCCTTCGAACGGTCGAGAACCTTCATCTGCGCGAGCGTCAGGTTTTCGGTGATCGACAAGTGCGGGAACAGTTCGAAGTGCTGGAACACCATGCCGACTTTCGCCCGCAGCTTCGACAGGTTGGTCTTCTTGTCGCCGACCGACTGGCCGTTGATTGCGATCTCACCCTTCTGGAACGGCTCGAGGCCGTTCACCGTCTTGATGAGGGTTGACTTGCCCGAACCCGAGGGACCGCACACGACGACCACTTCGCCTTTTTTCACTTCCGTCGTGCAGTCAGTCAGCACCTGGAAATGTCCATACCACTTCGAAACATTGCTGATTGAGATCATCGTGAAATCCATTCATGAAAGACGATTGTCACCGGTGGGCACGCACGCGTTGCGCCTTCTCTAGCCTGCGCGCGTACCACGTCAGCGGGTAGCACATCGCGAAGTAGATCAGCGCAACCATCCCATAGATCGGAAACGGGCGGAACGCGGTGTTGGTGATCATCGTGCCGGTCTTAGTCAGTTCGGTGAACCCGATGATCGACGTCAGCGCGGTGCTCTTGACCACCTGCACCAGAAAGCCGACGGTCGGCGCGACCGCGATCTTTCTCGCCTGCGGCCAGACGATGTAGCGCAACTGCTGGCCGAACGTCATGCCTAGACTCGCACCCGCTGCCCACTGGCCGCGCGGCACGGCTTCCACGCAGCCGCGCCAGATATCGGCGAGATACGCGCTGGTGTAGAGCGTCAGCGTGACAGTGGCTGCAATCCATGCGGACACGTCCACGCCCAGTAACGGCAGGCCGAAGAAGGCGAGGAAGAGTTGCATCAGCAGCGGCGTGCCCTGGAACAGTTCGACATAGAGCGAGACGACCCGGCGCAGCCATGACAGCGGCGACACGCGCATCGCCAGCAGTAGCAAGCCGACCGCACCGCCGCACACGAAAGCGATCAGGGACAGCCACGCGGTCCAGCGTGCGGCGAGCAGCAGGTTGCGCGCGATATCCCACAGGGTGAATTCGCTCATGGTCAGCGCTCCGTCGGAAGAGTGCGTGCGCCGCGCGAGGTGAACAGCGTCCGCCAGTTGCCCCGTGCATTGCGCGTGCGTGGCGTGCGTCCTGCGCGTCCCGCGAAGAGGCCGCGTCCCAGCCGGTTCACGAACCGGCGCAAAACGATCGACAGCAGCAAATAGATCGCGGTGATGATCAGGTAGCTCTCGAACGACCGGAAGTTGCGCGACTGAATGAAATTGGCCGCATACGTCAAATCGGGCACCGAGATCTGCGATACCACGGCGGAGCCGAGCATGACGATCAGCACCTGGCCCAGCAGCGCCGGAAACACGTTGGCCAATGCCTGCGGAAGCACCACATGGCGGAACACCTGGCGTCCATGCAGGCCCAAGGCTTGCGCGGCCTGGACCTGGCCGCGCGGAATCGAGCCGATACCGGCACGCACGATCTCGGTCGCGTAAGCGCCGAGATTGATCGTCATCGCGAGGATCGCGGCCTGCACCTCGTCGATACGAATGCCGAGACCGGGCAGTCCGAAAAACACGAAAAACAGCTGCACGAGAAATGGCGTGTTGCGGATTAGCTCGACATACGCGCCGACCAGCGAACGAGCCCAGCGCGGCCCTGCAACGCTGGCGCTGGCGCCCGCGATACCGATCAGGCCACCTAGCACCGTCGACGCCGCTGTAAGTCCAAGCGTGACAGCCACACCCCGCGCGAGCAAGCCCGCGTAGAAGCCGAAGCCGCTGAAATCGAATACATAGGTCATGACGTGCTGCTCGTGGTCAGGTGGGGCTAGTCCGCAAGGCCGGTCGTCAGAGATTGGTGGGCAGCGGCGTGCGCAGCCACTTCTGCGAAATCGCGTTCAGCGTGCCGTCCTTGCGGGAGCGCGCGATCGTCTCATCGACTTTCTGTTTCAGACGCGGCTCGTTCTTGTTCAGGCCAACGTGATCCGGCGAGCTGAACAGCGCGAACTTCTGCTCCGGATCGTTCGCGGGATGACGCGCAAGGATCGTCGCACCGACGTCGTTGCCGACCACCATCAACTGGGCCTGTCCGGAGAGGAATGCGGAAATCGCACCGTTCGGATCGTCGAAACGCTTGATCGTGGCGCTCGGTGGCGCAATCTTGGTGACGCTCAGGTCTTCGAGCGTCCCACGGGCGACCGAAATCGTCTTCCCGCCGAGGTCATTCGCATTCTTCACGACCAGCGTCTTCGGGCCGAACACAGCAAGGTAGTACGGTGCATACGGCTGCGAGAAGTCGATCACCTTCTCGCGCTCCGGCGTCTCGCCGACGGAAAGCAGCATGTCCGCTTTATGATCCGCGAGATACGCCATGCGGTTGTCGCCTGTCACCTGGACGAGTTCGACCTTCGCGTTCAAGGCCTTGCCGATCAGATTGGCGACGTCGATGTCGTAGCCCTCGGGCTTCATGTCCGGTCCGATCGAGCCAAACGGCGGATAGTCCTCGAATACGCCGATCCGAACCACGCCGGACTTGGCGATCGAATCCAGTGCATCGGCATGGGCGGAAGGGGAAAACGCCGAGAGTGTGACCATGCCGGAAAATGCCAGCGCTGCGGCGCACGTGGCGAAGATTCGCGGGGCGAGCAAGGAGAAGGAGCGAGGGGTGACCATGGTTGTTCCTCTGTCGAAAAAATCGGTGTCAGTTCGAATTCAGTGAGCCGTGTGCGCCGCGATCAGTTTGCAGGCCGTTGGCGGCAGTTCGGCCAGTACCGGCATCCCGAGCATCAGCCCCGGGGTCTCGCGTGGCGTCGTCGCCGCGGTTAGCGTGATGCCGGCGCAGTCGATCGTCGCTTCGAGCGACGCGCCTACGTCGCGGATGAAGGTGACCGTCCCGCTCAGATGATTCGGGCCGGCGCTGCTCGATGCGGGCTTCACGCAGACGTCTTCGGGACGGATCAGCAGCCGGATATCCGTCGTTGACTGCGGCACACGCGCCGGCTGCGTGACGATGATGTGCTGGCCGCCTGGCAGACTCACAGCACCTTGTCCTTCGTACGTCACCGGCACGATGTTGCCGAGACCGATGAAGCCTGCGACGAACTCGCTGACCGGCTCGCGGTAGATGTCGAGCGGCTTGCCGACCTGCGCGATGCGGCCTTTTTCCATCACGACGATTTCGTCGGCCATCGTCATCGCTTCGCGCTGGTCGTGCGTGACCATGATTGTCGTGATGCCCAGGCGCTGTTGCAGCAGGCGGATGTCCACCTGCATCGCTTCACGCAGCTTGGCGTCGAGCGCCGACAGCGGTTCGTCGAGCAGCAGCAGTTTCGGCGACGACGCAATTGCACGGGCGATCGCCACCCGCTGGCGCTGTCCGCCGGAAAGCTGCGTGACCGGGCGATTCGCCATGTGCGGCAACTGGATCAGTTCGAGCAGCTCAGTGACGCGGCGTGTTTGTGCGGCCTTGTCCGTCTTACGCAGCCGCAGTGGATAGGCGATGTTCCCCGCCACCGTCATATGCGGGAACAGCGCGAGCGACTGGAACACCATGCCGAAGTCGCGCCGATTCGCCGGCAGGTGGGTAATATCGCGGCCGGCAAATTTCACGCTACCGGAACTCGGCGTTTCCAGCCCAGCGATCATTCGCAGCAGCGTCGTCTTGCCGCAGCCGGACGGACCGAGAAAGCAGACCAGCTTGCCGTCCGGGACGCTCAGGTCGATGTGGTCGACGGCATAGGCGGTGTCAAAGCGCTTGGTCACGGCCTGAAGTGTTAGATGACTCATGAAGGTTCCTTGGGCTGCCCGCCTAGATTGCGACGCCTTCGTCGCCAATCAGCTTTTCAAGCAGCCAGATCAGCGCGAAGTCGATGACGACAATGAAGACTGCGAACGAAAACACCGTCGGGTCAAGCGACGACACCGTGCGGCTGTAGAGCCATATAGGCAGCGTCATTGTGTTGATGCCGTAGAGAAAGAACGTCACCGTGAATTCGTTGAACGAGATGATGAACGCGAACAGCATGCCGGCGAGGATGCCGGGGCGCATCAGCGGCAACACGACGTCGACGAGCGCTCGGCGCGGGCTGGCACCCATCACGCACGCCGCTTCCTCGAACTCCGGGCCGATCGACGCCACCGACGCCGCACAGTTCTTCACGGTGAACGGCAGTACGAGAATCACGTGCGCGATGATGAGCCGGAACACGCCGAGTTCGACGGGCAGCACGTTGAACACCAGCAGCAGCGACAGTCCGAGCATCACGAGCGGATACACGAGCGGCAGCGCAACGAGCTGCTCCACCGCCGATTTGCCGCGAAAGCGGTAGCGGCTCAGCGCATAGGCGGCCGGCACGGAGACGAGCGTTGCGACGACCATCGTCGAAACCGCGACGATCACGCTCGTGGTCAGCGCGCTGCCCATTGACAGCACGTCGCTTGCATCGGGTGAGACAAAGGTATGCCACGCCGCGCGATACCACTGCAGGCTGTAGCCGGGCGGTGGAAATTGCAGCGTATCCGACGCGCTGAACGACATCGCGATCATCGTCAGGATCGGCAGCGCGGCGAGGAACAGGACGATCGCGGCAAGCAGCGCCGCAGGCTTGCCGAGCTGGCCCGGCATCGTCGTGGGCAGGCGCACGGCGCACAAAGGAAGCGAATTGTTCGGGGTACTCATGCGGACGGCTCCTCGATCCGTTGCGTACGGTGCACGAGGCGCTGCGAGATCGCCATGACGACGAGCGTTGCGACCATCAGCACCACGCCCGATGCCGAGGCAGCCGGCCAATTCAAAAGCGGTGCGACCTGGTCGTGCACCAGCACGGCGAGCATCGGCACGCGCCGGCCGCCGAGCAGCAGCGGCACCGCGAATGCGCTCGCGTTGTAGGCGAAAACGAGCAGGGCGCCGGAGACAAGTCCGGGCATCGCGAGCGGCAACGTCACGTGACGCAGCGTCTGCCCGCGCGTCGCGCCGAGCGTTGCCGCGGCTTCTTCGTACGAGCGCGACACGGCGCGCATCGCGCTCGACAACGGCAGTACCGCAAGCGGAAACGCTGTCTGGATCAGGCCAAGCAGCACGCCATGCTCACGATAGAGCCATTGAATCGGACGCTGGATCACACCGCTTGCTAGCAATGCGTGATTGAGCAAGCCCGCGGGCCCGAGAATCACTAACCAGCCATACCCCTGTAGCAGCAAATTGACGAGCAGCGGCAACAGCACGCCCGCGAGTAGCAGGCGTCGCGCCAGACGCGATTCCGTTCGCGCCATCGCCAGCGCGACGGGGATCGCGAGCACCACCGCGCACACCATGCTTTGAAACGCGAGCCGCAGCGTGAGCCACAGCGCCTTCAGAAAGTACGAATCGGCGAGGTTCGCGTAGTTCTGCAGCGTGAAGCTATGCCATTCGTTACCGCTCGTGCCGAAGCTCATGCGCAGGACGACGAGCGACGCGGCCGCGAGCACCGAGAGAAACGCAAGGATCGGCGCGAGCAGCAGCCACGGCCGTGCCTTGCGCAGCGCGGCGCCCGATGCGGCGGCAACCGGCTCGTCCGGCGCCCCCGGTTCGGCGCGGTGCGAAGAGACTTCGGACATGGTGGTCATACTGAGAAGATCTCGGTGTAGCGCTTGATCCAAGCCGGCTGCACCACGGCAAGTGCCTTGTCGTCATGCAGAAAAGCCCTTTCCGCGATCTGCTGCGGACTTGGCACATACGCGCGCCCTTCGGCAGGAACCACCGCCTTTGAATTCACCGGACCGTTGAGCACGTCGGCCGCCATGCGGCCTTGCACGCCTGCATCGAGCGAATGGTTGATGAATGCATGGATCAGATCGCTGTCACCCGGGTGCGATTTCGGAATCACGGTGAACAGCAACTGCGTGGCGAAACCTTCCTTCATGCCATACGTCACGCCCATCTTGTATTCGGATTTGCGGATCTGATCGGGAAAGAACGCCGGCGAATAAATGCCGCCGATATCGAGTGAACCCGTGCGGAACAGGTCGGCCACCTGATTCGGATTCTCGCCGAGCGTCAGCACACGGTCCTTCATTTTTGTCAGCTTCTTGAAGCCCGGATCGATGTCCTGCTGCGAGCCGCCCGACATCTTTGCGGCGATGATCGCGAGATCGACTGCCTCGGCAAACTCGGGTGGCGGGAGGAACACGCGGCCTGCATACTTGGGGTCCCACAGCGCTTCGTACGACGCGGGCGGCGTCTTGACGGTCGACGTGCTGTAGATGAGGCCGTCGGACCACAGCAGATAGCCCACGCCAAAACCGTTCGCGCCTGTGCGATATTGCGGTGCCACGTCCTTCAGGTTCGGCAGCCTGTCGAGATCGGGCTTGACGAGCAGACCCGCATCGCCGAGACCCGCGGCGCCCACGCCTGCGAGCGTGATCACATCGTAGGTAGGGCGCTCGCCGGTGGCCTTCACCTTGGCGACCATCCCGGAGGTGCCGTCCGCGCGATCGGCAATCACTTTCGCGCCAGTCTTCGCCATGAATGTCGCAGCGATATTGCGCAGCGCTGCAGTGCCCGTATCGTCCGACCAGGTCAACAGGCGCAGCGTCTTGCCGGCGAAATTGTGTTCCTGCGCCTTCAGATTCACGAACGGCATCGGTAGCGCGGACACAGCGAGCGCCGCACCGATCGTCTTAAAGGCTTGCCGCCGTCCCGAATTAAAATGTCCCATCGCCGTCTCCATGTTGATTCAGTGAGGTCTTCCGATCTATGCGCCGGATGAGTGCTTGTATTGCGTCGCGTATGAGCTGACTCTAGGTTTGCAAGAATTACGTCACAAGCGAAATATCGGCATGCGTGCCATGACGAGAATGCATAGGCGGCTTGTTGGTTTATTGTTGCTATAGGTAGCCGGCATGTGAAGTGCGCATGGCGCTGGCCGCAGCCTGTACGGAACGAAGCGGAGCGCGAGTCGCGGTCCGCCACGCCCTCGGACCCACACCATTTACCTCCGGTATTTGACCTTCGGCAGCACGCACAACATTTCGTACAGCAGGTTCGCGCCGACCAGCGCCGTATTGCCGGACGGGTCGTACGGCGGCGAAATCTCCACCAGATCGCAGCCCACGATATCCAAGCCACGGCAACCGCGGATGATTTCAAGCGCCTGCCAGATCGTCAGGCCGCCGATTTCCGGCGTGCCGGTGCCGGGTGCGAAACTCGGGTCCAGGCCGTCGATGTCGAAGCTCAGATACACCGGGCCGCCGCCGACTTTCGCGCGGACTTCGTTCATGATCGGCGCGACCGACTTGTACCAGCACTCCTCGGCCTGCACGACGCGTATGCCGTGGGACGTCGACCAATCGAAGTCTTCTGCCGTATAGCCGGTGCCGCGCAGGCCGATCTGCGCGACGCGATTGCCGTCCATCAGCCCTTCTTCGATCGCGCGCCGAAATGGCGTGCCGTGCGCGATCTTTTCGCCGAACATCGTGTCGTTGACGTCCGCATGCGCGTCGACATGGACCACGCCAACCGGGCCATATTTCTTCTTCATCGCGCGCAGGATCGGCAGCACGATCGTATGGTCGCCGCCCATTGTCAGTGGCACGCAGCCATGCTCGAGGATCTCGTCATACGCTTGCGTGACGATGTCCATGCTCTTACTCAGGTTGAACGTGTTGATCGCGACGTCGCCGATGTCGGCCACTTGCATGCTGTCGTACGGCGCGGCGCGGGTCGCCATGTTGTACGGGCGCAGCAGGCACGATTCGGCTCGAATCGCGCGCGGCCCGAACCGCGCGCCCGCCCGGTTCGAGGTGCCGGTGTCAAGCGGCACACCGACGAAACACGCATCGAGCCCCTGCGCCGACGCCGCGCTCGGCAGGCGCATCATCGTCGCCGGACCGGCGAAGCGAGGCATCAGGTTGCCGCCGAGCGGCTGATTGAAAGGGTTGTCGGATTGGTTATCGTGCGTCATCGCAAATCCTTTTTCTCGTCAGTACCTGCTTGATTTCCTGAAACGCGGCAAGCCCGAAAGGGCCCAGTTCGCGACCGATGCTGCTGCGCTTGTACCCACCCCACGAGGTCTGTGGATAGATCAGTTGCAGCGTGTTGACCCACACCACGCCGGCCTCCAACAGGCGAGCGACACGTTCGCCGCGTTCCTCATCGGCGGTGACGACGGTCGCCACGAGCCCGTACTCACTGTCGTTGGCGAGCTCAATGGCTTCCTGTTCGGTGTCGAACACGCGCACGCACAGGACCGGGCCGAAAATCTCCTCGCGCCACAACGCGCTAGTCGGCGGCACGTCGGCAAAAATCGTCGGTGCGATGAAAAAGCCCTGCTCCGGCACACCGGCTGGCCGGCCGCTGCCGGTTACGACCCGTGCACCGTCGGCAATACCCTGTTCGATATAAGCGCGGACCCGTTCGAATTGGGCACGGTTGACGAGCGGCCCCATCTGCACGCCTGGCGCAAACGGGTCGCCGACGACGATCCGCTCCGCGCGCTCGACAAGCCTCGCCAGCAACGCGGGCGCGAGTTCGCGCGCAACCAGCACCCGGCTCGTCGCAGAGCACATCTGGCCGCTGTTGAAGAAACCGCCCGTCTCGACCAACTCGACCGCCAGGTGGAGATCCGCATCATCGAACACTAGGATCGACGACTTGCCCCCGAGCTCGAGACTCACACCCTTTAACGTGTCGGCGGCAGTCTTCATCACCGTTTGTCCGACGCCTGTGCTGCCGGTAAAGGACACTTTCGCGACACCCTGATGCGCGACGAGCGGCGCGCCCACGTCGACGCCGGTACCGGTCACTACGTTGAAAACGCCGGCCGGCAGGCCGACCGATGCAACGACCGACGCCAGTTCGAGCTCCGGCAACGGCGTGATTTCGGACGGCTTGAGCACGACCGCGCAGCCGGCCGCAAGCGCAGGGGCAAGCTTCCATGCCGTCGTCACCATGGGGAAATTCCACGGTACGATCAGCGCGGCCACGCCGCACGGCTCGCGGCAAATTCGCGCACGGTGCTCGGTGCTGGGAATGCTGACTTCTTCTTCACCAGCCGCGTCGTCCAGCCGCTCGGCCAGATGGGCGTAATAGCGAAACGTCGCGATCACGTCGTCGACGTCCATGCGCGCCTCGTGCTGCGGCTTGCCATTGTTCAGCGATTGCAGTATCGCGAGACGCTCGCGCCGCGCCTCGACTGCCGTGACGATCGCACGCAGGTAGCGTGCGCGTTCGGCGCCAGTCGTTTTCCGCCACGCGCGGAACGCGCGGGCCGCGCTGGCCACCGCAAGTTCGACGTCGTGTGCGGTGCCTGCGGCCACGTCGGTCAGGTGCGCGCCGGTAGCCGGGTTGGCCACGGCAATCGTCCCGCCCCGCGCACCGTCGACCCAGAGGCCGTCGATATAGTGCTGCTTGACGAACGGCGAGTCGTTCGGCGCGTTCATGCCTGCGCCCCCGATACATTGCTGAACCACGCCTGCTCGTCGATTTCGATCAGCGTGGGCACATGGCGAACCGCGGCCTGCTTCAGTTCGTTCGCGAGCAGACCCCGTGTTTCGGCCGTAGCGGAGATGCAGCCAAAACCTCGCGCCAGCGCGAGGAAGTCCGGGGTGTATATGTCGACGCCGATCGGCTCGATATCGCGCTCGATCATGCACTTCTTGATTTCGGCATAGCCTCGGTTGTTCCAGAGCAGCACGATCACCGGCACGGCGGCTTCGACAGCGCTCGCCAGTTCGGGCATCGTGAACTGCAGGCCGCCGTCGCCGATCAGGCATATCACGGGCCGGTTGCCGCTCCCAAGCCGGGCGCCGATCGCGGCCGGCAACCCATAGCCCAGCGTGCCGTAGCCCGTGGACGAGTTGAACCACGATCTAGGCGCGGCCGCTTCGAAAGCGAAATTGCCGGCGTAGACCGGGCGCGTCGAATCGCCCACGATGACAGCATCGGGCAGTGCGTCCAACACGGTATCAAGCAGCGCGGCCTGCGAGCGAATCGGCCTGTCGTAACTGGCATCGACCGCGGCACGCAGGGCGCGCACGCGCGGTGCGCCCCAGCCGGCATCGCGCGGTGGCAGCGGGCGGGCGGCGAGCTTGGCGGCGAGCGCGGCAAGCGCGAGCTTTGCGTCGGCCGCGATCGCGACATCGGGCGGGAAATTGCGCATTGCCTGCTGGGCGTCTATGTCGATCCGGACAAGCTTGCCGTCGATCGCGAACCCGCCGTCGAACATCACGTCGTAGTCGGTCTCGCCGAGTTCGGTGCCGACCGCGAGCACCACGTCGGCTTCGCACACCAATGTGCGCGTCTCGGGAAGCGACTGGGTCGAGCCGATCGACAGCGCATGACCGCGCGGCAAGAGCCCCTTCGCATTGATCGTCAGCGCAACAGGTGCCTGCAAGCGCTCGGCCAGCGCGCGCAGTTCGGGGGCGGCCTCAATAGTCCCGCCACCGGCCAGGAAGAGCGGTCGCCGCGCGCGCTCGAGCAAGCCGGCGGCCTCCTCGATTGTGGCCGGTGCGCCGGCGGGCTTCGCGGGAAGCACCGCTGCGCCCGATGTCATACCGCGAGCGGGCGCAATGATCACGTCGAGCGGAATTTCGATGTGAACTGGCCGCGGCCGCTCGCTCGCGTACACCGCAAAAGCGCGGGCGAGCACTTGGGGCAGTTCGTCCGCATTGAGCAGCGTATGGGAGAACGCGGTGAACCCTGCGAACACGCCGTGCTGCGACGGCAGTTCGTGCAGGCGGCCAGCACCGTTGCCGAGTTGGTGCGTGGCGTTGACACTGGAAATCACGAGCATCGGGATCGAATCCGCGTAAGCCTGCGCCATCGCGGTTGCAATATTCGTCATGCCCGGCCCGGTGATAACGAAGCACACGCCGGGCTTGCCGGTAACGCGCGCGTAGCCGTCCGCCATGAAGCCCGCACCTTGCTCGTGGCGAGGTGTGACGTGGCGCAGCGTCGACGCCGCGAGCCCACGATATAGCTCGACGGTATGGACGCCCGGAATGCCGAACACCTGTTCGACGCCGTAGTGTTCGAGCAGCCTCACGAGTGCTTCGCCGCAGGTCTGCGTGGTGGCCGGCCGGGGCTGGCGGTGCCCTCCCGCGTGGCCGAAGAGGGAGGCGGTTTCAGGGGAGCTCATGAGACGCCTGTTGCGTTGATCGATTGCCGGTACATGCTTTGTCTCCGGGGTTTGCGCGTTGGCCTATTCTTGTTGCGTGGCGCATGCGCGGCAATCGATGAATTTGCATGCTCCTCATGTCTGTTGCTCATGGCCGTGATCAGAAGCCAATACCGTCAGACGTATCGTTCGCTATTGCGTGTATAAATGTCATGAAGCCGCCCGCCCGGGGAGCACACCCGCCGTTATGACTTTTCCAAATGCTGCAAAGGAACAACCATGCGCCGTCTGCCGCCGCTCAACGCGCTGCAAATCTTCGAAACGGTCGCGCGTTACTGCAGTTTCACCCGCGCGGCCGATCATCTCTGTGTGACGCAAGGGGCGGTGAGCCGCCAGATCCAAGCACTTGAGGAGCACTACGGTTTTCCGCTGTTCACGCGGCACGCGAAGGGGCTCGTGCTGACGATGGAAGGCGAACAGCTATTGCCGACTGTAAAAGACAGTTTCTCGCGGATCGAGGAGATTTCGCTGCGGCTAACCCGGCAGCGCACCGACCTCGCGCTGAAGGTGCCCACCTGCCTGATGCGCTGGATCCTGCCGAAGATCATGCGCTTTCAGGCCGAGTACCCTGACATCCAGCTGCAGCTCACTACCTCATGGCAGCACGACGTCGATTTCCAGGTCGAGCCCTTCGATGCGGCGATTATCTATGGCTCGTCGCCAGGCGCGGACGTTCATTCGATCGCGCTGTTCGACGAGCAACTGACGCCCGTTTGCGCGCCGTCGCTGCTGGAGTCCAAGCCACTAGAGAGCGTCGCTGATCTTGCTCGGCATACGCTCCTTCACCCGACGCGCGACCATCGCGACTGGAAGATGTGGCTCGCCCATGCCGAGGCACCCGAGATCGAAGCCGACCTCGGGCAGAGTTTTGAAACGCTTGACCTTGCGACGAACGCGGCGGCGCAGGGATTTGGCGTCGCGATCAGCGACTGCTCGCTCGTGAGCGAGGATGTTGCGTCGAAGCGCCTCGCGATGCCGTTCGACATCGTGCTGACCACGGGCGCCCGCTATTACTTCGTCTACCCGGATTGTCTCGCGCACCAGCACAAGGTGAACCTGTTTCGCGAGTGGCTCGGGGCCAATGGGAAGGCATGACGACGGAAACCAAAGAGCGTGGAGTAGATCCCTCTTCGGAAAGTACCGCCGCCGCCCGCTTGGCCGCTACGATCAGATAGACTTCTGATTTTGGCTAGGAGCCGGCAAACATTGGCAGACGTTGGCCAGGAGTGCGAATCGACCACGTCGCCCGGCCGGTGGATGTTAAGCCCCTCTCTCGGATGCAGGTAATGGACAAAACGCTCGTGCGGCTAATCAGCGATGTTCCCGGACTCGACGAAGTCTGCGGCGGTGGTCTAATCGCAGGCTCGTCGTATATCCTCCAGGGCCGACCCGGCGCGGGTAAGACCATACTTGCCAACCAGATCGCGTTTGCGCAGGCCAGGAAAGGCCGCAAGGTTCTCTACGTCACGCTGCTCGCTGAGTCGCATGACCGTCTGTTTCAATCCCTCTCCACGCTCGATTTCTACGATGCCGCGCGCGTCGGCAAAGATCTCACTTATATCAGTTTGTTCCGCACTCTCCGGGAGGAGGGGCTGAGCGCCCTCGTTGCGACATTGCGAGCCGAACTCGCGCGCCGCAACGCCAACATTCTCGTGCTGGACGGTCTGCTCAACGCACGCGAAGGCGGCCAAAGCAATTTGGACGTCAAGACTTTCGTCGCGGAGTTGCAGGGACATGCCGCGTTTACCGGGTGCACGGTCCTATTCTTGACCAGCGCGGGAATCGAGGACGCGAGTCCTGAGCACACGATGGTCGACGGTGTGCTGCAACTCGAAGAAAGCTTGCATGGGTCGCGTACAGTGCGCCGCATACGGGTTGCGAAGTCGCGAGGCAGTCGCGCGCTGGGCGGTGAGCATCTGTTCGAGATAAGCAGTCGCGGCATTGCCGTATATCCACGCCTCGAAGCGGCGCTGGCCGAGCCATCCGCACCGGACCGCCCGAGCACGGAAAGGCTAGACACGGGGATCGGCGGACTCGACGAGCGTTTGCGAGGCGGACTACCCGGGAGCTCAGTCTCCGCCATTGTTGGACCGGCAGGCAGTGGAAAGACCACCTTTGGCATCGGCTTCCTGCGTGTTGCAACGCCCGAGCGCCCCGCAGTCTATTTCGGCTTCTATGAAACTCCGGAGCGGCTGTGCACGAAAGCCGCGGCGCTGGGTATAGACTTGCAGGCCCTGGTGCAGTCCCGTGCACTGAAAATCCTCTGGCGTCCACTCACCGAGAATCTGCTCGATAAGCTCGCTTACGACCTGCTGAGCGCCGTTCGCGAGACCCGCGCCGAGCGGCTCTTCATCGATGGCCTGGCAGGTTTCGAGCGCGCCACTGTCGAGCCGCAGAGGGTGGTCGAGTTCTTCAGCGCGTTGACCAATGAGCTGCGCGCGGTGGGAGTAACGACCGTATGCACCTGGGAAGTCAAGGAGCTGTCCGGCCCGTGGATGACCAACCCTGCGCCGGAAATTCTCAGTCAGTTCGACAACGTCATCGGCATGCAGCACGCGCGGGTGGACGGGCAACTGCGACGCTCGCTCTCTGTACTTAAAGTTCGGGACAGCGTATTCGACACGTCGATCGCGGAAGTCGCGATTGACGAATCAGGGGTAGGCCTGCATGTGACGGGTACCGCGCCGGCCACCGCTGCCGGGTCGAGTTCCGGTCGCAGCTCGGGCGGTCGATAAGCGGGCAGCGGATGACTTCCCTGGTTGTGGTCGACGACGAGTCATTGGTCACTGATTTCCTGACCTTTCTGCTCGAGAGCGAAGGTTACGCCGTACATGCGGCCGCGAATGGCAAGGATGCGCTGGCGGTCATCGGCCAGGAACGGCCAGCACTCGTCATCACTGATCTGATGATGCCGGTCATGTCGGGCTTGGAGCTTGCTCGGGCGCTACGGCGGAGCAGCGAGCTGTCACAGCTGCCCATCATCCTCTGTACCGCTGTGGCGGATCCCGTCACGCAGCAGGAGCAGCATTTGTTCAGCGCAATACTGCAAAAGCCGTTTGCGGCGGGCAAGCTGATTGGGCTCATCGCGCAATATGTGGGCAAAACCGCATGACGCCCGAGGGCCACATTCTCCACGGTTGCTGCGTGGCGGGTTCGCCAGCTGCCACGCAGCCGGTTTGAGCGTTCGAAGGCATTCGTTATTAGCGGTCTATGACACACATCCTCTTGGTCGACGACGAGCCGGAACTGCGCGACGCATGGAGCTTCGCACTAGAACTCGTTGGCTACCAAGTCGAATGCGCGCGCGACGGTAGAGAAGCGCTTAGTGCCATCGCCCGCCGTACGCCCGAGCTTCTCATCTCTGATTTGATGATGCCCGGAATGGACGGCGAAGAGCTGTGTCGGGCGGTCCGCGCGAACCCGCAATGGGCATCGATACCCATCTTGCTACACACTTCGGCGCACGTCAGCACCGCAGCGGCAGCTCATCTCTGGGACGCAGTACTGCGAAAACCGGCGCAAATGGACGTTTTTCTGGCAACGATCGAAAACCTGCTCGGCGTTCGGGCCAACCGTGCGCGCTAATCCGCACTTCGTACGCGTCACCGGTGCAACGCATGCCTTGCTGCTGCGGCGTGCAGCAAAACCGTTACGGGGAGTTCTTTGACGAACGCTGCCGCGCTATTCGATCGCCTTGCCGAACCCTACCTTGTATTGGACCGCGAGTTGCAGCCTGTAGCAGCGAACGCGGCGTGGCGTGCACGCTTCGGCCTCCCTCCGAGTGCGGGTGACCAACATGGCTGCCGGCCGCAGCCTGACGCAACGCACCAGGCATTGATCCAAACCGTCGCCGGCGCCACGTGCGAAGGACAGAGCCGGCTGTCACCTGTCGTGCGGCTCGAAACGCGGGTGCATGGTGAGCGTTTCAGCCAGTTGCGCAACTGGCAGGTCTTCGCGTCTTTCCTGCCGCCGACATCGGCCGACGGCGCAGCAGTGACTTTGCGGTATGACGAAGTCACACCGCTTTATCTGGGAGCAACATCGCTGGGGCACGAGTCCTCCGTTAGCCGGACGGTCTCGTTTGAGCAGGCACTCGCGCTCGCGGGGTTCGGCGTTTGGACCATCGACGTCTCGAGCGGCGCAATCAGATGCACGGAGCAATGTTTGCGCGACCTGGGCGTACAAAATATCGCCGATGTCACCACCCAACTGCTGCTGGGCGATTCGCCGGCCGACGCGGCCGCGAACTGGCACGCCCTTAGAAGCGGAGAACCGTCCGAGTTTGAACTGAATTTGACTGGGTCATCTGCATCCCGTTGGGTCCTCGTGCGCGGCGACGCGCATTTCTCCGCGGACGGCACGATGCGCGCGGTGATCGGTTTGACGATCGACATAACGTCGCGGAAGAACTATGAGTTCGGTCTTGACACGCTTGCGAAAGCGGAACGATCCGAACGTGAACGCAGCGAAGCGGCGACGCGCGCGATGGACAAGTTCATCGCATCGGTCAGCCATGAACTACGCTCACCACTGAACGCGATCGTTTCGTGGGCGGAAGTCTTGCAACTTGCCCCCAAACCCGAGCACGTCGCCCGGGCCGGTGAAGCCATTCGCCGCAACGGCAGGCAGTTGGCGCATATGGTCGACGATTTGCTCGACAGCGGGGCGATTGCGACCGGAAAACTATCGGTGAATAGACAGCCGACCGATCTCGGGGCGATCGCCGCAATCGTTGCCGAGGACGTTGGCAAGCTAGCGCAGCAAAAAAATCTGCGCTTGCATGCGTCGGACATCGGGCATTGCATCGTGATGGCTGACGAGAGCCGGATAAAGCAGGTCCTTTGGAATCTGCTGGCAAACGCCGTCAAATTTACGGACACCGGCGAAATCCACTTGTCGGTGAAAGCCGTGCCCGGCTATGCGGAGCTGACGGTTCGAGACACCGGGAGGGGCATCGACGCAGACGCGTTGTCGATGGTGTTTGACCGATTCCAGCAGATCCTGCCGCAATCCAGCGGGAGGGTGGGTGGTCTCGGCCTCGGCCTATGGCTCGCGAAACATATCGTCGGACTGCATGCCGGAACCATCGAGGCAGGAAGCGAAGGGCACGGCAAAGGCGCAGTTTTTACGGTTAGGCTGCCGTTGGCCTTTCCGCCGGCCAGTCGATGAAGGACGGCGACGGCACACCGCACCGACAGGAGCTATGGGATGACAACGACATTCGACGAGGCAACAACCGCGGCAATCGCCGCGTTTGCAGAACTGGATTTCTCCTCGGCCGTGCAGGCGATGCGCGCCGAGGCCGACTACGACCGTGAACGGGACCAGTGGATCTCGCGCTACATCGACGAGCACGGCGGTGGCGCGGACGATGCGGAATACGACGCCTTGCATGCGCAGGCCCAAGCAACCCCGGAATTCACGCAGTTCGTCGATACCGTTCGCAGGGAAATCCTTGACTACTTCGGCGTGGCCGACGATCAATTGGACTGGGTGGTCCTGCTGCGCAACGATGACAGCGATGAACTGTGGGCGGAGGTCAACCGGCGGCGGAGCGTGCTGGGAACCGGCGAAGTTCGTGGCGATCTCTGAAGCGCCACCGGTACGAGTGATTCGCTGGACTCGGCGCACAACAGCGAGCTGTTGATAGCTTGACGACCATATCGAATCAACCTTGTCGACTACTATTGGGTCACGCGTGAGCGTTACGATGTGCCCGCGCTCTTCGATCCGAATGGCCGATACGGGCGCTGGAATCCGGTCGGCATCGCCGTCTACGTAGCAGGTGTGCTGGTGCAGATGCCTTTCGTCGCCACGGGCTTTTATACCGGGCGTTGGGTCCAGTATCTCGGCGGCGTGGATATTTCGTGGATCGTCGGCATCGTCGTGCCTGGCGCGATGTACTACGGGGCGACGCATTTCGCGCCCTCGCGTGTGCCAGACCAGATCATCCTGCCTGACACGCTGGGCGACGTCTGACAACGCGCGTTCCAGCATGAAGTTTGGGCGGATCACTCCCGCGCCGCCGCCAACCGTATAAATCGGACGTCTGCTGTTTGGAAAGTCGGACGACCGTTCCGGGTCCGGCTTCGGCCGCTGCAACGCCTGTACTTCCAGACTGACAACGCCCGGAAATCCTGGACATTAGCCTTTCAGCACAGGCGGTAACAGCTAGAATTGCGGCTTTACCCCGGAATACGCCAATGTCTTTTGCCTCGCTTGGCCTGATCGATCCCTTGCTCCGTAATGTGCAGGACCTCAACTACCGGACACCTACGCCGGTGCAGGCCAAGGCGATTCCTGCTGTGCTCAGTGGCAAGGACGTCATGGCTGCGGCACAGACCGGCACTGGCAAAACGGCGGGCTTTGCGCTCCCGCTGTTGCAACGGCTAGTGCAACACGGCCCGGCGGTGTCCAGCAACCGCGCGCGCGTTCTGGTGCTGGTGCCCACGCGTGAACTGGCCGAACAAGTGCTGCAAAGCTTTATCGCTTACGGCAAAGGGCTCGACTTACGATTTCTGGCCGCCTACGGCGGTGTGAGTATCAACCCGCAGATGATGAAATTGCGCAAAGGCGTGGATGTGCTCGTTGCCACGCCGGGCCGTTTGCTAGATCTGAATCGCCAGAACGCAGTGCAGTTTGATCAAATACAAACCCTGGTGCTGGATGAAGCCGACCGCATGCTGGATTTAGGCTTTGCGCGCGAACTCGACGCCGTCTTTGCGGCCTTGCCCGCTCAACGCCAGACGCTGCTCTTTTCTGCCACATTCACCGACGATAT
>CAYRLJ010000002.1:56869-101906 GCA_964425025.1 uncultured Burkholderia sp. | reverse complement strand
TGACGGCGCGCTCGTTATTGACCTTGGACGGCGCAATCGACGAAGAGTGAACCGGCCATCTTATCGGGGCCTTCGCGACGACGGCTGCCGACGTCGATCAGTTGCTGGACGCGGCGCAACAGATCGCGGGCGCTTGAAAACCGGCTGAGGGCGACGCCGCTACGAAGGCGTCGTCCGATCGAGCGGCGGCTTGCCGGCGTCCGCCGCCGTGGCCGCGCCGGTCCGATCGACGGGAACGTCGCCGTCTTGCCAGGTATGCGCGTCGTCCACGGCGGCACCGTCGCATCGGCTCAGCGAGAGCACAACCGGAATCGATTTGTATGACGGCGTACCGCTGCGCGGATCGACATCGGACAACGAAACCAGGCAGTTGGCTTCCGGATAGTAGGCGGCCACCGAGCCCGGCGCGATGTCGAAGGCGACGGCAGTGAGCCGCTCCACGCGGCGGCTCGCGCCGACGCTGACCATATCCTCGATCGTTTCGACATCGACGAGATCGCCGTGCTTCAAGCCGCGCGCCGCGAGATCGGCGGCATTGACGAAGATGACGTCGCGACGGCCTGTTATGCCGCGATAGCGGTCGTTATAGCTGTAAATCGTCGTGTTGTATTGATCATGGCTACGGATGGTCGCGAGAATCAAGGCGTCGCTGCGGCCGGTTCGCGGGTCGGCCAGCACGCCCTTGTGCGCAATGAAGCGGGCGCGTCCAACCGGCGTCGCCCATCGCCGCTCCGAGGCCGGGATGTACAAGCGAAAGCCGCCCGGTTGCCGCACGCGCTCATTGAAGCGCTCGAATCGCGGAAAGACGGCTTCGATCGAATCGCGAATGCGATCGTAATCGGCCACCCACGCGTCCCAATCGAGTTTCGGATCGTCGATCGAGGCCTTCGCCATGCCTGCAACAATCGCGGGTTCCGACTTCAGCAAGTCGGAAGCGGGCGGCAAGGACCCGCGCGACGCGTGAACCATGGACATCGAATCCTCGACGGTGACGAACTGCGCGCCGCTTGCTTGCACGTCGAGTTCCGTACGCCCGAGGCAAGGCAAAAGCAGCATGTCCTTGGCGACGAGCAGATGCGACCGGTTCAACTTTGTCGCGATATGAACGACGAGGTCGAGCCGGCGCACCGCGTCGAAAGAAGCCGTGCTATCGGACATCGCCACCGGCAGATTGCCGCCGAGGCAGATGAGGACTTTCGCGCGTCCGTCTCTCATCGCCTCGATCGCGGCGACGGCGCCATGCCCATGCTCTCTCGGCGGCGCGAAGCCGAACACGCGCTCGAGCGCATCGAGCAGTTCAGGCGGTGGCACTTCGGTAATGCCCACCGTGCGATCGCCCTGCACGTTGGAGTGCCCGCGCAACGGACAGATGCCCGCTCCGTCGCGCCCGAAGTTGCCGCGCATCAACAGCAAGTTGACGATTTGCTGTACGTTCGCCGTGCCTTGCCGGTGTTGCGTGACGCCCATGCCATAGCAAACGATGGCGGCTTTGGATTGCGCATAGAGGCGGCCGATGCGCTCGATCTCAGCGCGCGCGATGCCCGACACCGCTTCGATGTCGTCCCACGACGTGGCATCGAGGTCGGCGATGACTTCGTCGAGGCCGATCGTATGTTCGTCGATGAAATCGCGATCGAGCACGCCTTGACCGGCGGCCATCAAGGTTTCCCCATCGAGTGCAAGCAGCGTCTTCATCATGCCTTTGAGCACAGCCACGTCGCCGCCGATCTTGACTTGCAGATAATCGGTGGCGATCGGGGTGGAGCGCCCAGTCATCATTTCGACCGGATCTTGAGGCGACGTGAAGCGCACGAGCCCGCGCTCGTGCAACGGGTTGAGCACGACGATTTTCGCGCCCCGAAGCGATGCCGCGCGCAGCGTGGCCAACATGCGCGGATGGTTGGTGCCCGGGTTGTGGCCGATGCAAAAGATTGCGTCGCAATGATCGAAATCGGCGAGCGTGACGGTGCCTTTGCCCACACCGATCGCTTCGGGCAGACCCACGCTCGTCGCTTCATGGCACATGTTCGAACAGTCGGGGAAGTTGTTCGTGCCGAAACGCCGCGCGAAGAGTTGAAACAGGAACGCGGCCTCGTTCGATGCGCGGCCCGACGTATAGAACTCCGCCATGTTCGGATCGGGCAGGGCGCGCAGCGCTGCGCCTATGGTCGCGAATGCGTCGTCCCATGAGACGGGGAGGTAGCGATCGGATTCATGGTCATAACGCATCGGGTGCGTCAGACGCCCTTCGTTTTCCAGTTCGAAGTCGTTCCATTGCCACAGCTCGCCGACACGATGCCTATCGAAGAATTCGGGCGTTGTACGTTTCGTGTTGGCTTCCCAGGAGACGGCCTTCGCCCCGTTTTCGCAAAACTCGAACGAGGAGGTGCTCCGTGGATCGGGCCAAGCGCAGCCGGGGCAATCGAAGCCTTGGGGCTGATTGACCTTCAACAGCATCACGGCTTCCCGGCTTACCCCCATCTGTTGCCGCAACGCGCGCGCAACCGCCTGCAACGCACCCCAGCCGCCCGCCGGGCCACCGTAGGGGCCAACGCCGGGCACATCTTCTTTGCTCATAGGAGTCTCCGAAAGTCTACGCAGGCGCGCAACGCCTGTGCCCGACGATGGCTCCCTTTCGCGCGGGGGCGGAAGGGTAATTGTCGGACGAACGAATAACTTTCGTCCCCAAGTCAACGCGCTCGGCGGCCGATGCCGGGCTGGTTAGGGTACGGCCCACCAAGTCGGCAACAGCCGCCTGACTTCGGCGCGGCGGTAACGGTCATCGATCAAATGCAGCACACCCACATCCGTTTCCGTGCGGATGACGCGACCCGCTGCCTGTACGATCTTTTGCAAGCCGGGATACAAGTAGACATAGTCGTAACCACTGCCGAACTTTGCGTCCATCTTGCGGCGCATGGCTTCATTGACGTCGTTGACTTGCGGCAAGCCGAGCGTGGCGACGAACGCGCCGATCAGTTGTTCTCCGACCAAGTCGATGCCCTCTGAAAATGCACCGCCGAGCACTGCGAGCCCGATACCCCGACCGGCTGTCCGAAAACGCGCGAGGAATTCATCGCGCGCGGCTTCGTCCATGCCCGGTTCCTGCGTCCAGATGGGCACGCCGGGATGACGTAAGCGCATCGAATCGGCGATACGCTGCAGATAATCGAAGCTGCTGAGGAACCCTAAATAATTCCCGGGGCGCTCGCCATATTGACGCGCCATCAAATCGACGATTGGGATGAGCGAACGCTCTCGATCGCGCCATCGTGTGGAGACGTGCGCGGCGACGTGAATCCTTAGTTGCTGAGCGCGAAATGGTCCTTCGACGTCGATGGCCGTGGTGCCCTCGGGTAGGCCAAGCATGTCGCGATAAAACTGCTCGGGCGCGAACGTACCGGAAAATGCGACGGTGGCATGGGCCGTTGCGTGCCGCGGGGCAAGAAAGTGCGCGGGGACGACGTTGCGCACGCAAAGCTTCGAGAACGCTCGCCCGCGTGCACCATCGCCCGGGTCGTGCTTCGCGCGCAGGTGGACGTCGAATACCGAGTGCTCGCCGAATTGTTCGGACAACGAAACAAAATGCATGGCGTCGAAGAGCACGCGCAGCAACGTGTCGTCGAGCGAGAGCGGTGCGTCGGCGAGGTGATCGGTGACGGTGCCGATTAGGTTCTGTGCGGCGGACAGGACACGTTCCGGCACGTCGGCGTACGCTTGATAAACGTTCGCTTGCTCGCGGTTGAGCGCATTCCATTCACGCTGCAATCGTTGCAGCGGCTTTTTCAGCACGGCGGGCGCGCTCTTCGCGGCGGCTTTGAACGCGGCTTGCTCGATCTCGGCCGTATACATCTTGCGTCCACGCTCGAGCAAGTTGTGCGCTTCGTCGACGAGCACCGCGACGCGCCATTGATTGATGCGCGCGAGCGCGTGAAGCAATGCACTGCTGTCGTAGTAGTAGTTGTAGTCGCCTACGACGACATCGCACCAGCGAGCGAGTTCTTGGGCCAGATAATAAGGACAGATGTCGTGAGCGAGCGCCGCGCGGCGTACCGTTTCGCGGTCGAGGCGGCCGCTCTCGAGCGCCGTCTCTCGGGCCGATGACAATCGATCGTAGAAACCGCGCGCGAGCGGGCATGAGTCGCCATGGCACGACTTGTCGCGATGCTCGCAGGCTTTATCGCCAGCTACGAGTTCAAGCGTGCGCAGTGGCAGTTCGCCGTCCACTCGATGCAACGCATCGATCGCGTCGAGCGCCAGTGCCCGTCCCGGGGTTTTCGCCGTTAGAAAGAACACTCGCTCGACGTGCCCCTGCCCGCATGCCTTGAGCGCGGGAAACAACGTGGCGAGCGTCTTGCCGATGCCGGTCGGCGCTTGCACCATCAAGGTGCGTCCGTCGCGTGCCGCACGGTAGACGGCGACGGCCAACTCGCGCTGTCCGCTTCGAAATGCGCCGTGCGGAAATTGCAAACGAGCAAGCGCGGCACCGCGCGCGCTGCGATGCGCACTTTCACGCATCGCCCATGCGAGAAAACGTTCGCACTGCAGATCGAAGAAGGCGCGTAGCGCGGCCGCGCCGTGCGTCTGCGTGAGCACGGTTTCCTTCCTGGCGCCGATGTCGAAGTAGACGAGCGCGACCGTCAGTTCCGTCAGCTTTCGTGTTTCGCAGAGCAGATGGCCGTAGACGAGCGCTTGCGCCCAATGCAACGCACGGTGATTGTCTGGCATCGAATCGAGCTGGCCGCGGTAGGTTTTGATCTCTTCCAGCCGGTTCAGCGCGGGATCGTATCCATCGGCTCGGCCGCGTACCGTCAATTCGCCGTACGTGCCGGTGAGTGTCAGCTCGGCTTCATATCCGGCTGTGCGCCTGGCAGTGACCGTCGCGTGACCTTCGATACCTTCGAGTGAGGTCGGCGATGGCGTGAAACGCAAATCGAGATCCCCGCGCTTGGCGGTGAATTCGCACAGCGTACGGACAGCGACGACGTAGCTCACGCGGCAGCCTCGGCCGCGTGCGCCCAGCGAACGTCGAGCACCCGCACGGGCATGCCGTGCGAGATGCAATAGCGCAGCCAGCGTGTCTGGTTGTCTTGCAGCTTGTCGCCTGGCCCTTTGACTTCGATCAATTCGTAGCGCTGCTCTGCCGGCCAAAAACGTATGAGGTCGGGCAATCCTGAGCGGTTTTCGCGGATGTCGGCCAGCAGCCGCGCGAACCATAGTTTCAAGTGCGCGGCGGGCAGACACGCGAGCGCCCACTCGAGGAGTTCGTCCGTCAGCATGCTCCAGAAGACGAACGGCGATTGCAGGCCGGCTTTCTGTTCGAAGTGCCGCCGGATGGTCTGCCGATAAGCACCGCTGTCGAGTTGAGAGAGGCAGCGTGCGAACGTTTCGGCGCGTTTTGCCAAGAAATCGGGCGCGTGCAGATCGGCTGGGCCACGTTGGAACGGGTGAAAGAACGCGCCCGGCACAGGTGCGAACACGGCTTCCCAACATAGCAAGCCGAACAGGGAGTTGATCAGCCCGTTCTCGACATAAAAGACAGGCGCCGTATCGGTACCGAGATGATCGCGCGCGACATATTCGACGGCGAACGGTTCATCGGGGTAAGGCAAGACCAGCGTTTCGCGTTCGATCGTGCTTTCCCTCGGTGCGGGCTCAGCCGGTTGCCCGATCGCTTTGCGCAGCCTGCCCATCATTCTCGCTACGCGCTGGCCTTCAGCTTCGCTTTCGGGCTCGCGTAGCGCTTCGCAAGCCAATTCGAAGGCCTGCGCGAACCGGCCGTCGCGTTCGAGCACTCGAATGCGTCGATGCCGCGCGCCAGGCCAAGTGCTGCGCAGGTAGGCGTCGAATGCGGTGGTCCAGTGCGAGAGGCGTTCGGCATGGTTGCCGACCCGGAACAGGAGCTTCGCCCGCCGCGTTTCGAGCCAAGGGTTGTCGATATCGATCTCGACGGCCATCGTTGCGGCAACCAAGGCGGCGATGTCCTCATCGTTTATGAGCGAATCGAGCGCCGCACGGCACGCATGTAAGGCGAGATAGGCGTCGATGTCGGCCCGCGTGCGAAAAGCGCGCGCCGACGGCGGAAATGCCACCGACTCGTATTGGTAGACGCCCAAATCGGCGAGCACGAACTCCGACCAATCTTGATGGAGATTGCCGAAGAACATGAGCCGCAAGCGATCGCAAAGTGGGTCGATCGTCGTGCGGATGGCGCGGTCCGTTGCCTCGGGCGCCCATTGCCCGTAGCGCCGCGGCTCGGGGTGATCCGCGCGGATGGCATCGAGCCATGCCGATTTGCGCGCGTGCTTGCTGCCGGCCGCTGCCGGAAAGATGCGCGAAAGCTCGGGGCGAGTCGCCACGGTGAACAGCTCGTCGATCGTTAAAGCGGTGTCCGCGTCGACCCATCCGAGCGCCGCGAGCGGGCCGGCGCAGGCGAGCGGGCAGCCGATTTCTTCGTAGACAAGCCGGCTTGCGCGAAAAAGCAGGCCCTGGCGCATCACCATCCGGACGAGCAGTGCGCGCGACGGTTGCGGTAAATCGGGGAAGGCTTGTAGAAAGTCGCGCTCGCTCGTATCGAGCAGACCGTCGTAGCGCTCGGCGATCCACGCCAGTGCGCGCTCGAAATTCAGCAGGTAGTAGGGCGACGGGGCGGCGGACGACACGACGACTGTGCAGGGCTGTATAAATATACAGGGATGATAGCAAATTCCCCGAGCGCGGCCTGTTTTCCCGCCGCGCCCGGGAACGGTTCAGGGGGCGCCGCGAGCGGCATAATAGCGGCCAGCCGCTCTCGCCGTGCGTCGCGGTCGCGATCACTTCAATTACTTGACTTCAATCCTATGAGTGCACCCGCACGTATCGTTCGCTCATTGAGCAATCGCCCCCGCATCTTCATCGCCGCGGCCATCGGCATCCTCGTGTTCATTCTCGCGCCGTGGCATTTGCGTCCCATTCAGCGGCCGCTGTTGGCGTGGGATGTCGGCATGTGGGCCTACCTCGTCATGATTTGGATCCGGATGGTGAGGGCCACCCCCGAAGAGGTGCAGCGCGTGGCCGAGCGCGAAGACGAAGGAGCAAGTGCGGTGCTTGCGATCATCACGGCGGCTGCCGTCGCCAGTTTGGTCGCCATCGTGGTGGAACTCTCCTCGGCCAAGGGGCTGGGTACCGGCCAGGCGAGCATCAACTTCGGACTGACGGGCGCGACGATGGTCGGCGCATGGTTGCTCATTCCGACTGTGTTCACGTTGGAATACGCGCGCTATTACCACCAGGCTGGAGAAGGCGCCGCTTCGCTCAAGTTTCCCAACGGCGATGAGCCGCTCGACTATTGGGACTTCATGTATTTCTCGTTCACGATCGCGGTGGCATCGCAGACGTCCGACGTTTCGGTCTGTTCGCGACGTGCTAGGCGCACGGCGCTTGCGCAGTCGATCTTGTCTTTCTTCTTCAATGCGGCGGTGCTGGGGTTGAGCGTGAACATCGCGGCGGGCTTGCTGGGATCTTGAGTTCGACGGGGCGCGCCCGATCCGTGGCGCGGGCGGCCCGGTGAAACCTAATGACCCGGGCCCCGATCGCGATCGCGCTTAAACGATCGCCCGAGTGTTGCGCAGACGGTATTCGGTGGGCGACACGGTAAGCCGCTTGCGGAACATCTTCGCCAAATTGTCGCCGTTGCGCATGCCGCTATGCCGGGCAATGACATCGACGGGGAGCTTCGTCTCGACCAGCAGGCGCCGCGTCAGCTCGAGACGCGCTTGCAACAGGAATTCCGACGGTGTCGTGCCCATTTCGCGCTTGAAATGTCGCAAGTAGTTGCGCTGACTCATGGCGGCCACCCGAGCCGCGTCAACGATCGTAATGTCTTGCTCGCAGTTGGCCAGGAGCCAGCGCGCGGATTCGCGCACCTGATCGCTCGTGCTGCGGTGGCTCGTACGACTGAGCTTGGGCAGCAATACGCGGCTCGTGCCCGGCATCAGACGCTCGGCGATCTTCATGGCGATATCGAGGCCGAGATCGCGCTTGACTTGAAACAGCGCGAGACAGAGCAGACGATGTTGATCGTCGCCCGAGTTGGGCACGTACTCGGGTGCCGTGCGCGACTCCAGCGTCGACGGCCATGCGCCCGTTGTGCCGAATTTGCTTTGGCGGTGCACGTCGAAGGACGCCAGCGCGGCCTGACTGACGATCGGCTCGATCCGATCCGTCTTTTGGTAAATCACGCGCAGCCAACGCACGAAAGGATTGTCCCGCGCGGCAAGCGTCGCGCCCGCATCGCCCACGATAATCAGCGTATGCAGATCGCCGAGGTGGCGCGCTTCCAATCTGTCCGTCGAGACGCGGGCCGATGATGAGCATACGATGTCGCCGCCGTCGATCGACAGCAGCCGAACGTTATACAGCTTTGCCTTGTCGGTGCCCTGTGCGGTCATTTCGTTGGCCAGGTCGAACACCTCGGCCACCATGCCGGCCGTCATGAATGAAAAGCCCTTGAACAGTAGCAGCCCAATTTGCTTGCAGCGCGGGTTCGACTCGTCGACGAAGCCCGCCTGCGGCGGTGCGATCTTCTGCAGGGCGCAATTTTTTTCCATTTTTTCAACCATCATGGCTGGCTCCTAGATTTCCGGTGTGCGTGCGTTTTCGAGTGGGTGATCGATCAGGCTCGATTTTTGATAAGTTTCTTTTTGTTTATTTTATGCGTCTATTTAATAGGAGTTCGGGGGTTAAAAATGTTAGATAGTGTCGCGGGCGTTCATCGCCGGCCCATGTATACGGATTCGGATTGGATTGCTGCCGTGCCGTTTCAAACGAGTGCTTAGCCACTCCACCACGCGCGGTGCTACGGTCGGATTCCGTTCGTTCATGCGCTGCCCCTTTCGATGGTGTCTGGACCAATAGATGCTGGCGACGCGTCGATAATAAAATGAGGTGATGTAAATTTCCACAGAAACAAATGCGACAAAATGTATTATGTTCAGACGTTTTTGGCCGGCCATAATCGCATTGAATAACCGAGGCGGGCGCCGTTCGCTCAACGCGGCTAATGTATGCATTGAGTTAAGCGTATGCTTAAATATGATGTTATTGACGCCTTTTTAAAAGCGTCGATAACAGATGGGATGCGAACGATCCCTTGGCGGGTATGCTTACTCGGGCCGCCGCAACGGCCCGTCTGTATCGGCGTTAGCGCATACGCGGGGTTTCCCCGGCACGCAAATCGAACACGATGACCTGTGCCCCGTCGCCTTCGGTCAGCACCATCGACGGTTCATCGCGCAGCTTCGCGCCGTCGCCTTCGCTTAAACGCATGCCGTTGAGCGTCACGCTGCCCTGAGCCACATGCACGTACGCGTAACGCTCGCGCTCCAGCGAGAGCGATGCCGTTTCGTTGCCGTCGAGTTGCGCGGCGTAGACTCGCGCGTCTTGTCGCAATGCGAGCGAGCCATCGGCGCCGTCGGGCGAGAGCATTAAGCGCAACGTCCCGCGCTTCTCCTCAGGCCCGACGTGCATTTGTTGATACCGAGGTTGCGCGCCGAGCGACGACTCCGATGGCAGGATCCAGATCTGAAGGAAATGCACCGGATCGATTGGCGACGGATTGTATTCGCTATGCGCGACTCCGCTGCCGGCGCTCATCAATTGCACATCCCCCGGCACGATCGCCGAGCCGTTGCCCATTGAGTCGCGATGTTCGAGCGCACCCTCGAGCACATAAGAGAAGATTTCCATGTCGCGATGCGGGTGACGGCCGAAGCCGCGTCCCGCCGCAACGCGATCGTCGTTGATGACGAGCAAGTCCGAGAAGCCGGCTTCCTTTGGGTCGTAATAGTTAGCGAACGAGAAAGTATGGCGCGAACTGAGCCAGCCGTGTTCCGCGACGCCGCGATCGGCAGCGCGCCTGATTTCGATCATTATGATTCTCCGAAACGTTAGGACACCAAACGAATGACGCGATGAAAAGTGTCGATGCGAGGCAGTCTATGCCAACGTACCGGGCGTCAGAAGCCACAGGGGCCCGACTCACCGTCTCACGGATGGGATAATCGCGCGGGGGCAGGCGCACAGCGTAGTCGCAGTTGCCGACGCAGTGCGAGCGTTTCGGCTCTAACACCGGTCGATGCTTAGGTGCGCTTAGGTGCGCTTAGGTGTGCTTAGGAAGCGGGGCGGCGGGAGGGGGCGTCGGCTGCCAGGGAAACTGCGTTGCACGCCGACGCTTTATTACCTGACTGATCAACGGCCGAAATAAAGCGCGTCGCTGGTACGGGTTGCGGCGGGCGAACCCGAAGCCGACGAGCCGGCGTGCGCGCCGCCGACCGCTTGGCCATTGCCGTTTTGCGCATCGATGTGCGCTTGCGCTACTTGCGTGCTGTTGGGGTAGTACGGATCGTTGCCGAAAGCGCGCGGGCCGCCGGCCTGCGCAAATTGCACGAGTTCAGCCTTCACTTGCTCGCGCGTCACGGGTGCATTCGATTGTGCGAACACGGCAACCGGGGCGGCCAAAGCAGCGGCGATCACGACTGATTGAATGAGCGATTTCATGGTGTTTACCTCCAAAAAGTTATTTGTCCTAGCCGGTTCACCGGGTTCGTTGCGAGAACCGATGACTGCAGTCTAGCGATTGGAGGCTCTAGGGTTAACACCCAATTCGATAAATGATCGTTACGGATTTGTTTACAATCCAAGCGCCGCGCGGGCGCTTGCCCGGTGATTAAGGCGTTTCCGTAGGAAAATCGGCAGGGGAAGACGCTCGAGAGATTGTTTGCAGGATTGCCGAGAACGATTTTTATGTCGACCGTCAGCGTAGTCGACCAAGCGCTGGGCCATGCGCGCGGCGGAAGATTTTGCTGGATCAACCGCCAATGTTTTCGCTAGGCGCGACCCGCGAGGCGTCGCGCGCACAAAAGCCGAGGCAACCGCCCCGGCCATCGTCATGCCTGCTTGATTGTCGCCACTGGCAGAAAGAGCCTGAGCGGCGCAGCCGTGAAGGGCTCAAAGCCATATTTCTTGTAGAACGCCGCTGCGTTGTCGTCGATCGCGTCAACCACAACGCACTGCACGCCTACGGCCTCGGCCGTCGTCAGCACCGTGTCGAGCGCGTGCATCAGAAGGTATTCGCCGAGACCCTGGCCCCCGTACTTCATGTCTACGGCCAGCCGGGCCAAGAGCACGGCCGAGACGTTCCTTGGAAGTTTGGCGCCTGGCATCCCGTCGGTTTCCACCGACGTGGCGGCCAGCGCGTAGTACCCCGTGATTGCCTGAGGATTATCAGGCGCAGTCGCGACGTACGTGCGCGACAAATTTTTCTTTTGATGCTGATTGGCGGTGTTGCGCAGTGGATAGGACCAAGCAGGCCGCATCGGCTGCCGGCGGCTTCACTGGCCTTCGGGATATCGCGTTCCGGCACACCGGTTTTCTTGTTGATGGTCTCGAACGTGCATTCGCTGTAAGCCTGCGCTCGGCGGGCATCTTCCATGGCAACAGCGCGTCGTAGTCGTCGACGGTCTTCGCCAGTGGCAGACGTTGGAACAGCCAGGTGAGGTAGCAGTACGGGTCGATGCCGTTGGCTTTTGCTGACTCGACCAGCGAATAAAGATTCGCACTCGCATGTGCGCCAGCAACTGTATCGGCAAACAGGAAGCTTTTGCGTGCGACGCCCGAGCATCCCGATTCATCAAGCCATATTCGACGCTTCGATGTGTTGGCGATAAACGTCGCTCGGCCCGGCGAATGCGCCAGCCGCCGGTCGCCCATGCCGCAGGTATCGCATCGCGACGGATTTGCTCATAATCGATTCGGCGCCGGCTAGGCGCCGGTGCATTTTGCGGAGCTGGCATGCTACCTCTCTTACGTAAAGCTTTCGTTTGCTTCGGCTTCTCGTGTGCCGCGGCGCTGGCGTTCGCGCAACCGCCGAACACGGTGCAGCTCGAGGATCTGACATGGACGGAGCTGCGCGACGAAATCGCGCAAGGCAAGACGACCATCATCGTCCCGATCGGCGGCACTGAACAAAGCGGCCCCTACGTTGCGCTTGGCAAGCACAACGCGCGGGCGCAATGGCTCGCCACGCGCATCGCGCAAGAACTCGGCAATGCGCTCGTCGCGCCGGTCATCGCGTATGTGCCGGAAGGCGGGTACGCGCCGCCGACTTTGCATATGCGCTTTCCCGGCACCATCACCGTGCCGGACGACGTCTTCGAGAAGACGCTCGAATCCGCCGCGAACAGCTTCGAAGTGCATGGCTTTAAGAACGTCGTATTTCTCGGCGATCACGGCGGATATCAGGACGACATTAAACGCGTCGTCGCGCGTTTGAATAAGGCGTGGGCCGGCACCCCAGCACGCGCGTTCGTGCCTCCCGAGTATTACGGCGAAAGCTCGAGCGGGTATGCGCGGACGTTGCGCGAGAAGGGCTACCGCGACGATGAGATCGGCACGCATGCCGGGTTGGCCGATACATCGCTATTGCTGGCCGTCGCCCCGGGGATGGTTCGCCTCGATGCGTTGCGCACCGCGCGCAAGCCTGGGCCCGCGCAGGGTGTCTATGGGGGCGATCCGCGGCGCGCGAGCGCAGAGGTCGGGCGCGCGGGTATCGATGCAATCGTGACGCAAACGACCGCCGAGATTCGCAAGGATACGGCGAACCGCTGAAATGCACCGTCCGGCGTCGGTCGAGCACTGTTGGGGGGACTATGGGTTCGAAGGGAAGCTGCAATGCATGGCTCGCTTCATCGATCGGCGCCGTTCTCGCCGCGGCCTCGATGGCGTGGGCTCCGAGCGCGCTGTCGGCATCGACCGTGCGAACCGTGCCGGGCATGCCGAGTGTCGTGGATGCGTCGAATCTTTATGGCGAGGCGCGCGCTAACCACTTAAGCGCGGCTGTCGACGGCGCGCTGCCTCGCGTGTATGTGCCGAACTTGCGCTCTGACGAGGTCTATGTCATCGATCCGTCGACGATGAAAGTCGTCGATAAATTCCCCGTTGGCCGAAGCCCGCAGCACATCGTGCCGTCGTGGGATTTGAAAACGCTGTGGGTGACGAACAATGCGGAGGGCCGCACCGACGGCAGCCTGACACCGATCGACCCAATGACGGGCAAGCCCGGCCACGCCATTGAAGTCGACGATCCCTACAACATGTACTTCACGCCCGACGGCAAAGAGGCCATCGTCGTGGCCGAAGCGCATGCGCGGCTCGATTTTCGCGACCCGCATACGATGAAATTGCAATCGAGCCTTGAAGTCCCCGACTGCAAGGGCATTAATCACGCCGACTTTTCGATCGACGGTACCTACGCGATCTTTACCTGCGAGTTCGGCGGCAAGCTCGCCAAGATCGATATGGTCAATCGGAAGGTGCTCGGTTATTTGGTGCTCCAAAGCAAGGGCATGCCGCAAGACATCCGCGTCTCCCCGGACGGGAAGGTGTTCTACGTGGCGGACATGATGGCCGACGGCGTCTATGTCATCGATGGCGATCCCTTTACGAAGGCCGGCTTCATCGCGACCGGCATTGGCACGCACGGGCTTTATCCGAGCCGCGACGGTACCCAGCTTTATATCGCCAATCGCGGATCGAATCGCGTGCATGGATCGCCTCACGGCAAAGGCAGCGTCTCGGTGCTCGACTTTGCGACGCGCAAAGTCGTGGCTACGTGGCCGATTCCAGGAGGCGGGAGTCCCGACATGGGCAACGTCACGGCAGACGGCAAGACGCTGTGGCTGTCAGGACGTTTCGACGATGTCGTCTACGCGATCGATACGCGCACCGGCGCGGTGAAGTCAGTCCCGGTCGGCATGGAGCCGCACGGCCTCACCGTGTGGCCGCAGCCCGGGCGCTACTCGCTCGGGCATACGGGCAACATGCGCTAGCGCAGGTGTTCGCGCTTTACGCGCTGCGCTTGACGGGGCGCAGCGCATACGCGCCGTCGCCGAGCAAGAACAGCGCGAGGAGCGCGACGGCCCAAAACGCCGGATATTCCCACCCGCCGCCTTTGTTCGTGAAGAGCCAGCCGTTGGCGCCGTGAACGAGCACGATCGTGCCGAGCATTTCGAGGGCGAGCGGTAGCGCGACCCACGACGCGTAGATGCCGAGGATCAGCGCGATCCCGCCGGCGAGCTCGAGTGCGATCGTCAGATAGGCCGCAACGGCCGGCAGACCGAGCGTGGCGAAATAGCCGACGAACCCCGGCACGCTAAATACAAAGAGCTTCAGGCCGACGTGTGCGAGAAACATAATGCCGAGGCTGACGCGCAGTAGCAGCGCGGCGAGGGGCGCGGTTTTCTCGTTGATCATGGCTGGATCCTTAACGGTTAGGAACGATTGATCGGCAAACGCAGTGAGCGGGGGCAGCTAGCCGTCTGTACTGCAATGCCGAGGAATGGGCGCAACGATACGGTCGTCGGCTCCGCGAATCAACCCGGATATGATTGATCCATCATTTACTGCTGGTTGACGATCGAATGGATACGCTCACGAGCATGCGAGTTTTTCGCTTGGCCGTCGAGGCCAAGAGCTTCGCCGCGGCTGCGCGCCGCTTGCACATGTCGCCCGCGATGGCGAGTAAGCACGTCATGCATTTGGAACGTCGGCTTGGGACGTTGCTGCTCAATCGAACGAGCCGCCATTTGAGCCTGACCGAATCCGGCGCGACGTATTTCGAGCACGTTCGTCAATTGCTCGACGAACTCGACGATGTCGAATCGGCCGTGGGCCAAGCGACGGCGGCGCCGCACGGCACGCTCAAGCTGAGCGCGCCGGTATGGATGGCTAATCCGGATTTCACGGGCGTTTTGAACGATTACCGCAAGCGGTATCCCGACGTGCATCTCGATGTCGATTTGTCGGGCCGCTTCGTCAATCTCGTCGAGGAGGGGTTCGATCTCGCGTTGCGGGTCACGGATCCGCTTTCCCTCGGGCCTGCGTTGATCGCACGGCCGGTCGCGCCCGTCACCTTTTATCTCGTCGGCTCGCCGAGCTATCTAAGCCAAGCCGGCGCGCCGGCCGATGCGCAAGCGCTTGCAGGTCACGCCATGCTCGGTTATTCGATGTTCCCGGCGAACAACGCGATGGAAGTGGAAGGGCCGCGAGGCATCGAGGCATTAAAGTTCGAATCTGCCTTGCAGACGAATAATGAATCGTTGCTTCGTCTCGCCGCGCTCGAAGGCATGGGGCTCGCGTTTTTGCCTAAGGCGCTGATCGCGCGCGATCTCGAAGCCGGAGCGCTCCAGGCAGTGCTCACCGGCTATCGATTTTTCGGCACGAAGCTCTACGGTGTTTACCGGCACCGGAAATATCTCTCGGCGAAGGTGCGGACATTCCTCGATTTCATCCGTGACGATGAACGTCTCCGGTAACGTGGCTTTCGCGCTCACCCGGCGCCGTCAGTTGTTTGTCGCGCGCGAGACGGGCGATTGTCTCCATCGCCAGATCGAACTCGGTCGTTTTGTCGAAGAAGTAGTCCGCCCCGGCGACGACGCTGGCTTCGCGAAAGACTTCGGACGCGTAGTTCGTGAGAACGATCGTGACAATCGGATCAGTGCGGTCACGCAATGCATGGAGCAGGTCCATGCCGCTACTGTCGATCAAGCGCAGATCGAGCACCACGGCCTCGGCGTTGGTATCTTCGATACCTTGCAGCGCGGTTTCGACGTCTTCCGCTTCACCGACGACGCACGCAGCGCCGTGCGGCCCAATATGGCGGGCTAGACGTTCGCGCACGAGCGTCGACTCGTCGACGACATACACTTTCAGCGGTGACCGGATGTTCGATTCCATGAACACAGTATCGTTAGCGCCTCCACAAATAAATATCGGTCCGGTAGGAATGTGTTGTAGGCTGCCCGGAAGGCGTCTGTAGGGTTTAACCTACAGGCTCGGCGCCCGCCCCGTGCGGCGGGCCTTTGCCACCGTTTTTGCGGATCGGGTCGTAACGAGTACTTACAAATCTTCGCTGTCTTCGAAAAGCTTGTGCTGAATCGCATAGCGCACCAACGCGGCTTCGTGCGGCATCTGCATTTTTTCCAAAATACGCGTTTTATAGGTGCTGACGGTTTTCGCACTGACACACAACTGGTTCGCGATTTCGGTGATCGTCTGACCGGCGGCGATGCGCCGGAATACGTCGAATTCGCGATCGGACAGCCGCTGATGCGGCAGCATGTCGGTGGGCTCGTTCAAGCTTTGCGCTAGACGCTCAGCCATTGACAAACTCACGTACACGCCGCCCGCGGAGATTTTCGTCAAGGCTGAAACCAGTTCCTTGCTGGCGCTTTCCTTTGTCAGATAGCCGGACGCGCCCGCTTTGAACGCCCGAACCGCATATTGCTGTTCGGCGTGCATGGTCAGTACGAGTACGCGGAGCGTGGGCAGTTCCTCTTTGATTTGCTTAACGAGTTCAATGCCGTTGCGCCCCGGCATCGACAAGTCGAGCACCAGCACGTCCGCCGGCGTGCCGCGCACGAGCGAGATCGTGGTCGGCCCGTCGTAGGCCTCTCCGACCACTTCGAACCCACTCGTGCCTTCGAGAATGTGACGCAGGCCGTCGCGCACGAGGGCGTGATCGTCGGCCAACAGTACTCTTGTCATGGCAGAGCCTCTTCCTGTTGTATAGCGGCGAGCGGGATCCATACCATCAGCTTGAATCCCTGCTTCGCTGCGGTTTCTATGGAGACAGAACCACCTAGGACGTGCACGCGTTCGCGAATGCTAAGTAGTCCAAAGTATTTTTCCCCGTGTTCTTCGAAGCCCGCCATGCCGGGTGCGCCGCGGCCGTTGTCGTCCACGCACACGTGACATTGGCCGTCCTCGACGTTGAGCACGATCTCCACGCGTGTTGCTTCAGCGTGCTTCGCCACGTTCATCAGTGCTTCTTGAATGATGCGGAAGACCGTCGTCGCGCCGTTTCGCGAGAATTGCGTGTGTCCCGGGTCGATGCGACGTTCGATGTCGATGCCGTAACGGGTGTTGAAATCGGTGAGCAGCCAGTCGATCGCGGGCATCAAGCCTAGGTCGTCGAGCATGACCGGCCGCAAATCCGCGGCGATGCGGCGCACGGAGCCCACTGTTGAATCGATGAGGCGGCGCATTCCATGCAGTTGGGCGAGCACGGGCTGCGGTGCGTTCGGCGCTTCCGCTAGCGACTGCTCGGCCGAGGATAGATCCATCTTCAGTGCAGTGAGCTGCTGCCCCAAATCGTCGTGAAGTTCGCGCGCGATCCGTGCTTTTTCGTCCTCGCGAACGTTTTGCAAATTGGCCGAGAGCGCCCGCAACTCCTGGCGCGATGCCTTCAGTTCGTCTTCAGCTTGCAGACGCTCGGTAACGTCTCGCAGCATCACGGTGTAGAGCTTGCCGGTTCCGTCGCGGAATTGCGAAATCGACGCTTCGATCGGAAACTCCTCGCCGTCGGCGCGAAGGCCGAGGAGTACCGGCTGAAGTTTCGCACCCATTTTGCGTTCGGCGATCGCGGTTTCGCCGAATCGCTCGATGTGTTTTCGGTGCACTTGCCGATAGCGCTCGGGAATGAATCGATCGATCGGGGCGCCGATCGCCTCCATCGCGGAACAGCGGAACACCTTTTCGGCGGCCGGATTGAACATAATGATCCGCTGTTGTTCGTCGATCGTGACGATGGCTTCGTTCGAGGAGCGAATGATCGCCATCAAACGTACTTCGTCGCGCGAAGCGCGCGCGCGGGCTACTCCCGCCTCAGCAATCGTTATGCCGCGTTTGCGCAAGAAAAGGAAGACAGCGCCGCCGCCGATGAGCGCGGTAGCGAGGCCGGCCGCGATGATTGCCATGGCGCTGAAATCGGCCGATTCCACGAGCGAAGGATCTTTCGCTGTGTATACAAGCGACAGCGTTTCGCCGCCGAAGCGCAGTGAATCGGCGCGTTGAAAGCGCGACGAGCCTCCCGCATACTGCTCGCCAAGCGGCATGCTGGGCGGATAGAGCACCATCGTCGGCTGGCCGCCCGCGACGCGAATGTCCATGCGCGGCTCGTGGGCGGCGACGCTCGCGAATAAATATTCCGCATCGAGCCGCGCGAGCGTGAAGCCGATCAGCGCGGCGCGCCGGGCAGGAACGAGCGCGGGTGGCGGTGCAGTTCGATAAACCGGCAAATAGAGATCGACGCGGGCGCGGGGCGTGCCTTCGGCGGCCGCCGGCTCATTCGCGCTCTCGCGTGGCAGTGGGCGGATGGCCATCGCGACTTCGCCGCTGTTGGCCGCGCGCAGCAGCGCGCCCCGGGAGAAGTCGCCGAGGCCGATTTCGGTGCCGTCCGGCGCGTCGCCTCGCGGCGGCCACATCAGCACGATTCGGGCGAGCGCACCGGGTGAAGCGCCGGCGCTCGCCCCCGCATTGGGTACACCGAGGGCGTTTGGCAACACGGATGCATAGCCAAGCGAGCGGACGCACGGTGGGGTGTCGTCCAACTCGAGGCGCGAGATATATCGCTCCCATGCGTCGAATGACGGCGTGCCGTCGCCGACAGCTTGCGCCTGAGCGACGACGAACCCGCTCGCCCCTCGCAGCAGCTGCGAGCAAAGCGACAACTCGCGTCTCACATCGGACGTCACGTGGGCGGCCCGCGCGTCGAAATGCGACTGCGCGACCTTGAGCAAATGGTCTCGTACGAGCAGTGCCGAGATGGCCGCCGCTATGCAAACGACGATGGCCGTGCCCACTGCCGCGAGCGACGGGCCGAGCAGCGGCTCGCGCGAATTGCTGCGGTGCTTTAGCGGCTGCTTGGGAGAGGGGAACGAATTTCCTGCTGCGGGCATGCGCATCCTGCGGGTAGTCGCATTCCCGCGCCGCCTCGATCGAAGGCGCGGGGCCTAAAAGCCGGTCCTGCGATGGCGCAGGGCTAAAGTCCGCGGGCTTCCGGGAAATTGTCCTCGATTAGCTCACGGCTGCCAATCATGGCGCATGCGACGACCCCGCCGTGGCGGTTCCGTATGTTGTTATGGCGGCTCACGCAATGCGAGCCAGCGCTATCGGAAGAATAGACCACAAAAAAATAGGGCGTGCGATGTGAACCGCTCATGCGATCGAACGCGCCGTGGCGAGGTGCGCGTTCTTTGTGCGCTTGCAATGCGTTCAGATGAGGATGTCCGCGGCGAACGATTGGCGCAGTGCGTCGACGAAACGCATGAAGGAAGCCAGCGAGCCGGCGACGCTTGGGTACTTCTCGCGGCCGATCTGACCGTCGAGCGTCACGGACAGCCCCGCGCCGCGCGCGAGATCGAGGATGTCGCCGACGTCGGTCGTCGTGGCTTCGTTCGCGGCTTGGTTCGACATGACGTCTCTCCGGCTGGCGTTCGTCGGTTGAGCGGGCGGATGGCCCAGGGGTTGCGCGGATCCGCCTATCCGTTGGCCTGAAGTATCGGCTGGCCCGCGCGCGCTGAAAATCAGGCCGGGCTGAACATCGCGTAGGCAGGCGGCCATTGCTGTTGGCATTTGCCTACACGGCGGCGGCACGCCGGCGGAACCCAGGCAAAGCGGTAGGCGCTTGTCTGGCGGCGCTCGGCCACCGCGTTTAAGATACGGGCGGGGCAACCGAGTGGCGGCCGACCGAATCGAGCAAGGCCCCGCGCAATTGGGCGAACTCGGCTGCTTTGTCGAGAAACAGGCGCGCGCCGAGGTCCAAGCACGCCTTGCGCATCTGCGGGTAGGCTGAATTGCTGAGCACAATCACCTCTGTCGCGGGCCGATGATCGCGCAGCCACTTCAAAATCGTCAGGCCGCTCGTGCCCGATTTCAGTTGAAGATCGACGATGACGACGTCGGGATTATTGGCATCGATGGCTGCGACGGCTAACGAGGCTTCGTCGGCTTGGCCCACGATTCTTGCACCGGGGATAGACCGAACGAGGTCGCAAAGGCGTTCGCGGATCGGCGTGTAGTCTTCAACAAGGAGAACCTTCATGGCAAACATGCGCTGAATCAAGTTGTTACGAGTGTCGTGGAAACGATCGACTCTGGAAATCAGCAGAAGATTTGATTCATGTGCGGCTTTGGGTGGGCCTGTCGGACAAGGCTTACACGGCTTGCGGGGCAAACGTTTGCGACGCGCTGCGCTGGTGCCTGGCGGCGCGCAGCCGCGCGCGCTAGACTGAAGTCATTGTTCGGAGCATTCTCAGAAGCGGAGCCGGTTACGTGAATAGTGAGCCGATGCCGTCCAACGGCCTGAGCGGAGATCCGATCGCCGGCGTCCCGCCCGAGGAGCGTTATCGCCTCATGATCGATGCGGTCAGGGATTACGCGATTTTCTTGCTCGACACAAAGGGTCGAATCGCGACATGGAATATCGGGGCCGAGCGAATCAACGGCTATCGCGCCGAGGAGATCATCGGCCGCCACTTTTCTGTCTTCTATCCGGAGGAAGTGGCGGCGCGCGGCTATCCCGCCGAAGAGCTGCGTCGTGCCGCAGAGCTCGGACGATGGGAGGACGAAAGTTGGCGCGTGCGCAAGGATGGCTCGCGCTTTTGGGCCAACGTCGTCATCACAGCGTTGCATGACCAGGCGGGCCGCCTCATGGGCTTCTCCAAAATCACGCGCGATCTGACCGAACGTCGGCGCAACGAGGAGCAGTTGCGTCAAAACGAAGAGCGGATGCGGCGGCTCATGGATGCCGTCGAGGATGCGATCTTCATGCTCAATCCACAAGGGCAAGTGACGAGTTGGAACGCGGGCGCTTCCCGCGTCCTTGGCTTTCATGCGGCGGAAATCATCGGCCGGCACTTCTCGCGCTTCTATCCGATCGAAAGCATTGCCGCGCGCGATCCCGAGCGCGAACTGGCCAGTGCGGCCGCTTACGGTCGCCTCGAACACGAAGGATGGCGCCTGCGCAAAGACGGCTCGCGGTTCTGCGCAAACGTTGTCGTGACGGCCGTCTATGGCGTGGCCGGCGAACTCGTCGGATACGCGAAGGTCGTACGCGATATCAGCGAGCGCAATCAGTTGCGTGAGCTCGAATACGCGAGCGAATTGGCGGCGCGCATCGAAGCGACGCGCGAGGAAGAGAAAAAGCGCATCGCGCGCGAATTGCACGACGACCTCGGTCAGCAACTGACGGCGCTCAAGATGGATCTGACGTCGATCACCTCCGACGAGGCCGCGCCGATCGAGACCGATCCGGACAATGCGCTCAAGGCAATCCGCGCGCGCGCGCTGGCAATGCGCGAAGCCGTCGACCATGCGATCGGCTCGGTGAGGCGGCTGGCCGCGGGGCTGCGTCCGGCAGTACTCGACGATCTGGGCTTGCTGCCCGCCCTCGAATGGCTCGTCGACGATTTCCGCCAACGCTCTCGGCTTCGCATCAGCATCAGCAGCAATGCCGACGACATCGCATTCAACGACGCCGCATCGACCGCCCTCTTTCGCATCGTGCAGGAGGCGCTGTCCAATGTCGTGCGCCATGCGCGTCGTGCGTCCACCGTGAATATCGAACTCGTGTGCACAGCGGCTTTGTGCGACTTGGCCATTCGCGACAACGGCAGGGGGATCGAAAACAACGCTTCCAGCGCAGAAGATGAGGGGCGGCCGCGCCCCTCTGGGCTCGCGGGCATTCGCGACCGCGTGCGCAGGCTCGGGGGATCCGTCTCCATCGGTAGCGAAGCGGGAGGCGGATTTGCGATCCGCGTGTCGGTGCCGCGCGACGCCGTTGAAATAACGGGCAGGCGCTGAGGGTAGCGGTATAGCCGCACCGCGGACTCGTCATTCGCGGTGCAGCATCGGCGTTCGCCCGCGGGGCGCCTTCGTCAAAACTCGTGAATCAAGGACAGATCGAACGAGCCCGATGCGCGCGTCTGCGTAATCGGGCTATGCGCGGCGGAGCCGACGAGCTGCTGGAAAGCCGCGTCCGCACTGACGATCCAACGTTCTTTGACCGTCCAATTGGCCGATACGCCGAAGCCGACGGAGCGGATGCCGGCTGACGCATTGTATCGCCGGTAGCCCGAGCGCGCCGATTGCCCGGCGTTCACGCCGAACCAGCTATTCATGTAGCGAGAATCGGCGATCGTCATCGTCGGACCGGCGAACCAGGAGAATTGTTCGGAGCTGCCTGGCATCGGCATGTAGGCGCCGAGATCGCCAGTCCATCCATTGTCGCCGCCGAAATTACGGCGCACGTCAGCACTGATCACGAGCGGAAAAGTCTTCGATATGGCGTATTGACCGAACAGTCGCAGACTCGGTGCGGGATTGATATTGCCCATTCCGCTCAAGTGATCGAGGTCGTCGGCTGCGCGCCGGCCTAGATCGTAGGCTGCCGACACCCCCAGCCGCCAATTCGGCCCCGTGAGGACGTTCATACCGAGACCTTCTCCCATCGACAAAAAGAAGCGATCGCGATAGCGGATGTCGATGCTTGGGCCGACCACCGCGTGATAACCGTCCGCACCGGGATACCGCGGTTGAAAACTGACGGTCGGACCGAGACGGATCCGCCATGTGGGCATGTTAGGCTCGAACATCGTTTCGAGCAGGATACCTCCCGAGTATTGCCATTCGGCGAGCGGCGACGGTGTCTGCGCGTGAGCGGGTGCCGGCGCGAACGCCGCGAAAAGCGCTCCCGCCAAAGCCAAGCGCGATGCCGCGAATGAAGTCGACATACATTTTTCCTTATTCGATATCGCCATCGATACCGGTGGGAGACCATCCGGACAAATCGTGCCAGACCTCGCAGCAACGCGCATGCCATTTTTTTGCGGCAGTGCGGTAACCCGGGAGCGTAATTTGCATCGATTAGCCACTGCGTCGAGACGAAATAAGGGGAACGGGCCGTGAAGGAGCCGGATATTAGCGTGCGGAGCGATGATGTCGTGCTGTGGCGCACGATTCGTCCGTCGATGGCCGATCATCGTCGGGTGATGGTCGTGGACGATTACCGCGATGCGGCAGAAGCGTTGCAACTTTTGCTCGATGCGGACGGTTTCGAATGCCGCGCGACGAGCGACCCGCGCGAAGCTTTCGCGATCGCGTGCGACTGGCAGCCGTTCGCCGTGCTGCTCGACATCGCTATGCCAGGGCTCGACGGCCTGGAACTCGCCCGGTTACTGCGGTCCCATTCGGCGACGGCGCACATGCTGCTCATCGCGTGCACGGCCTACGCATCGTCCGACGATCGTGCTCGCGCGCGCGAAGCCGGATTCGACGCGCATTGCGCTAAGCCGTTAACGCCCCAATTGATCTTGCGCCTGCTGGCGTTCGCCAGCGAGGGCACGCATCGCGTTGCCGACGACATCGAGGGGCCATGAAGTGTTCGCTGCCTGTATACGCCCTGGCGACGGCGGTTGATGCGCGTCGTGCGCCGCTAACGGTTCCCCGCGGCGGCCGCTCGCGCGCGCTTATAGTTTTTCATCAGCGGCGTGGCGGACATGCCGTGTATAAACACCGAGGCTGCCAGGACGGCCAACGCGTAAGGCGCGAGCGGCGCCATGTCGCTCGCCTTGCCTTTTTCGAGCGCGTACGCGAGGTAATAAACGGTGCCAATCCCGCGGATGCCGAACCAGCTCATCAGGTGACGTTCCAACGGCCGTGCGCGCGAGCCGAGCAGCGAAAGCTGGACTGCGAGCGGACGCACGACGAAAAACAACGCGAGCACGAGCCCCGCACTGCGCCAGGTGACGAGCGGCGCGGCCAGCGTACTGATCAGGTTGCCCACCATGATCATCATGGCCATTTCGGCGATGCGCTCCAGCTCGATCGTGAAGCCGAGTACCGACTCCGCCATGTACGCATGGGCCTTCTCCGGATGAACGGCCGTCGCGGCGACGTCGGAGGAATCGATCGAGCCGATCGCGTCTTGCGGCGAACGCTCGCCCGTTGCGCGATGTTCGGCGCGACGCATCGCCACGCCCGCCGCGAATGCAGCGAGAAAGCCGAACGTGTGAAGCAATTGCGCGGTACCGTACGACAGCTCGATGAGACCGAGCGCGAAAAATCCTTCTAAGCCGAGCGCTTGTGCGTAGCGCGTGCGCAGCCATGCGACGGCATGTGTCGTGGCGAAGCCGAGCAGTGCACCGACACCGAGCGCGCCTACGATGCCCCAAATGGTTTGCGCGAGCGTTTTCAACAGCGCAATGGCGGCAGCGCCGGACGTGGCCGATCCGCCGTTTGCACATGCGGCAAGCGCGACCAGCGCAAACGGCAACGCGATGCCGTCGTTCAGGCCGCCTTCTCCCGAGAGCGAGAAGCGCACGATGTCGAGATCGTTGGCATCGCGTACTTGGACATCGTGCGCGAGCACGGGGTCGGTCGGCGCGAGCATGGCCGCCAGGACCCATGCAGGCCCCCATGCGAGCCCCAATCCCCAGGCGCCGAATAGCGCGAGCAACGGAACGGTGATGATCATCGCGACGAGACCGAGGCGCACGGGCAACGTCCATAGCGCGGCGAAGATAGGCGCTCGCAATCGTAGACCGATCGCAAATAGCGAAGCGAGTAGCGCGACTTCGGTCAAGATCCGCACGAGCGGGGCTTGCTTGGTGATGTCGAGTGCCAGGAGCCCGAATCCCTGGGGGCCGAGCGCGAAGCCCGCCACGAGATAAAGCATCGCTCCCGTCAATGGCAACCGCTTGAACAGAGAGCTCGACACACCCATCCCGACGAACATGCCGCCGACGATGAGGAACCAGATGGTTTCGCGCATGTGGTCCGATCGAGCAGCGCGCTAGCGCGGGCGTCCGAACGCTTCGCGCAGCTTGCCCTTTGCGGCCTGCAGCACGGTGCGGCGAGACTTGGGCAGCTTTTTTCCAGCCCGGTTGATGTAGAAGTTGAGCATCGACATCGCCGATTGATAGGGCGTGCCGCGCCGCCGTTTGCTGGCCAGCGAGGAGCGCTTCAGCGATTGCGCGAGCTCGTCCGCGCTGCCCGACTTGAAGATGCCCGAGTCGAGATCGAGTGCGTCGCTCTTTTGCATGACTTCGTGCGACCAGCGGTGCGACGACTTCTTTTGGCTTGCGGCTCGGCTTTGCGCGTGCCGTTGCCGAGGAGGATGACCGGAGCGGCGTCGCGTCGATGAGTGAGCAGAGGAGGACGGCATCGGGTTGATCCCTATTCGTTGAGCGCGGGAAAGGGCATTCGCATGCTTTAGACGCGTGCTTGAGTGGCGTGCTTCAAGTCGCGCAGATCTTGAGGAGGGCATGCAATACGCATGCCAAAGCGAGGGCGTCGCGCATGCGATCGTTTGGCACGATTGATGCGTCGGCTCTGCATTGCCCCGCACGGTGCGCTTATTCCCTGCTGCTTTGCGACCGCTTGCGGGCATAGTTATGTTTCGTAAATACAAATCGATGGAGAAAACCCATGGCGAATCAACCGTTTTTGTCGGACGTCCAGGCCATTCGCAAGCGTGCGCGCCAGCACATCGAGGAAGGGGCCGTGACCGCCGGCTATCAGGCCGATCGCGAAACGGTGCTCAAGTTGCTCAACGATGCGCTTGCCACTGAGATTGTTTGTACGTTGCGTTATCGACGCCACTATTTCATGGCGAAGGGCATTCATTCGAAGGCGATTGCCGACGAATTTCTGCAGCATTCGAACGACGAGCAGCAACACGCCGACCAGTTGGCAGAGCGCATCGTTCAACTCGGCGGCGAGCCGAATTTCTCGCCCGACGGTTTGCTCACGCGCAGCCATGCGGAATATATCGAAGGTGCTTCGCTCGTGGACATGATCAAGGAAGACCTGGTTGCGGAGCGCGTGGCGATCGACAGCTATCGCGAGATCATCACGTTCCTCGGCGAGAAGGACCCGACCACGCGGCGCGTCATGGAGAGCATTCTGGCCGTGGAGGAAGAGCACGCCGACGACATGGCCGATTTGCTGACCGGATTGCCAAGCGATTTAAAACGGTGAGGTGTTAGATAGGCACCGCGTTTGCTGCGGTGCAGGCGGCACTTCACTCAATTCAGAGGAGCTGCGCCGATGACTACGAAGACGAAAACGCTGGAAGGTTGCAAGGTCGCCATGCTGGCGATGGACGGTTTTGAAGAGGCCGAACTCATCGAACCGAAGCGGGCGCTATCGGAAGCCGGCGCATTGGTGCACGTGATCTCGAAGAAGCACGGCCAAATTCAGGGCTTTCGACACATGGACCGCGGCGGCATGGTGACCGTCGATGCGACGTTCGACGAGGTGCGGCCGGAACAGTACGACGCGGTTGTTCTGCCGGGCGGCGTGGTCAACGGCGATGCGATTCGCACGCTACCGCAGGCGCAGGCGTTCGTGCGTGCCCTCCACGAAGCGCACAAGCCCGTCGCGGTGATCTGTCATGGCGGGTGGCTGCCGATCTCGGCCGGCATCGTCAAGGGCCACACGATGACGAGCTGGCCCAGCTTACAGGACGATTTGCGCAACGCGGGCGCGATCTGGGTCGATGAGGAAGTCGTCGAAGACGGCAATCTCATCACGAGCCGCAAGCCCGATGATATTCCCGCATTCAATCAGAAACTCATTGCCCAGCTCGAGCATCGGGGCGCGGCACGATGAAGGCGCCAAGCGATGCCTGACGAAAAAGACCAGATAGCGGGAAAGACGGCGGGGCCACCCGTGCACGTCACGTTTGGTGACGACGCACCCGCATTCGACGGCGCGCAGATGGTTGTGCGTTTCATCGCTTCGGTCGATGGTGTCGCGCTGTCGTGCGCAATTACCGCCGAAGCGCTCGAGGATCATTTCGGCGCAAACTCGACCCTCGAGGCGGAGTTGTTGCGCGCTTTTGCGCAGGGCCGCGAGCGCATTCATGCTGTGTGCGAGCGCGCCATCCAAGCGAGTGGCGGCGCGGCCGTCGTCTTGCGCAGCGGACTGTTCCGAATCGAGTCCGCGTGAGTGTGAGTTGCTGGGTAGTCGCGCTCGGGTCACGCGCCAGTCACGCCTGAGTCCGCTCGCAAGACCGCGCTCGCGTGCCGAGCGGTCGATTCGGCAGTCGTATGAACGAAATGGGGAGGTCATGTCATGTCGTTGATCGTCGCAGGTCGCTTCACGACGTTCGCCGATGCGGAAACGGCTGCGAACCGGCTGTTCGCAGCGGGGTTCGTGCAGGAGGACGTCACCTTGTTCTTCGTCAATCCGCGCGGGCAGCATGCGCGCTTTGCGATTGGCGGTGACCGTTACGTGGATCCGCAGGCGGTGGGTACGACGAAAGGCGCGGGCAAAGGCGGCGCGATCGGCGCGGTCATCGGGGCCGCGATAGGGGTGGCGTTGTTCAGCGCGTTTTCTTCGCCGTTCCTCGTGCTCGTCGTGGCCGCTGGTATCGGCGCGTACGTCGGCTCGCTCGCGGGGGCGATGTCGCACACGCGCGGCGGCGGCAAGGTGTCCGACGCTCAGGTGGCGCGCGAAGCGCACGAAGATCGCGATTCAGGCGTGCTCGTTGCCGTCCATGTGTCGCCCGAGAATCAGCAGGACGCGGCGCGCGTGCTGCGCGAAGCGGGCAGCCTGGAGGTCGAGCGAGCGCACGGGCGATGGCAGCACGGGCGCTGGGCTGATTTCGATCCGACCAAGAGCGTGGAGCCTATCCAAGATGCCGCGTAGCGAGGCGCACGCCGATCGCTGATCGCTGATCGCTCACCGAGTGAATCGGCCAATCGCAAAGTCCTCGGATCGTTAGGCCGCTGACGCCCCCTACACGCCGCACCGCGGACCTAACGTTCGATCCGTCTTCCCGTCCCACCCGATGGGCATACTCATTGCAGTATCGAATCAAGCGTTGCCTAGAACGATTTCAACGCTTAGTGCCCGCCGCGGTAAGCCAGTGCAGCGGCGATGCCCAGCCGGAGCGCCGGCATATATAAGGAGGACGCCATGCTTAGATACGCAGTTATCTTCTTCATCATCGCGGTCATCGCGGCCATCTTCGGTTTTACCGGTATTGCAGCCGGCGCCGCGGAAATCGCGAAGATTCTGTTCTTCATCTTTCTCGTCATCTTCTTGGCGGTCCTGCTCATTGGCGTATTCAGGTGACGGCGCAAGGTGGATAATTAGTCATTGCCGTTGCAGGGATTACGAACGCTTTGCAAGGAATGCAGCGCGCTCGGCTCCGGTTCCTGCGACGGCTCGCGCCGCCGGTTCGATGGCGCACTCGGTGCGTGGCGGCCGGCGAAAGGAGAAGCGGCATGTCACGCGCGATCTGGAAAGGAGCGATCAGCTTCGGTCTCGTCAACGTACCGGTGCAATTGCATGCGGCCACGCGCACGGAGCGGACGAGCTTCAATCTGCTCGACAAGCAAACGGCCGATCCCATCGGCTATAAGCAGATCAATAAGCGGACGGGCAAGGAAGTGCGCCGCGAAAACATCGTGCGCGGCTACGAGTATGAGAAAAACAATTACGCCATCCTGAGCGACGAGGAAATTCGCGCGGCTAGCCCCGAGTCGACGCAGACGGTCGACATCCTTGCTTTCGTCGACGCATACTCCGTGTCTTTTCTTTACCTCGACACCCCGTATTACCTCGAGCCTGAGCGTCACGGCAAAAAGGCTTACGCGCTGCTGCGCGAAGCGCTCGCGAAAACAGGCAAGATCGGAATCGCCAACGTAGTGCTGCACAACAAGCAGCATTTAGCCGCATTGGTGCCGGCGGGCGCCGTGCTCGCGCTCAATACGTTGCGTTGGGGCGGCGAAGTGCTCGATTTTGGCGAGCTCAAGTTGCCGCCGGCCGATCCCAAGGCGGCCGGTGTCAGCCCGCGCGAGATCGAGATGGCCGAGAAGCTCATCGACGATATGACCGAGCGATGGGAGCCGAAGCATTATCACGACACGTTCCGCGATGACATCCTTGCGCTCGTCGATCGCAAGGTGCGCGAGGGCAAGACGCACGAAGTCAGCGAGGACGCGCAAGCGCCGGCACGCACGCGCAAGACGGCCGATGTGGTCGATCTATCCGAACTGCTCAAACGCAGCCTGGGTCGCGGCAAGGGCAAACACGCGGCTTGATGCCGGCGCGGCCGCGCACGACAGATATCGATCATGGCGGACAAGCTCGAAACCTACCGAAAGAAGCGGCGCTTCGATGAAACGCCCGAGCCGTCGGGTGCCGCTCGTGCTCGTGCCCGCACCCGAGGCGAAAGCGCAGCGGCTGCGAGCCGGCATGCGGAGCCGGCGCTTTCGTATTTGATTCAAGAGCACCACGCAAGGCACCTGCATTACGACTTCCGGCTCGAACTCGATGGCACGCTCAAGTCGTGGGCGGTGCCGAAGGGGCCATGTCTCGATCCGTCGGTAAAACGGCTCGCCGTGCATGTTGAAGATCATCCGCTTGACTACGGCACGTTCGAAGGCGAAATCCCCGCCGGCAATTACGGCGCGGGTAGCGTGATCGTCTGGGATCGCGGCACGTGGGAGCCGCACGGGGGCATTGAGCAGGCGCGCAAAGCCTACGAATCGGGGCGGCTCACATTCACGTTGCACGGAGCGAAGCTGCACGGCGGGTGGGCGCTCGTGCGCAGCCATATGCGCGGCAGCGGCGACAAGGAGCAGTGGCTCTTGATCAAAGCGCGCGACGACGAGGCGCGTCCCGAAGGCGAGTACGACGTGATCGCCGCGCAGCCCGGCAGCGCGCTCGCCGATGATTCCACATCCGCCCGAAAGACCGCGAAGGGACGCAAGGGTGCGGCAAACGGCGGCGCGGACGGCGCGAGCGGCTCCGGCGCGGTCTCGGCTCGCAGGGGAACCCGAGGCCGGATCGCAGTGCCGGCGAAGGCCCCCCATGCGGGCGAGGCGCGCTCGGGCCGGCCCGACATCGTCGCGACGCGTACCACGCGTTCGCTGCGCGAGCTTGCGGCGGCGCCCTCGATCGAGGGCGCCGTCAAGGCACGGTTGCCCCAAGCGCTGAAGCCACAGCTCGCCACGCTTGTCGACGAAGTGCCATCCGGCAGCGACTGGATCTACGAACTCAAATTCGATGGCTACCGCACCTTGACGCGCATCGATCGCGGCGATGCGAAGCCTGTCCGAATCTTCACGCGCAGCGGGCTCGATTGGACGGATAAGTTCAAGCGGCAGGCCAAAGCACTCGCCGCGTTGGATGTAGAGAGCGCATGGATCGATGGTGAAGCCGTCGTGCTCGACGAGCACGGGGTACCGAGTTTTCAAGCGCTCCAAAATGCCTTCGACGCGCATCGCCAGCAAGACATCGTGATCTTTGCATTCGATCTGCCTTACTTGAACGGCTACAACTTGAGCGACGTGCCGCTCGTGCAGCGCAGGGCATTGCTTCGTGCGCTGCTCGAAGGGTTCGGCGACGATGCGCTGCGTTTTTCCGAAGACTTCGCGCTCGATGCGCATGATCTGCTCAATAGCGCCTGCGAAATGGCGCTGGAGGGGATCGTCGGCAAGCGGCGCGACAGCCGCTATACATCGACACGTAGCGGCTCGTGGATCAAGCTGCGTTGTCGGCGTCGTCAGGAGTTCGTCATCGGCGGCTATTCGGAGCCGAGCGGCAGCAGGACGGGTTTTGGTGCGCTGCTGCTCGGCGTGCACGACGGGCGCGGCAAGTTGCGCTACGCGGGGCGCGTCGGCACGGGATTCGACAGCGCGACATTGCGCTCGATCAAGAAAGAACTCGATGCAAGAGAGACGGCCGATTCACCGTTCGCGGAAACGCCTAGCGAGCGCAGCCGCACGAAGGTGCATTGGGTGCGTCCCGAACTCGTAGCCGAATGCAATTTCGCCGAGTGGACGAGCGAGGGCATCGTGCGGCAAGCGTCTTTCATCAGCCTGCGCTCGGACAAGCCGGCCAAAGAGATCGTGCACGAGGAGCCGGCGAAGCCGGATGGCGGTGGAAAGAAGGCCCTAGCCAAGGCGAGTGGAAAAACCGAGACGGCCCGGAAAACCAAGACATCGGACGATATGGTCAGCACAACTAAGCAAGATGAAACGCCATTGAAGGAAGGCGACGCCGTATCGGGCGTGCGCATATCACATCCGGCTCGCGTGATCGACAAATCGATTGGATTCGAGAAACGCGGCTTGGTCCGATACTTCGAACGAATTGCCCCGTGGCTGCTGCCTCATGTCAAAGGCCGCCCCGTTGCGCTCGTGCGCGCGCCCGAGGGTATCGAGGGCGAGCTGTTCTTTCAAAAGCACAGCAATCGACTTTCGATTCCGTTCGTTACGTCGCATGAGGGCCTCGACCCGGGCCACCCCGCGTTGATCACGCTCGATAGCGAGCAAGCGCTCGTCGGCGCCGCGCAGATGGGGACCGTCGAATTGCACACGTGGAACGCCGTGGCCGCCAATATCGAAAAGCCCGATCGCATCGTATTCGACCTCGACCCCGACCCGGCGCTCGGTTGGGACCGCATGATCGAGGCGGCGCAACTCACGCGCGAATTGCTGAGCGAGCTGGGGCTGAAATCGTGGTGCAAGACGAGCGGCGGCAAAGGGCTGCACGTCGTGGTGCCGCTTGCGCGCCAAGCAGGATGGGACGAAATCAAAGCATTTGCGCAGGCTGCGGCTCAACACATGGCGCAGACCTTGCCCGATCGCTTCAGCGCGAAGATGGGCGCGCAAAACCGCAAGGGACGCATATTCGTCGACTATCTTCGCAACAACCGCGGCTCGAGTACCGTCGCCGCGTTTTCGCCGCGCGCGCGCGCCGGCATGGGCGTATCGGTGCCGATTGCTTGGGATGAACTCGCCGATACGACGAGCGGCGCGCAGTGGACGGTTCAAACCATCCATGAGCGGCTGGCAACGTTGAGCGTCGATCCGTGGGCCGATTATGCTGCCGCGAAGCAGCGCGTCACGCGCGCAATGCGCGAGCGGCTGGGCATGAATGCACGCTGACCCACGTTGCGCCATGCCGCTTGGGCGCGCTTTTTGCGCGACATCGAGTCTTTAGGACCGATTGTATCGGAGGCACAGATGGCGCAAACGGTGGGAGACTTCATCGTCGAAAGATTGCATGAATGGGGCGTGCGGCGCATGTTCGGGTACCCCGGCGACGGTATCAACGGCGTGTTCGGCGCGCTGCGGCGCGCGGGCGGCAAGATCGAATTCATCCAGGCTCGCCATGAAGAGATGGCCGCGTTCATGGCGAGCGCTTACGCGAAGTTTACGGGCGAGCTAGGCGTGTGTATCGCCACGTCCGGGCCTGGCGCGGCGCACCTCGTCACGGGCCTTTACGACGCTCGGCTCGATCACATGCCGGTGCTCGCGATTGTGGGGCAGCAGGCGCGCGCGGCCCTCGGCTCGCACTATCAGCAAGAAGTCGATCTTGCTTCGATGCTGAAAGATGTTGCGGGCGCTTATGTCGAACAAGCGAGCGTGCCGCCCCAGGTTCGGCACATGGTCGATCGCGCGGTGCGCATTGCACTGTCGCAGCGCCGTGTGACGGCGATCATCTTGCCGAACGATCTTCAGGAGCTAGAGTTCACGCCACCGCCGCGCAAGCATGGGACTGCGCATTCGGGTGTCGGCTACTCGCGCCCGCGCATACTGCCCGAGCTCGCCGATCTTGCGCGTGCGGCCGAAGTGCTCAACGCCGGCCACCGCGTGGCGATGCTCGTGGGCGCCGGTGCGCTGCATGCCACCGACGAAGTCATCGCCGTGGCCGAACGATTGAAGGCCGGCGTCGCGAAGGCACTGCTCGGCAAGGCGGCGGTGTCCGACGAATACCCCTGGGTGACGGGCTCGATCGGCTTGCTTGGCACCAAGCCGAGCTGGGAATTGATGAACCATTGCGATACGTTGCTCATGATCGGCTCGGGCTTTCCTTATTCGGAGTTCTTGCCGAAGGAGGGCGACGCGCGCGGCGTACAGATCGACATTGGCGCGGACATGCTGAGCGTGCGCTATCCGATGGAGGTGAACCTTGTCGGCGATAGCGGGGAGACGCTGCGTGCGCTGCTGCCGCTGCTTGATCAGAAAACCGACGACGCATGGCGCAAACGCATCGAGAGCTGGACTTCGGATTGGTGGGAGACGCTCGATAAGCGCGCGAAGGAACCTGTCAAGCGAGGCGTCAATCCGCAGCGGATCTTCACGGAGCTGTCGCCGAAACTGCCCTCGGACGTGATTCTGACGAGCGATTCCGGCTCATGCGCGAATTGGTACGCGCGCGACATCAAGATGCGGCGCGGCATGATGGGCTCGCTTTCGGGGGGCCTCGCATCGATGGGGGCAGCGGTACCTTACGCGATCGCCGCGAAGTTCGCGTATTCGGACCGGCCCGTCATCGCGATGGTCGGCGATGGCGCCATGCAGATGAACAACATGGCAGAGCTCATCACTGTGGCCAAGTATTGGCAGCAGTGGAAGGACGGCCGATGGATCTGCATGGTCATGAACAACGAGGATCTGAACCAAGTGACGTGGGAGCAGCGCGTCATGGAGGGCGATCCGAAGTTCGAGGCATCGCAGGATTTGCCCAACGTGCCGTTTCATCGGTTCGCCGAACTGATCGGGCTCAAGGGCATTTATGTCGATACCCCCGAGGCGATCGGTCCCGCATGGGACGAAGCGCTCTGCGCGGGACGGCCCGTCGTGCTCGAGATAAAGACGGACCCGGATGTGCCGCCGCTGCCGCCGCACGTGACGCTCGTGCAGGCGCGCAAGTTCATGCGCACCTTGATGGAGGGCGATCCCAATGAAGGCAACGTGATCGTCAACACAGCCAAGCAAGTCATGGCTTCCGTATTGCCGGGAAAGAAGGAGTCCTGACCGATCACCCGCATCCTCAGAAAGCCACGGTTAGCTTCGCCTGCACGCCATACTCCGACACGCGTCGTGCGTACTGTCCGGTGTAAGCGAGGCCTAGCGTCACCGCCTTGTTCAGTGCCAGATCGAGTCCCGCGTCGACGCTCGCTGCATCGCGCGCGATCGGTATGCCGGCGATCGTGAACGCGCTGCCGCCATTGAAGGCAAAGGTCGAAAGCGGCGTCGTGTCGCCGACGGCGTGGCGCCAGCCCAGCGCGCCGCGCAGCGTCCCCTTCCATCCGTAGAGGGAATAAGCCTGCTCGCCGCGCAGGCCGATCGTCGTGAAGGTCACATTGGTATGGCCTGCGGGGGTGGTGAGCGCCGCCGCTCCGCCCGTTTCGGTAAAGCTGGTGGTGTGCAGGCTCACGGTGGCCAGATTCACGAAAGGCTCCAGCGTGACGGAGCCGGCATTCAGACGGTAACCGACTTCGCCGAAACCTTGTACCGTGGACGCGGCGTAATACGCGTTCAACTGCGCTGAGTAGCCAGGGAATGCCACGGTGCGGTGCGTATCGACGTCATGCCACGTATAACCCACGCCCAAGCGAACGCCGAGCGGACCCCATTGCGAGCCGCCGTAAAGCGCCAAATGGCCGTCGACGATATTGCCCGACGCATCGCGCGAGAGCACATCGAAACGCCCGTTGCTCGCCCCCGCCAGGACGCCGACGCGCCCATTCGTCATCACCGGCGCATCGGCGCCGACGAGCAAGCCGCCCAGCGAGCGATTCAAGGTGGCCGCGTTCCCATCGCCGTTCCATTGATTCCATGCGCCGATACCCTGAGCCCAAAAAGCCACGTGCCCGAGCCCGGCGCGAGGAGCCGAGGATGGCGCTGCGTTAGCGGCGATTTGCGCCTGTCCCGAAGAGGTGACATCACCGAAGGCTGTGCGTAGGCGGGCGATGGCTGCATCGCGGGGGAGGCGGCTGTCGTCGATCATCGCGCTCTTTTGCGAGGCGTAGACATCGCCCGACAGCGCATCGAGTGCATGGCGCGCGGTGGCGCTATCCGGCGCCGCCGCTAGCGCGTTATAGATCGTATTGCCGCTGCGGAGACTTTCCACACCGTCGCCGGCTGCGCATTGGTTCCGTGTCAACGCCACGCTGCAGAACGAGGTGTTATTGCGGGCGGTGTCGATATAGACATGGCCGGCGTCGTAGGCGAGCGATAAATCGACGAACGGCATGCTCTGGCTGAGAGCGTTAAACGTGCCGCTCACGCCGGCGCTGGCGGAGACGATCGTCCACTGACTACCCGGCGTATACACGCCCCCAGCCTTAACGGCTTGGACCGTGCCCCCATTGATGACAGCCTTGCCGCTAACGGCAAGCAGGTCGCCGGTCTGATTGGGCTTGATGTCGGCCGAGTAGGTCGAGCCGGCATCGAACGTCACGTCGCCGTTGATATGAAGCGTGCCGGGGGAATGGCCCGGTGCGATGGTGCCGCCGTTAGCGATTTGGGTGGTGCCCACCGTTCCCGTGCCGGCCAGCGTGCCGCCAGAGCGCACCGACATCACGCCGCCCAGTACGCCGTCGACCGACAGTGTGCCGTTCGATACGGTCGTCGTGCCGGAGAACATTGATGAATTGCCGGTAAGATCCGTTGCGCCCGAGCCGATCTGCTTGATGTTGCCGTTGCCGCTGATTTTGCCGTCGAAGACGAGCGAATCGGAGCGGTCGAAGGCGAGCGTGCCGTTGTCGGTCACGTTGCCCGCGACAGAGCCGGAGGCGCCCCCATCCCCCAATTGCATCGTACCGGTCGAAATGGTTGTGCCGCCTTGATAGCTGTTCTCGCCGGTCAGCACGACCGTGCCTGTGCCAGCTTGCGTGACGCTGCCGCTGCCGCTGATCGGGCTGCGCAGCGTCCAGACATCGGAGCGGTTGAGGACGAGCTTGGCGTCATTGTCGATATCGCCTGCAATCGAGCCGGATGAGCCGCCGTTGCCCAGTTGCAGTGTTCCATTGGAGATTTCGGTCCCGCCGGAATAGCTATTGTTCGCCGTGAGTGTGAGCGTGCCGCTGCCGCTCTTGAGCAAACCGCCTGCGCCGCCGATGGCGCCGGTTAGCGCGAGGTCGGCGTCTGTCTTGAATTCGCCGCCGCCGGCGCCGAGCGCGACAGTGCGTGCCGAGCTGAAACCGGCGGTGTTTTCAAGCGTGCCGCCATCGAGCGTGAGGCCGCCCGAGCCTGCGCCTAGATTGCCGTCGGAGGCGATCGACACAGTGCCGCCGTTGATGAAGGTGCCGCCCGTGTAGCTATTTGCGCCGGCAAGAACGAGCGTGTCGTAGTCCGTCTTTTGCAAACCGCCGGCCCCTTCCAACACCGAGTCGATCGTGGCGGTGATGCCGATGCTGAGGGCTCGGCCGCCCGTGCCGACGCGGAAGATGGTGTTCGCCTTGGCAAGCGTGATCGCATCGCCGTTGATGCGATAGCCGTTTGCCGCGAATTGCATGCCGCCGACCGAGACGGCGCCGGCGCTGTCGTCAACGGTTACGGTTCCCGCAAGGCCTTCGAAAATGGCAAATTGCCCATTGTTCCACTTCGCATTGAGCGAACCGTTGGATGTCGTCCAGTTATTGTTGGACGCGTTCCACACGCCGCTGCCGCCGTCCACGACGCCGTTATTGTGGTTGGCGGGGAGACCCCCGTCCCAGAAGTTGACTGCTGTTCCGCCCGTGTTGACGACATCGACCTGGTGCGCGACCGACGTTTGCACAGAGAGATTGCTCGCCGTGACATCCGCGGGCGTGCTGCCGATTTGCATGCCGTTGTTCGTTAGGCTCCCCGAATAGTCGAACAAACGATAGAGGCCGGGACCAAAGCCCCCAAGATCGGTGACGTTGAGCTTACCGGCCAGTGTGAGATTGCCCGTCACGTTGAAGAGACCGTTCGATGAGCCCACCGCGCCGAACGATGCGTTGACGCTCGAGCCACTCGATAGCGTGAGGTTGCCGCCGAAATTGAGCACGTCGCCTTGTCGGCCGATGAGCGTCCCCGAGCCGATACTCGTGTCGCCCTTGACGGTGCCGGTCCCTCCCAGTGCGCCGCCATTGACGGCGAGTGCGCCGCCAAGCGTGCCGGTTACGGCGAGCGTGCCCGCATTGACAGTAGTCGTGCCGGAAAAGCCGCCGCTGTTGCCGGAAAGCGTCACGACGCCCGCGCCATTCTGGGCAATGGCGCCGCTGCCGCTGAGCACGCCGCTGTAGGAGAAGGCGCGATTGTCGTTGAATTGGAGTGTGCCGTTGTTGGTGATCGCGCTGGTGAAGCTGCTGTCGAAGCCGTTGCCGATCGCCAAAGTGCCGGCGGAAATTGTCGTGGGGCCGGAATAAACACCCGCGCCCGTCAGTGTCAGCGTGCCCGATCCTGTCTTCGTGAGGCCGCCCGCGCCCGAGATCGTGCCCGATAGCGTGAGGGGAGCATCTGTTTGGAAGGTGCCGCCGCTGGTGCCGAGGGTGACGGCTACCGAGGAACTGAAGGCCCCCGTATTCTCTAAAGTGCCGCCGTTGAACGTGAGTCCTCCGGTGCCGAGATTTGACTTGGCCGATACCGATAACACGCCGCCGTTCAGCAGTGTGCCGCCTTCGTATGTACTGATGCCCGAGAAGACCTGTTTTCCGCCTGCGATCTCGACGCCGCCCGCGCCCGAAATATTGCCCGCGAAGTTGCCCGGATCGACAAACGTGCTGCCGCCTTGACCGTTGGAAACGATGAGCGTTTTATTGCCGAGCGCGACGGTCCCCGTCGATGCGCCCGATAGGCTTTGAATCGCCGCGTTATTGGCCGTGACGCCCGATACATCGAACGTGGCGTCAACGTTGACGTTCGTCGCCGGCGAGAGATCGCCGTCCGCACCGAGCTTGAGCGTACTTTGCTCGATGGCCCACGGATGGATGTCGCGCACCTTGCCGGTAACGGTCCACGTGCTGAGGCCGGTTTTCTCGTACTGCGCGAAGCCTTGATATTGCTCCGCATTGGTCGTGTTATCGACCGATGAGACGATCTTCGTGAGGTCGAACGTGGCATCAGCCGAGCCGCCGAGTGCCAGGACGTTGCCGCCGCCGGCTGCTACGACTTTGCCGTCGACGATGTAGCCGGCCTGCAGTTCGAGCGTATTCCCGTTGCCGTCAAATCTCACCGCAAGCGCGCCGGGGGCTGCTGCGGCCGGATTTACAAGCGTCCAACCGCCCTCCAGATCGCCGCCATTGGCGTTGATGACGACGTTGTTGTCGCCATGGACATGGACGCCCATCGCAAGGGCCGCGCTGCCAGCCGAATTGCCGGGATTGATGAAGCCACGGTTGATGAGCGTGTTGCCGCTGCCGTAGATGTCGATGCCGTCGCCGCCGCTGCCGTCGGGGATGTTTCCCGTTCCAGCGGCGCCGGCGCCGCCATTGAAGCCGGTTCCATTGGCGTCGCTGATGTTGGTGATAGTCGCACCGTCGCTGCTGATTACCACGGCGGCGCCGCCGCTGCCGCCAGACTGCCCGCCGGGGCCGCCTTCGATGATGTAGGAGTGTTCCGCGTTGAAAGTGAATGTCTTGCCCTGAAAGAACACGCCGACGCCCCCGCCGCCGCCGGCGGTCGTCGATGTGCCCGCGCCGCCTGGGCCGCCATATATATGGTTTCCATCGTCGATCAGCGTGCCTCCGGTGAACACCAGCCCCGTGCCACCGCCGCCGGCGCCTGCCGAAGCGCTCACGCCGCCAGGGCCGCCGCGCACCACGGTGCTGCCCGGCGGGCCTAGAACCCAGTTGCCCGACGTGATGACTACGCCCGCACCGCCCCCCCCACCCGCGACGCCGGCTCCTCCACTGACGCCGGTTTCCCCTGTCACTGAGCCGGTGGGCTGCGAATCGACTACCGCGGTGTGGCCACCGCAGCCTGGGCCGTAGGGCGCACTGTCGCACGACGTCGCCCCCGCGCCGGCGCCACCGTGCGCAAGCGTGCCCGCGAGGCCGGCATTCGATCCGACGCTCCCGCCGGCGCCCCCGCCATTGTTGCTGCCGCCGCTACCGCCGTTGCCGGAAGCAGCAGACCCGCCCGCGCCGTCTCCAACGTTGATGACCTGCGCGACACAAGGTGACATCCCAGCCGCCGTGATGACGCCCGCCATGGAGAGCAGGGCGACCGAAGCGCGCATGCGACGTTTCGGCGAGCTTTCCGGCGCTGCGTTGTCGCGCTCGCCGGTCGTTTTCCACCGGGCAGACGGTCCCTGATAGGCGACGCCGCTGCAGCCGCTTCGCTCCGCCGGGCCGGGTAGCATCGCTTTGCGAGAATCCATTTGTCGTCGAATTTTCATGGTCTTTATTTCGTCTCGATGATTAATGAAGGTGGCGGCGCGTTTTATTCAAATTTTGAGAATTTACGCGGGGGCCGATTCTCGTTTAACAAATATCTCCAATCGGTGTATCGATCCGGCAAGAATCGTCTGGAGCGAACAATACACATCTAGTGCCGGGGTTCGGGGGGGGGCTCACATTCTGAGAATCGATGCGCTTTAACGTTCGGTTAGGAAGCAAATTTTTTTGATCTTAACAAGATTGTTTCGTTGCGGGATGGGCTTGCCGTGGCTATGGCAGCGCCAATTGTTTGATTTTTCGATATATTCCAAAAGGTGGTAAAAAGTCCCGTCAATCAAGATCGCTTCGGAGGGTTATCGATTTTTGCGTTGACACCGGATTCGTATATGAGAATATTCAAGCCACTGCGCGCCGCGAGAAAGGGTAATGGCGACAGCGAAGGTGTTCAAGCTGACATTCGCCAGCTCATTGTCCAAAGCAGATCTCTTTCAACCTGGGAGGGTAGTCGTCATGTCGCACAGTCAACGAGAAAAGGGCCTGGTCGGAACCATTACAATTGGCCCGGACGCATCGACAAAAGTCTATCCCAATCAGGCCCTGTATATCGAAGCGAAGGTCGTGATGACCACCGGCACGATTCCGGATGGCGCTACGATCAATTTCGACGGGGGTGCCAATAAAAGCCTTTACTTCGTGGGCCTTCCGGACGACAGCAACGTGGACGTGACAAATGTGCCGATTGTGATCGATCCTTCCAGCCATAACACGACGGGGACAGCGAGACTTTGTATTCGCCATGATTACACCGACACGACGAACACCATAGTGGTGAATGCAGTTGCGGGAACCGCGTGGACTGGCCCCAAACCGATCGCGGCGCAGACTGTCACTTACACGCTCGCGACCAACGACCCCATCATCGTCTGCTCCGGCCCGACCACGACGCTGCTCCAACAACCGAAGCCGGCTGATGGGGATCAACTTACGCCCGCCGCCGCCCAATACACCACGAGCTTCACATGCACCGTCAAGGACGGCGCTACCCCGGTTCCTGGCTATGTCGTCGAGTGGCATGAAGGGCGCAGTGTCTCGCTCGCACTTTTCGCTGCCGACGACCAGGGCTTGGTGAATCCATACACCTCGGGCACGGCGACCTGGGCGGACCGGGTGCCGACGAACACGGCAGTCATAGTCGACGGCGACACCAACGGGGGGAGTTTCATTCGCATGACAACCGATGCGAATGGGGTCGCCAGTCTCTACCTCGTAGCCAAGGCGAGTGCGGGACCGATAGCACAGAGTGTCGAGGCACGTTACGACTTCAAGGTGACATACGAATACCCGAGGCCATTCCTCGTGATGAATATCGATTCCAACGATTATTCCGGCACGTACCCAGGGATTGAAGATCCGTTGACGGAGGAAATTGGCGATACCTTCTCCTTGGACTTCTCGCAACTCATCTCTCCTCCCAATGTAAGCGTCAATATTCCTCAACCTAGTAATTGGTCCAAAACGGAAGATGTCTTTCTGGTCCTCAACAACGCGATCGTTGGAGGGCCATATCACTATGCAAAACATGGTCTTGGGGTGGAATGCCGGTTTCTTGCAAGCCTCGCCTTTAGCGATTTAATGCCGAACGGAAAAAATAATAAAAATCCGACTCAGAATGAGATTTTATTTGTGGTTGGTCAAGATAATGGAATACCCCTGGCAAGCAATGCGAAAGGGTTTTATGGAAAGGGGGATAATATAGAACTGACTGGAGGGGATCTCGACGCGCCAACGTTGTACCCCGGCGCGAGGTTCATCAATCCCCATACTCTTGCGGCGGGCGCGGTGTCGATACGCGTTGACCTTAAGCCAAAGGATCAGTCGTATATTGGAGCGGCAAATGACGTCATTACCGCGACGGCTATCTTGACGGGCTACAAACCCAACAGCGACGCTGTAAGGGTTCCGGTTTCGGTAACAGCGAACGTTCTACCGCCGCTTACCGACGATGATGTGCTGAAGGGATACGTATTGCTGCATTTTCCCGCGGCACCGTTCCAAGGCTGGGATCGTCAAAAAGACTACCCTCAGACAATGGGACAATGCTGCATTGTGTATACCGTGTACCGAGAAGGTGAACAGGCCCAGACTTCGACTCTGCTTACCGTTATGTTGGACACGGTGAATCAGAGTTATACGGCGGCCTGAAGATTTACTTTATACATTGCAGGTTCCGCGGGCACGTGCCTGCGGAACGTCACGGCAGTCAGCGGCAAGCAAGTTAAATCGGGGAGAGCGCACGAATGGATGGCATGAAGCGTGAAACCGGGGAACACGACGCCGTGCCTGTGCAAGCGATCGTTACGGCGCAGGCAGCTTACTACTATGCCGAAGGCACTTCCTTCAAGCCGTGCAACTGGGTCACGGTCTATGGCGCCCCAGGGCACATCGTGATTTGCAACGTTGGCGCTGGCGGAGAAATTGTTGGGGCGAGCGACCCAAGCGACACCAGCCAGCTTCCTAGCATCCTCCACGACGGCGATGGCGTCTCTTACGGCACGGGCCCTTACACTCCCATTCTCAACCGGCGCGGGGTGACGTGGTTTTTGATCAGAGGGACAAGACCGCCGTCGGCGCATGCGTATGCTTCGAATCTGCTTTCCATCGAGGGCGACGTAGCGGACCAGGATGATCCCGCTCACCCTGCAACGCTATCGGCAACGTTCCGGGACTATTGGGACGCCAACCCGCAGAACGACCCCGACGAGCACTTTATCGGCTATGCCTATACGACCGGCGCAGTCGCCGATGGCCTCACGCCCTGTTGCATCTATGTGAAAGCTGACAGCCAAGACTTGGGCTTCGTCCGGGTCACCGTTAGCGGCGAGTTACCCGGTACTAAGTGTTCCGCGAGTATCGTCGGCGCCCCGCCAGCGCATCCTGATTGGTGCGATGTCAAGCTGCAAAGCGATGGCAGCGCCACGATTCTTCTTGTCGATACCGTTGCGGAATTGGTCTCATTCACGCTCGGGCTTCCGAACGCACCGGGGACGGATCAACTTGGCCCATTCGCGATGCGGTTCAGCGCAACCGCGAATGACTCGGCATAGCGGCGGGCGAATATTGCATGAAGAACAACGACACGAAGCGGCTGGCCGGTAGAAAGACGATCCAATTGGATCCGCCCAACCTTCCGGAAGCTGTCGAAGAAAACGGGCAATGGGTCATTCAGATCAAGACGCTTTCGCCCGGTCAGAACATCGTCGTGCAGATTCCAAATTTTCAAGACAGTGGGTGGCACCCAAGTATCGGGGATCGTTTGCGAGGATATCTGAACGATACGCCATCAGATAACGTCGTTTATATCGATAGGAGTAATTTATCTGACCCGTCTTGGGATGCGCAGTTCGATCCGGGAAAAATTCCGAATGGGAATTATCTCGCGACCTACACCAGAATCAATGTCGTCGATTCGACGGCGTCATCGCTCCCGACGCCCGTCGTCATCAAAGGTTCCACGGCGAGCAGTTATCCCGGCCCGGTGTTTCCCGACGCTACCAACGGCGTGTTGCTCTACACGAAAATTTTGCAGCAAAACGGCACGCCGGTTCGGACGCAATACGCGTTGCAGCAGGGCGATCAAGTCGTGTTTCATTGGCGAGGCTTCGATGAAACGGGTCAAGAAGATCCTAACGCGGCCTACGTGTCGGACCACCCACTCCTGGTGCAAGAGCGCGATGTCGCCAACGGGTACATTGCAGACACCATCCCGTTGAGTAGTATCCAGCCGCTCGGCGACCTCGGCAGCGGCGTGGCGTATTACGAAGTGCTGCGCGACGGTGCGATTCATGTTTCGCGAAACACGAAGTCGATGGAAGTTTCGCTGGACACCGAGGTCGAGATTTCGTGGGTAGACATCACGGCCCTGGAATTGACTTGCACTCAGGGCGCGGTGAACACGTCCAGCCAACTCTCCAACCTTCACCCGTGCAACCACGGGGCTGTCTTCGGCGCGCCAGGGCTCGCGGTCACGATTTCGGTTTCGTCGGGTGCGGTCATCGCCGAGGCCGGGAGTGAAGATCCGACGACTTATCGAACGCAACTGCATCAGGACGGTCTTGCCCACTTCAGCGTGTCGTCGAGCGATCAGAGCTTGATTAGCATCGTGGCGTACGCTGAAACGCTTCCGGGCCAGCCGCCCACCCTGAACGCGACGTTCGGCAAGTACACGGACGGAGGTACGACGGGCATCATCGGATACAACTACACGAGCGCCGTGCCGAGCGATGGGGTCACCGCCTGTTCCATCTATTTCCAAGTTTTGCCTCAGTTCGTTTCGCAAGGCGTGACGGTCACTATTCTCGACGCGCAGAGCCAAGCGGCGATCGTGGGCGCCGATCCGGATACCCCTCATAAGCGCACCGTCCGCTTGTTCAGCGACGGCAGCGGACTCGCCGAGATTGTCGACTCATGCGCAGAGAGCGTAAACGTCAGTTTGTCGGTGCCGGGGCAGCAGGGGGCCATTCAATTCCCGTATCCCGTGCAATTCATTACGTTCCCGTCCGCATCGTAATGGCTTTCCGTCAATGACGAACATGGTCAACTCATGGGGCCTTCCATGACACAGAAGAAAGAGGTGTCCACAGTGCTGCAGCCCGCCGAAGCCGACGATGGATCGGCCGCTCCGCTTTCGCTCACCCTTCCGATCGACAGAGCTGCCGCAGACGGCAAGAGTGCGAACAAGGTCGAAGCAAAATATTCGCGCGGCGGATTCTTGCTGCCCGACGCGTCGATCACGTTCGAGATCTCCACCGGGAGCGCGACCTTCAGTAACGGATCGACGAAGATCGTTGGCCCGGCGACGGATCCCATGGGCCGCTCGGACGTAACATTCACCGACACGACGGCGGAATCGGGCGAGATAGTCGCATGGCTAACGAGCGATCCGAACATTCAAAGCGATCCCGTGCCGTATACGTTCACGGGCACCGTTGCACCGAAGAACTATGCCTTCACGTTGAGCTCGCGCACGCCTCAAGGCGAGGCGGCGGATGGCAAGGCCGAGAATATAGGACGTGTCGTCGTGACGGAAAACGGCGGCCGCCTCACGGAAGCACAGATCGTCAAATTCGTCTTCAAGAACGGCGCTGCGAGCTTCGATACGAGCCAGCCCTATGTGCAGCCGCTGAATTCTACGAGCACTGTCCTCTACGTTGAGACGCATTTCGATGACCAGAGCCATTGCGACATCGCCGACGCTTATTTCGATGACGCCAAGGCCGAAACGGTCACACTCGAAGCCTCGCTCCCCGCATATTCGGACCTGACGCCCCAAACGCAAGACTTTACGTTTACCTCGGTGCAACCGACCTTCGGCCTTGGCTTGGCATCGTGCACGCCTCATGGCGAACCGGCGGACGGAAAGGCCAAGAACCAAGGTCGAGCGGTCGTTACCGAGAACGGTGGCGCGCTGCAGACGGCGCAGATTGTGCAATTCGAATTCGAAAGCGGGTCGGCGGCCGCATTCGATATTAAGCAGCCTGACGTTCAACCCGGTTCCACGCCGACCCTGCTCAAGGTGCAGACCCACAGCGAGAGCGGCCAGGACATCGCTGATGCGTACTTTACGGATAGCGAGGCCGAATCGGTCACCTTAGTGGCATCCCTCGTCGATCATCCCGAGGTCGAACCCGAGACGCAGGGCTTCGAGTTTGTCGTGCCGCCGCCACCGCCGCCGCCGCCGCGATACAAGGTCACGATTACCGATTACCCGCCATCGATCGATGATCAATCTTCTGCGCCTGTTTCCGGCACTGTGGTCGACACGAAGACTGACGGCGGTGTGACGGGGCGGTGCGCCGTCGGCTACGGAGGACTCCTCAGCGGACCGGACCATGTCGATGCGGCGAACGGCAGTTTTAGTTTCTCGGTCGATGGAGGCTACTTATCCAAAGGATTCGTAATCAGTCCTCTTACTGTGAGTTACGAAGACGGCCGCGATAGGGTGAACATTAGTGTCGTGCCGCCGTTCGCGCAATGAGCGCAATGACTTGC
>CAYRLJ010000002.1:0-56769 GCA_964425025.1 uncultured Burkholderia sp. | reverse complement strand
TTGCCTCGCCGCTGAACGAGCCGCGCAATCGATGCGCGCCCTGGACAGGGCGCCAGAGATCCACGGGATGGTCTGGTTCGGTCGCGCTCTCGCGCTGCTGGCGAGCGCGCATAAGCCGTGCCGGGGAGCCGTCCTCCCTTGTATGGCGCTGCGGCACTCGCTTTGCTCCTTGATAGGGCGATTGGCGGCTTTGCGGGCGGCTCGGCGAGCCGTACCCACGCGCCGCGCCCTTCCTCATTGTTCGATACCGCCTTCATGAGCGCCTTATTGCTGTCTCGCGTGCAGTTCGCATGGGTCATCGCGCTGCATATTTTGTTGCCGGCGTTCACGGTCGGCCTGTCTTGTTACATCGCCACGCTCGAGTTTCTGTGGTGGGTCACGGGCCGCGACGTCTACCGGCGGCTTTCGTCGTTTTGGATCCGCATTTTTGCGGTGTCGTTCGGGATGGGCGTCGTATCGGGCATCGTCATGCCGTTTCAATTCGGCACGAACTGGAGCCGGTTCGTTGCAGCCACGTCGAGTGCGATCGGTGGTCTGATGGCTTACGAAGTGCTGACCGCATTCTTTCTCGAATCGGCGTTTCTTGGCGTGCTGCTATTCGGCAGGAAGCTCGTCCCGCAATGGGTGCATGTGCTGTCGGCGATGTTCGTGGCCCTCGGTACGCTCATGTCGTCGTTCTGGATTCTCGCCGTCAACAGTTGGATGCAGACGCCGCGCGGCTATCAGATCGTGGACGGCAAGTTCGTGCCGCAAAGCATGCTCGCGATCATTTTCAATCCATCGTTTCCCTATCGGCTGGCGCATACCGTCACCGCATTTCTCGTGACGACGGCGTTCGTCGTGCTCGGCGTGGGCGCGCATTACCTGCTTAAGGGGCGTGCGCACGAGGAGGCGCGCGTGATGGTCAAGATGGGTTTGTGGTTCCTCGCTGCCATGGTGCCGGTGCAGATCGCGATCGGCGATCTGCACGGACGCAACACGCTCGAATATCAGCCGGCGAAGCTCGCCGCGATGGAAGGCCTTTGGGATACCGGGCGGCGCGTCCCGGCGAATTTATTTTCGATTCCCGATGATAACGAGGAGCGCAATCACTTCGAGATCTCGATCCCGGTGCTAGGCAGCATCTATTTGACGCATGATCCCAATGGGCTCGTTCATGGCTTGAAGGATTGGCCCCGCGAGGATCGACCGAATGTGCCGATCGTATTCTTCGCCTTTCACATCATGGTCGGCGTTGCGTTGTTGATGCTCATCGTCGTGATATGTGGGCTCGTGCTGTGGCCAACGCGAAGGCTTTACGCAAGCCGACGATGGTTGGCGGTGTGTCGCGTGGCTAGCCCAATAGGCTTCATTGCGGTGATCGCGGGCTGGACGACGACCGAGGCTGGCCGTCAGCCATGGACGGTCTATGGATTGATGCGGACGGCCGATTCGGTCACGCCGTCGCTGACGAGCGCGGACGTATCACTGTCGCTCGCGTTGTATGTGCTCAGCTACCTGTTCATCTTTGGTTCCGGCGCCGTTCTGATCGCTCGGCTGCTGCGGCTCGGCCCCGATGCGCGCGAACCGGCGCCGGCGAAAATCGATCGGCGCGCGGCGCGGCCTTTGTCGGCCGTGCGGCATACCGGTCATGACGAATCGAGGCCGCCCATATTTCCCGGTGTGAAGCGAGGCGACGATGACTCAACTTGATTTGGTGCCGCTCTGGGCGGCGATTCTCGGCTTCGCCGTGCTGATGTACATCCTGTTGGATGGCTTCGATTTAGGCGTCGGCATTCTCTTTCTGTTTCGCAAAAACGAGCGGGATCGCGATGTGATGATGGCGTCGGTGTCGCCCGTATGGGACTTCAACGAGACTTGGCTCGTATTGGGCGGCGGGGGGCTGTTGGCGGTGTTTCCCGGCGCGTTCGCGATCATCATTCCTGCGGTCTACTTTCCGATGTTGCTGATGCTGCTCGGGCTTATCTTCCGCGGTGTGGCGTTTGAGTTCAGAGGCGTGCCAGGGGCGAACCGGCGTGTGTGGAACATCGCGTTCGCTTGCGGGTCGGTGTTAGCGAGCTTCGCTCAGGGTGTCATTCTCGGCATGTTCGTTCAGGGATTCGACGAAGCGGGCGGGAGGTTCGTCGGGACGAGCTGGGACTGGGTGCGGCCATTTCCGATTTTTACAGGCTTCGGACTCATTGCAGGGTATGCGCTGCAAGGCGCAACCTGGCTCATCATGAAGACGCAGGGCCGTCTTCAAATTTGGGCGAGATATGTCGCGCAGCGCGTGATGGTGCTCGTCTTCGTTTTCATCGGCGCCGTGAGTATCATCACGCCGCTGTTTAGTCCGCGCATCGCCGAGCGCTGGTTCACCTGGCCCAATCTGGCGTTCTTCGCTCCGGTGCCGTTAGTGACGCTGCTGCTCGCGGGCTTGCTGGTGCGCGGCGCGGATCGAGAACGCGAGGTCTTGCCGTTCGTTTGCTCGGTGGGCTTGTTCTTTTTGTCGTTCTCAGGGCTCGTCATCAGCCTGTGGCCAATGATCGCGCCGCCCTCGGTTACGCTATGGCAAGCCGCGGCGGCACCAGTGTCGCACGAGTTCTTGATGATCGGGACGGCGTTCGTGCTGCCGATTTTGCTGATTTATGTCGTGTGGTCGTATTGGGTGTTTCGCGGCAAAGCCAGCGAACATCACGGGTATGGGCAGGAGTGAGGTGTTGGCGTGATTGACAACGGGCCGTTTTGTTGGCATATTCGCCAACATGAAGGCACGATTGATCCACCGGAACCGGATGGCATTCGATGACGGCGCGATCCTCGAAATGGTCATTTGGGAGGTCCCGAAACCCGTTGACGGTAGCCGCCACCGTTATAAATATCGGCTGTTCTACGGTTATGCCGGTGAACGCGTCGTCGGATACGACAATGAGCGCCCGAAAGGCGATCATCGGCATATCGACGGCAGAGAAGAGCCGTATCGCTTTACCGGCCCGGAAGATCTCATAAAAGAGTTCGTCGCGGAAGTCACGCGCAGGAGGTCCCCATGAAAACCGCCACCATTCGTATCCGCCGGAATACGGCAACCGCACTCGCTGAGATGGGCGAGCAGTTCGTCAAGGCCTGGAAGCAAGGAAAATCGGACACCGATACATTCGAGTTCGAGTCGCCAAAGGCGTTATTTGTCGTGTTGACGCCTAAGCGCTGGGAGTTGATCGAGCGGTTGCAGGCGCTCGGAGAGGTCAGCTTGCGAGCGCTCGCCCGCAGCCTCGGCCGGGATGTTAAGCGCGTGCATGAAGACGCCGCGGTGCTGCTGGAGTGGGGGCTTATCGAACGGACATCCACCGGCAAGCTCCACGTGCCCTACGATAAAATCCACACCGAGTTCGATCTGCTCGCTGCCGCTTGAGCGGCAGGACCGCCAGCGCGACGCCCCGCACGTCACGCCCCGCGGCCCGTTCAGCCGTGCGTGTACCCCTTTGCGGTCCGCTCGAGTGAAAACACTTGCTCGGCGCGCGATCCATTGCGCTCCTTGATGTCCACCAAGCCGTGATAGGCCACCCGCCATCCCTCTCGCGTGGCGATGATGGGGACGTTGCCTCCAGGCCGGCTATCTAGATCGACGAGCCCCTCCGGTGGGACGGGGACATTATTGTCGAGCGTCGCGTTCGAATTGATGACGTTGTCTTGCCACATCGACGCATCGCGTCTCGCTTCGAGACCCTTACCGTCGGTGTCGACGGTGTCGTCCGACGCCGCCATCGCCGCATTGTCGACAGAAACCGTTCGCGCGTTCGCGCGCTTAATCGGGTCGTCGCACTGCGCATCGTCCGTGCGATGTTCGATCGTCGGCAGCGGGGCCGGCTCTTTCGCGCCCACCCAACTGGTCGCCGTCGCATGCTTCGCTTTGTGAAACTCCTCCCCTTGCGTCTTAGCATCGGGCATTTGACCGCCGGCGGCAGGCGTCTTCGCCGGGCTCATCGCCGCGATTTCGTTTTGCTGAGCCTGGGTCGGATTGTTCTGCGCGTTCTCTGCCATCGCTGACCTCCGATTGATTGCACTATTGCATTGCTTCAAATAAGCAACGAACATGCCGGAGGCGACGGGGCCGGGATGTCGCAACAGTGAGCCGGTCAAATCACAGTTCACCGCGTGCGCGTAGCGCCGCGATGCGGTCCGCGGTACGGCAAGCGATCGCTTGAATCGTTAATGAGGGGTTGACCCCACCCACCGTCGGAAATACCGAGCCGTCGCAGATCCAAAGGTTCGGGATGTCCCAACTGCGGCAATCGGCGTTGACGACGCTCTTTGCCGGGTCGTCGCCCATGCGTGCGGTGCCGTTTAGATGACAGGTATCGTCTTCCTGCCGCCACACGTCCTTGGCGCCGGCCGCTTCCAATGCCGTGCTCATAAAATCGAGCGCGTGCTTGACCAGACGTTTGTCGTTGTCGCAAGGCGAATAGGTCACGCGCGCAATGGGCAAGCCGTAGGCATCCTTCTCATCGGCGAGCGTCACACGGTTCATCTCCTGCGGAAGCGATTCGCCGACGATTTTCAATCCCGCTTGATGGTTGTACTTTTCCATCTCGCCATGCAGCGCATCGCCCCATAAGCCACGGCCTGTCTGCACGGCGGCCCAAGCGCTCGGCAGCGGGCCTTGGCTCATGTAGCAATAGCCGCCGTGAAAATCCTTGCCTTCGTCGGTGTAGTTCCAGTGTTCGGTCATCGCCAGCGATGGCGGCGCTTTGTACCAGCGAATTTCTTCGTCCATCAAACCCCACACGGCTTGGTTCGCCTGCACCATTAAGTTCTTGCCGACGAGGCCCGATCGATTTGCGAGGCCTTCGGGAAAGCGCGAGTTCGCCGACATAAGCAGCAACCTCGGTGTTTCGATCGCGTAGCCTGCGACGACGACGTTGCGCGCCCGCTGAAATTGCCAACGCCCTTCGCGAAAATATTCGACGCCGGTTGCGCGATCGTGTTCGTCAACCACGACTCGGCCGACCATCGACAAATCGCGAATCTCGGCCCCTGCTTTGACCGCGCGCGGAATCCAAGTGACGAGCGCGCTTTGCTTCGCGTTCGTTGCGCAACCGGAGACGCAAAACCCGCGATAGACGCAAGGGTGCGCTTTTCCGCGCGGCGCGGAAATGGTGGCGAGCGGTGTAGGGGACCAGGGAATGCCGAGCGCATCGCAGCCGCGCGCGAGCACGAGCGCCGCCGCATTCAACTCATGGGCGCGATACGGGTAACGGGGCCGATGAGGACCCCAAGGATAATTGACTGGCCCAGAGATTTTCAGCGCGTCTTCGACGTACGTGTAGTAGCGCCACATCTCCCGCCAATCGATGGGCCAATCCGCGCCATAGCCAAGCAAGCTGCGCGATTTGAACCACTCGGGCCGAAAGCGCAGCGATACCATCGCGAAGTGCACCGTGCTGCCGCCCACCGCCTTACCGCTGTTATTGCTGCCTAACTTGAGCGGTTGGTCTCCGTCGCAGATGCGCTCGTCGGTCCAATAAAGCTTCGCTTGATGCGTCTCGTCCGATGCGAACTCCTCGAGCGGACGCCACCATGCGCCCGCATCGAAAGCCACCACGCGAAACCCCTGTTCGGCGAGGCGGCAAGCGAGCGTGCCGCCACCCGCACCCGTTCCCACGATCGCGAAGTCGACGGGATCGTCCTGGCGATATTCGCGCATCGGTATCCAACCGCCCACGCTAAAGACGTCCGGGGCGCGCCCGTTCCTGCCGCGCGGGGTATGGAAGGCATCATCGCGCACGGCGATTCTCCTTGCGCGCCTGCGCCTCGTTCCCGGGTTTTGCTTCGGCGCCCTCCCACGGGTCGCGGCGATTCGCTTGCAGGCGTACGTAGCCGCGCGGATTCGCCGGACCGCCGAAGCCGATCTCGTTCCACGATTGCGGATGCGAAAAATAGGCGGCGACGATATCGTGCATGGCGCGCAATTCGAAGAATACGTTCGACGGCATGCCTTCCCACGCGGGATCTTTTAGTTCTCCCTTCTGCATGCGTTTGACGAGATCGCGTTGCTTGGCTTCGTCGAGATCGGCGAAAGCGGCGCCATGGGCGCGACGGCTCTCTACATCGATCGCGGCAAGGCCGACGCGCCAAGCGTCGCGAAGCACGGGCATGCGAGCATCGCGATAACCGTCGCGCTCATCGTTGAGGAGCTTGCCGTCGACGAGTGCGGCGACAGGTACGACAGGATCGAACCACCGCCCAACGTTGCCGTGCTGTTCGGCGCAGGGCGCTTTGCATGAATGCGGCACGAGCACTGCGCACAATGCGCTCAACGCGCGCCATTGCGCGTCGTTGCAAAAGCGCGGCGAATTGCGTGTGGCAAGGCGCTCGTCGATCACTTCGCGTGTGACCTCGTCCCACGACGGCGTATCGCGCTTGAGCAGCACGTCGTAGCCGGGATAGCGGGATTGATCGGATTGGCTCATCTTTCGGTATCTCTGAGGCGCAGGGCGGCGAGGCCGGCGGCCGCAAGGGCGGTGAAGCTAGGCGGCGCCGGAATGGGCGGACCGTTCAACACGTTTTGCGACCAATTGCGCCAGCCGCCTTGCTGACGCGCAACGCCCCGTATGTGGAAGGCGACGCCGATCGCGCCGAGTGCGGCCGTGGCGCGCAGCCATACGCGCGTCCACCAGTTCGGCCGCGCCGGCCCGAGCGCGGCGCGGGCAAGGAGTGCCGCGGCGATCGGAGGCAGGGTCACGGGGGCATACATCGCGCGATCCTGAAAGGAGCCGCGAAAATGAAGCAACGCGACCTCCCCGACGGTGCCGATCATGCCGGCCGCCGCGAGCAGCGCGAGTGCTTGGCCTGCCGGCATGCCTAGCAAGCGCGGATCGTGCGCAGGCTCATCGCGCAATCGTTCGCCCACCGCACCGAGTGCACCGGACAGCAGCAGCGCCGCCGGCGCCCCGAGCGGTGCGCCGTAAAAAAGGTTGTGCCAACTGAACCGGCCGGGACGTTTCGTCACGTTGTACAGATGAAAGCCAGTGCCTGCGATGCCGACGCCGGCAGCGGTCAGGTAAATCGCGTTGCGCACAGGATGACGGCTGCCGATGCGATCGGCCCCGCCATGAATCCCAGCCAAGAGCGAGAGCGTGCCCACGACGAGCGGCGTGTACATCGCGCGATTCTCGAACGAGCCACGATAGTGCTCGACCGCGGAATCCGTGAGCGCGGACCATGCGAGCAGCGCGGAGCTGCGATTAAAGGCGCGTGCGGCATGAATGTGCGCATCGACTTGCGCACCCTTGCCGGCCAGCCGCAATGCACCGGCGGTGAGCGCGCGACGCTTGCTGACCGGCGACGGGGCAGCGGCGGCTTTCAATAAAGCCGACGCCGCTGCCGCGCCCGCGACGACGCCCAAGGCCGTGACGATACCGCTGGCCGTGCGATTCATCGGCGTTGTTCTCCGTTCACAGGGCGTAAGGTTCGGCGTCGGCTCGCTTGAACTCGAGCCCGCAGCCGGGGCGCGAGAGATCCGGTGCGATCGTGCCGTGATCCGGTTTCGGCGCCCCGTCGAATAGCATCGATTCGATCCGAACGTGATCGTGGAACCACTCGATGTGCCGCAGGCGGGGTGCCGCTGCCGCCAAATGACGATGCAGCGCAGGGGCGCAATGGGCGGAAAGCGGTATGTGCCAGGCGTCGCACAATTGCGCCGCCTGCATGAACCCGGTCACGCCGCCGCAGCGCGTGGCGTCGGCCTGCAGCACATCGACCGCTTGTGCCTCGAGCATGCGATGAAAATCGTCGGCGTTATACGCGTATTCTCCGGCGGCGATGTCCATCAGCGCGGGCGCGGCATCGCGCACCCGGCGCATACCGTGGAGATCGTCCGAGGAAACGGGTTCCTCGAACCATGCGACGCCGTATTCCGCGAATCGCTGCGCGCATTGCAGTGCGCCGTTGACGGTCAACGCGCCGTTGGCATCGACGAATAAGGCCGCATCGCCGATCGCCTTTCGCGCAGCTTTCACGCGTGCCGGGTCACGTCCTGGGTCCGTGCCGATCTTCATCTTCACTGCGCTACACCCGTCGACATCCACCCAATGTGCAAGTTGTTCGCGCAGTTGTGCGTCGTCATAACTTGTGAAGCCGCCGCTGCCGTAGATCTGCACGCGCTCGTGCAGCGCGCCGCCTAAGAGTTGCACGAGCGGGACGCCGAGCAACTTTGCGTTGAGGTCCCATAGTGCGAAGTCGAGAGCCGAAATCGCGTTCGCGCATAACCCTGAACGGCCGATGTTGCGCACGCGGCGCCACAGACGATGCGTGAGTTCGGTCGCGCGATTGGCCTGTTCATCGATTAGCACGTCGGTGAGCGTGTCGCGAATCAGCGCGACCGCGCTGGCATCGGTGTAGGTATATCCGAGCCCCGTGCGCCCACCGGCTTTGATCTCGACCACGACGAGCGTGGTCGACGTCCATTCGAATGTGCCATCGGCCTCGGGGGCGTCGGTGGGAATCTTGTAGGCATGCGCGCGCACGGCGGTGATCGGCGCAGTGTCGTAAGCCGCGGCATAGTGCGAAGGACGGTCGGTCTCGGACCTCATCGGCATGAATGTTATACAACGTGTGGAAAGGGCGGCCACATAGGCAGCCGCGCGGAGCAGCCGCGTCTGGCGGCTCGGCAAAGACACAGCAAACGCTATGCCGCCTTGCCATCCGCATACCCCCAATGTGTCCGAGCCGTAGGGAAGGCCTAGTGGGCTGGCATAGCCTTTGCGCCGCCTCGCTCGTTTCCATGCGTTGCGGAGGGCATCATGTCGAACGGAAGCGGTAAGGGGAAGACAGAACAGAAGCACCAAGAGGAGCGTATCGATCACGGTGTGGAAGAGACGTTTCCCGCCAGCGATCCGACCGCCGTCGGCGGCGCCACGCGGATCGATCCTGACAGTTCGCCGAAAGGCTCGCCTAAGCCGGGCGAGGGCGGGTCGAGCGAGGATGGCGGCGGCAGCGACGATACGCCCGGCCAAGCTCCAAGGAAAGGCGGCGGGGCGAACCCTACGGGGGAGAGCGACAACGGACTCGCCGGCATCGCCGGCTGAGTGCCGGGCACGATGAGCGCCGCACCGCTTCAATATCTGCTGCACGCGGCCGGGCCGGCATCGGCGCCCGCTTATCGGCTCGGCTGGGCGCTGATCGCGCTCGTGTGTGCGGTGATGATCATCATCGCGGTGCTGCTGGTGGGTGGACTCGTGAGGCGCCGGCAACCGCGCGCGGCCGGTGCCGAGGACAATCTTCCTCCCGACAAGGGCGGGATGAACTGGATCGTCATCGGCGCCGGCATATCGTCGGTCGCTCTGTTCGGCGCGCTCGTCTACGCGATGGTCACGCTCGAATCGGTGGCATCGCCGTCGCACGAGCCGTCGTTGACGATTCGCGTGACGTCATACGATTGGTGGTGGAAGATCGATTATCCGGACGCCGACGATCCATCGCGCGCGTTCGTCACTGCCAACGAGATCCACATCCCGGTGGGCGTTCCCGTGCGCGTCGAATTGAACAGCGCCGACGTGATCCATACGTTTTGGGCTCCGCGGTTGGCGGGCAAGACGGAAATGATCCCGGGCCAGACCAACGAGCAATGGATCGAAGCTGACGCGCCTGGCGTCTATCGAGGTCAATGCTCGCAGTTCTGCGGCTCGCAGCATGCGCACATGGCGTTCGAAGTGGTCGCGCAGCCGCAGGCCGAATTCGATGCATGGCGCGATGCCCAGAGGCGTGGCGCGCAGCCGGTGACGACGCCCGATGCGCGTGCGGGGCAGCACGTCTTCGGTGATCGCTGCGCGGGATGCCATTCGGTGCGCGGAACGCCGGCGGCCGGCATGCAGGCGCCGGATCTCACGCATCTGGCTTCGCGCCGCTCGATTGCAGCAGGGCAAATGACGAACACCCCCGAGCATCAACTCGATTGGATCCAGCACGCGCAGCGCGTCAAACCCGATTCGTTGATGCCGTCGATCGCGTTGTCCGCCTCCGATGCGGCCGCGCTCTCGGCCTATCTCTCCACCTTGCAGTGAGCGACGAACGATGTCAGAGATGCCCATTTCCGCATTGCCCGGCGACCCGCCCGGTACTGTGCGCTTGCAGCGTCCTTTGCGACGCGGCGCACTCGACGAAGAGGGCGAGCGACAGTTGCGCGAGCTATGGGAGACGGAGCCCGGTTGGCGCGGCTGGCTATCGACCGTCGATCATAAGAAGATCGGCCTGCGCTATCTCGTGACGGCCTTTATTTTTTTGCTGATCGGCGGCATCGAGGCGCTGATCATGCGTATTCAACTTGCGCGTCCCGACGCCGGCATCTTGACGCCCGAGCAATACGATCAGCTCTTCACGATGCACGGCGTGACGATGATTTTTCTTTACGCGCTGCCGATACTGTCGGGCTTTTCCAATTACCTGTGGCCGCTCGTACTCGGCGCGCGCGACATGGCGTTTCCTCGGCTCAATGCGTTTTCGTATTGGGTGTTCCTGTTCGCCGGCATTTTTCTTTACGCGAGTTTTCCGCTAGGCCAAGGGGCCGACGCGGGCTGGTTCAACTACGTTCCGCTCTCGAGCCTCACCTACGATCCCGGGCCGAACATCGACGTCTACTCGCTCGGGATGATCCTGCTCGGCGTGTCGACGACGGTCGGCGCGGTGAACTTCGTCGTGACGCTGTTGCGGATGCGTGCAGCGGGCATGTCGATCGATCGTATTCCAGTGCTCGTTTGGGGCACGCTGACGATTTCGGTCGGCAATCTGTTCGCGGTGCCGTCCGTGAGTTTGGCGTTCTTCATGCTGTGGCTGGATCGCCGAATCGGCACGCACTTCTTCGACGTGACGGGAGGCGGGGGGCGCGCGCTGCTTTGGCAGCATTTGTTTTGGGTGTTTGCGCACCCTTGGGTCTACGTTGTCGTTTTGCCGGCAATGGGTATCGTATCCGACGCGTTGCCCGTGTTCTGCAGGCGGCCGCTCGTCGGCTATGGCCCTGTCGCGATCTCGACGGTGGCGACGATGGTGATCGGGTTCGTCGTATGGATTCACCATATGTTCGCGACCGGCATCCCGCCGCTGGCGTTGGCATTCTTCGGCTCCGCCAGCATGATTATTTCGATTCCGAGCGCCGTCGCGACATTCGCGTGGATCGCGACGATCTGGCTTGGCCGGCCGGTGTTTCGGGCGCCGTTCTTATTCTTCGCCGGCTTCGTCATGTTGTTCGTGATCGGCGGCGTATCCGGGGTGATGACGGCAGCGGTGCCCCTCGATTGGCAATTGACCGATACGTATTTCATCGTCGCGCATTTGCATTACGTGCTGATCGGCATCAATGTGTTCCCCGTCGTGGGCGGCATTTATTTTTGGTTTCCGAAATTCACGGGCCGGATGATGAGCGAGCGGCTGGGCAAGATCGCGTTTTGGATCATGTTCATCGGCTTTAACCTCGGTTTCTTCCCGATGCACATCGCGGGATTGCTCGGCATGCCGCGCAGGATCTACACGTATTCGCCCGACATGGGCTGGAACACCGTGAATATGCTGTCCTCGATCGGCTCGTTCATGTTCGCGCTGGGCATCCTCGTGTTCCTGGTCGATGTCGTCTACAGCCGCAAACACGGTCCGATCGCGGGTAACAACCCGTGGGATGCCCCGTCGCTCGAATGGGCGACGCCTTCGCCCCCGCCGCCGTATAACTTCGGAGTCCTACCGATTGTGGCGAGCCGTCATCCGCTTTGGGAGGCGCGGATGGAGGAGGAAGCGCAGAAGCCCGTCGAAGCGCGATCGCACCTCGACGAAGGCTATTTGCTCGATCAAGGACGAGAAGCGTTGGGCACGACGGCGCTGAGCGGCAAACCGTACGTGATTCTGAAAATGCCCGAGGATTCGTATGCTCCGTTCTGGTTGGCGGTGTTCGGCGCGCTGTTCTTCGCGGCGCTGGCGATGCGATGGTGGGGCGCGGCTTTGTTCATGCTTGCGGCATGCGGCGTGTCCATTGCCGTGTGGCTGTGGCCGCAGCGCGCGTTGATCCAGCGCGAGCCCGCGCCGGTAGAGGAGGCCTGATCGATGCCGACGCCGCCCAGTTCGCACTCCCCCGATGTAGCACTCGGCGCGCTCGGTGGCGGATCGGCGCACGCTGACAGCATGGATGCGCAAGCGGTGCTGCTGCAGCCATCCAACACATTGCCCGTGGGCAGCGCCGGCGAGCGCGCGAGTGGCTTGCTCGGCTGCTTCATGTTGATCGCCACCGAAGCTTCGCTGTTCGGATATCTGATCTTCTCGTACTTGTACCTCGCGGTGCAGCAGAAAACGCATTGGCCACCGGAAGGGTTGCCTAAGCTTGGCCTGTCGTCGGTGAACACCGCGATCCTCGTCACGAGCAGCCTGTTCGCTTGGCTGTGCGAACACTTCGTGAAACGCCGGCGCAAGCGTTGGGCGGCCGCTTCGATGGCGGTGGCCGTCGTGCTAGGCATCCTCTTCGTCGGCGTTCAACTGCATGAGTGGCACGATCATCCGTACGGGATGACGTCGAATCTCTACGGGTCGCTCTATTTCACGATCACGGGTTTTCACCTCGCGCACGTGCTCGTGGGCATCGTCGTACTGGTGCTGCTGGGTTGGTGGACCGCGCTCGGCTATTTCGACGAAAGACGCCACGCCGCGCTGACGATCGGCAGCTTGTATTGGCACTTCGTTGATGTCGTGTGGCTGTTCATCTTTACGACGCTCTATCTCACGCCTTATTGGTTTTAGCGGTAGGCCCTAAAAATGCAAGCGAACCGCGCCGAGCAGGGGCGCCCCATTTCGGTTCTGTTATTGACGATCGGCGTACTGGCCACGCCCGCCGCCTGGCTGCTTCAGATCTGCGCGGGGGAAACGCTCGTGGCGCATACGTGTTACCCGCACGATGCGCCACTGCGCGTTGCGTTGGACCCGGCCGTCGGATGGGGCGTGGTGGGCCTGAGCGGCGCCATGCTTGTCATCGGCGTGCTCGGCACCGCGCTCGCATGGCGCAACTGGCGACGCTTGAAGCGGGCCGAGCGTCAGCAAGCGCCCGAATCGCCGGATGCGAAGGTGGAAGGGGAGGCGTTCGTCGCCCGCGTCGGATTGATGGCGAGCGGGTTGTTCCTGTTCGCGCTCGTGGCGACCGACGTGGCCACTGGGCTCGTGTCGGCGTGCCCGTGACGCCCGGCAATCGATAAGAGGAGCATATGGTGTTCGGCTCGCGCACTCGACGGCTTCGGCAACGCCACGCACTCGGCGCGCTGGGTTCGCTCGGCGCTTTCACGTTCACGTTCGCGTTCGCAGTCGCAGTCGCTTTCGCTATGCCTGCCATGTGCCGCGCCGATGAGGCCGCCGACTCGGCCCTCGTCGCGCGGGGCGCCTATCTGGCCAAGCTCGGCGATTGCGCGGGATGCCACACGAATGCGCCGACGGGCCAGCCGCCTAAGCCTTCGCCCCCGTTCGCGGGCGGGTTGCCGATGGGCTCGCCGTTCGGCACGATCTGGACGACCAACATCACTCCCGATCCGGTGTTCGGGATCGGCCGTTACAGCTATGACGATTTCGAGCGCGCGGTACGCGATGGCATCGCGCCCGGCGGCAAGTATTTGTATCCGGCCATGCCGTTTCCCTCGTTCTCGAAGATTAGCGACGACGACATGCACGCGCTCTACGCCTACTTCATGCACGGCGTGAAGCCGGTGCCGTCGCGCACCCCCGAAACGAAGCTGCCGTTCCCGTTCAATATGCGCTGGGGACTTGCGGTGTGGGACGAACTGTTCGCTCCGCATGAACGGTACGACGCCCGCACGGATCGCAGCGCGCAGTGGAATCGCGGCGCCTACATCGTGCAGGGGCTCGGCCACTGCGGCGCGTGTCACACGCCGCGTGGGCCCGCCTATGAAGAGCGAGGCTTCAACGACGGTGATCGTCTCTACTTGACGGGCGGCACGAACGATCATTGGTATGCACCGAACTTGACCGGCGATCCTGATTCGGGGCTTGGAGGTATATCGGCCGATGACATTGCGGCGTTTCTCAAGCAAGGCCACGGCGGCGGTCTCGCGGCATTCGGCAGTATGGTCGAAGTCATCGAAGACAGCGGGCAATACATGAACGACGACGATCGTCAGGCGATCGCCGCGTTTTTGAAGACGCTGCCGCCGCGCGCGAAGAGCGGGCACGTCGATACCGACCCGGCCCGCAACGACGCAACGGTTAGCGTGCTGCGCACGGGGTCCGTCGAATATCCGGGTGCCGGCATCTACAACGCGTTTTGCGCGCGTTGTCATAAAGCGGATGGCAGAGGAGAGCCCGGCAAATATCCTCGTCTGGCCGGCAACCCAACTGTCGTCGCGCCGCATGCGACGTCGCTGATTCGCCTGCTCATTGACGGAAGTAAAAGCCCCGACACGATCGGCGGGCCGAAGCCGGAGCGCATGCCGTCGTTCGCCGGCAAGCTGAACAGCACGGAGATGGCGCGCGTTTTGACATTCGTCCGCAATGCCTGGGGCAACGAAGCACAGCCGGTCGCAGCGAGGGAAGTGCAGAAGATGCGCGACACGCTGCACCGGTGATCGGACCCGATGGCATGTCTGTTGCAACGCATTGAGTTCATGCGCCGCGCATGTCGAGCGGCGTGCCAGGCCTCACGGCCGTTATGTTTTCTCTAAAGGAGGTGATTCAATGAAGATTCGCATTGTGCGCCAGGCACTTTTCGCATCGGCGCTCTCCGCTATGTTGGCGTTGGCTGGGGTGTCGTCGTCGTTCGCGCAGCAGGCGGGCGGGGGAAATTCTTCAGGCGGAAACTCGAACGGCCCGGGCGGAACCCCGCCGAGCATGTCAGGGACACCCGGAAGCGAGGGCGCTGCGGGGGCGGCAGGTGCTTCGGCGACGCCGCCGGGGACGACTGCAGCGCCTGAAGACGGGGCTTCCGACACCACCGGGCACATGCATCACAAGCACAGGAAACACCACCGCCATCATCACAACGGCGCGGCAGCCAGCAACCCGGTGGCTGCGTCGTCGACCAAGCCCTGAGCGGGGAGCGGTGCTTAGCGGTACTGGTACTAAAAGGACTAAAAGGCAATAAAACGGCGGCCTGGCGAGTCAGCGCGGGCCGCCGTCACATTCCCTAAAGCTTCACGCCGCCCGCTTCCGGCGCGTCCGGATCCAAGTCGTCGCGCGCGGCATCGTAGCCGCCTTCGTATTCATCGTCCGCGCCGAGGCCGCGCCAATACGGCTCGCGTCCGTAAAACTGATGCACGGATGTGGCCCAGGTGGCATCCGCCATGGACGGCCAATGCTGCTTGTCGAACCCCGGCGCGTTCTTGATTCGCTCGGACGACAGCGACAGCAAGAAGCACTTGCGCGTCGTATCGAGCGTCAATGCGCTCCAAGGGATGGCTAGCAGTTTGTCGCCGATGCCGAGAAAGCCACCGGAGGACATGACGACATAGGCAATGCGCCCGCTTTGTACATCGAGCATGATGTCTTTGACTTTGCCGACTTCCTCGCCGTCGGTACTCATGATCTTGTCGCCGTCGAGCGTGCTCGCGGCCATGACGTCGGGGCCTGGGCCGGCTGACGTTTCGTTACCCGCGCCGACGATGCGGGCGCCTTGGGACGAACTCATCGTCGATGGTGTGGTTTGGGTACGCATGGCGTTTCTCCTGTTTCGGGTTCGATAGAGGGTGCGCGTTGTTCTACGGGGCACTCACGCAACGCACTACGCGAGCAACGCCCGTACCGCGACGTAACGAGGCAGCGGGTGGAAGTTCCGAGATCAGCCGCTTTTCCCACCGCCGTCCATTCCGGTTCCTGTGCGCCAGGCGCGCTTGCCGGCTTCGGACAATTCGCCGCTGCTGTGCGTTTTGTCGGCTTCGGTTCCCTCGGCGGCCATCTCGCCGCCGGGCTGCTCGAGCGATCGCTGCTTTTGCCGGTTGCGGGCGGCGACGCGCTCGTCCTGCGATTTGCCGCTATGGACGTTCATGACGGTCCTCCTTGCGAAAACGTGGGCTTTTCCTATCGGGCGCGCATAAGGCGTGCCGATGTGCGGCGCATCGCGGCCTGTAGGCGTGTGCCGCAGGCGCGTGCGTTGCTCAATCGTCTGCGAGCACGTCCGAGGGCTTGGACGGATATGGATTTCGATCGATGAGGAGAGCGACATGAGCAGCACGCTAGATCCCGACAACGTCCCGTCTTCTGGCAATCCGGCCCCAACCGGCCATGAAACAGGGGCACTGGGCCCGAGCGATTCGTCCGACACCGGTAGCGACATCGCAGGTGCGAAACGGCACGACTTCGACAGGGACACGGAGTTGGACGAGCACGCGCTCGAAACCGGCGACGCAGAACTCGCGAGCGATACGGACCGCGCGGGCACCGGCGAGCGCGCCGCCGCCGATGGCGACTCGACGCTGATCGAGGATGCGGACATCGAACCCGACCGCATCGATGGGGCGGGCGAATCGGACGAAGACATCGAGCCGTAGCGCACGGGGGGCGCGACGGGTACTAGTGGTTGATTAGTCCTTTGCCGCGGCCGCTTCGGGCAACGACGCGGCGGGGACCGCGTGTTCGACATCGACGGCATGCGGATATATCAGCAACAACTGGCGCAGCACCCCATTGGTCCAGCCGAAGCCGTCTTGCAGAGGATATTCCCCGCCGCCCGCCGGCACGTGCCCCGCGTTGCGGCTGATGTCGTATTTCTCAACGAGCTTGCCGGTCCGCACGTAGTAATCGACGTTGGTCTTTATCCACCGCGTGGCGATCGTATGAGCAAGCGCAGTCTCGCCGTAACGTTGCAAGCCTATTACGGCAAGGTACTGCAGTGGGGCCCAGCCGTTCGGCTCGTCCCATTGCTGTCCCGTGCTGGCTTGCGTTGTCGCCAGGCCGCCGGGTTGCAGCAAGCCGCGTTTGATCGATTGCGCCACGGTGGTGGCTTGCTGGCGCGACGCGACGCCGGCAAACAGCGGATAGACCGTCGCTGCCGTCAGGCGAGCTCGCGGCGTGCGATTGACGAAATCGTAATCGGCAAACGCACCGATGCGCGGATCCCACAGCCAGTGGCGGATGGCCTCGGCTCGCGCGCTGGCGCGTGCGGCGAAGTTCTCCGCCCGCGAGGCATCGCCCTGCAGGCGGTACGCTTTCGCAAGCGTTCGCTCGAGGCCGTACATCAGCGAGTTCAGATCGACGGGAACGAGCGACGTGACGTCGATGGTCGCGAGCGTACGATCATCTTCGAACCAACGTGAACTGAAGTCCCAGCCGGTTTCCCCGCCTGCTCGCAAATTGCCCCATACGTCGCCGGCATCGCGCTGTGGCATCGAGCGCACGGTTTGAACGTCTTCCCGATACGACTCGTCACGTGGCGCGGCGCGTTCGTCCCAGTAGCGATTCAATACGCTGCCGTCGGACAGACGCACGGCGTGCCGCACGGCGTGGCCCGGCGAAAGGGGCGCCGCGCCGTCCATCCAATAGTCGTACTCGGCCTTCAGCTCCGGCAGGTACTGCAGGTACACGCTCTCGCCGTCGTGTTCGGCGAGCAGTCCCACCATCTGAGAGAAGAACGGAGGCTGCGAGCGGCTGAGGTAGTAGGTGCGGTTGCCGTTCGGGATGTGGCCATAGCGATCGATCAGCGTCGCGAAGTTCTTCAACTCGTCGTCGGCTAGATCGAACCGCCCGCTGGCTACGAGGCCGAGCATGATGAAGTACGAGTCCCAGTAATACACCTCATCGAACCGCCCACCAGGCACGACGTACGGCGCGGGCAGCGGCAGCAACGACGACCACCGGCTTGCCACGGGATCGGGGTCGCGGCGCAAAACGTCCCATAGCGTGTCGATGTGCTGAACCACCGTCTGCTTCGGATCGGAGACGTACGGTCGAGTTTGATGAGGCGGCATGTCGAAGTGCGCATCGACGAACTTGCGCATATCGAAGCCGGCCTGCCCGCGCGCCGTTCGATACGCAGCGGCGATACGCGACGGCGCTTCTTTCGGAACCATGTCGGCGAAGGTTTTGCTGTCGGGAAATAGATGGGCAAGTTCCACATCCTTGAAAACATCGCCGAGGCTTTCGGATGGAGGCAGCGGTACGGCCGACGAGGGCCGCGCGTCCCGACTCAATGCGGCCGCGCCCGATGCGGCTTGTTCGCTTTCCGCCGCTAAGGGCGAAGGTGTAGCCGTGGTGGTGGTCCCGGCGGCAAAGCACGTGCTGGCGCAAAGCAACGCGGCGATGAGTGCTGAGCGCGCGAGGGCGAAGAGCATGGGGCGGATCCTGTTGTGGTTGGTATGGCTGCCGAGGGAAACGGCCACCGCGTGGCGGCTCGAGGCATCGGCGCGCGGCTGGCGCCGCAAGCCCCATGCCGAGCTTGGACGCCGACATGATTACGCCGCATGCGGACCGAGGTTTCCGCACGCGGCGCGAGAAGGACTGACCGCCTGCGAAGCGAGAGGCATGGCGATCGAAGTCGGCAAGGCGTCGCGGGGTGAACCGCTCGCAGCCGTCGTTATTGGAATGGGTGCAACCGGCGGGGCGCTTACCGGTTACTGCAGATGCTGGCCGCCGTTGATCGAAATGTTGGCGCCGGTGACGAACCCCGCTTCGTTCGAGCATAGGTAGGCGACGAGCGCGGCCACTTCCTCGGGCTCGCCGAGACGGCCGACGGGGATTTCCGGCAGGATCTTCGTCTTCATGATCTCCTCGGGAATCGCGGTGACCATGCGAGTGCCGATAAAGCCCGGCGATACGGTGTTGACCGTGACGCCTTTGCGAGCCACTTCGAGCGCGAGCGATTTCGTGAAGCCGTGCATGCCCGCCTTAGCGGCAGCGTAGTTCGTCTGTCCGAAGCCGCCTTTGTTGCCGATGACCGACGAGATGTTGACGATGCGCCCCCAACCGCGCGAGGTCATGTCCTCGTACAGATGCTTGGTCAGGTTGAACACGGAATCGAGATTCGTGCGCAGCACGGCGTCCCATCCGTCCTTATCGAGTTTTTTGAAGCTCGCGTCGCGCGTGATGCCGGCGTTGTTGACGAGGATGTCGATGGGCCCGATTTCGGCTTTGATCTGCGCGGCGCAGCGCGCGCACGACTCGTAATCGGCCACGTCGACGGCATAAGCGCGGAACTGACGGCCCGAAGTTTCCATCCGCGCGAGCCAGTCGTCGGCGCCCGTGTTGCTCGGCGAATAGGTGACGACGACGGCATAGCCGGCATCGTGCAACCTAATGCTGATCGCTTCGCCGATGCCACCCATGCCGCCGGTCACAAGCGCAATTTTGCTAGTCATCTTCGGTTCTCCTTTACGACGACAAAATAAAAATACGACGGCGCGGCCTGACGCTACGGCCGCACCCTGGTGCTCAACTTGCTCGCGCGGTTACCGCAAGCGCGAACAGGCTTCGAGAATCGAGTTCCCGTTTTCGGTGATGCGTGGACGAGGCAAGCCGAAGGTCTGCTCCGGCTGTTCCAACGCGATGAGATGGCGCTCGAGCAACGTGCACAGCTCAGCGCGATCGCCGATCTGATCGGGGGCGTTCTTGACCAGCATTAATGTGGCGAGTTCGTGGGGGCTCAGCATGCGTCTCTCCAAGGGAACAAAGTTCGTCGATTGATCTTGTCGATCAAAACATTAGGCGGAACCGGTTGCACCCGGTTGCCCATTGCATCGATTACTTCGTCCGTGAAAAGCGCTGAGTAAAGCCGGAAATAATTCCGAGGTGCAACCGAAACCAAACTGTCGTACGGAATGATTATTCATATGACGCTAAAAACGATTTCAACGATTTTTAATTGTGAACCGCGAAAGGTACGAATTACCCGCTGCAGGCACGCACCCTGCAGCGACTCGGTAATTTTGTTTCTGAAAACGTGACCTTGGTCGAGGCCAGGCTTTGATTCGGGGTTGGCGCAATACTAATACCGTCTTCGGCAGTTCGCAATATGAAGGACGCCATTTGTCTACTTCCCTGTTTGTTTTGACAGGGTCGTAACGGAATCCCGCTTCGAATTAACTTTCGGAAATGTTCGGATGTCGACAATGAGCGTGTTTAATTCGGTTGTCACAATCGAGCGGTAGAAGTTGCAGCATGGAATTTCGCATTAAATGACCGCTTAACAGAACAGACATTTGCGGCCGTTGAGATTCATGAGGTTGTCGCGATGCTGAGTTGAACGGTACCCACGATGCGGCGGCCCGGTAATTGCTACCACGTCGGGTGACTGTTGCGGGCAAGCCGCAGCCGCTTAACGGAGAGGACAACATCCATGCAAGAAAACCAACAGCCCAAGAATCCCGGCGATGAAGCGCCACCCGACGCACCGGGCGTCGGCGAAGACACATGCCGCGTGTGCCGGGGTACCGGCATGGTGGAAGGACAGCCGTGCACGATCTGTGGGGGGACGGGGCGCGTGCTGCAGGGAATCGGCGGAGGTTGAGAGGGGGCTGTTCGGGGGCGCCGAATCGAATGCGCCGGCCGGCCGCGTGATCGCAGCGGCGGGCGCGGCTGTTTATGGCACGCCCGCGCGTCGAATCGCGACGCGCGAGTGCGCCTCATGGGCGGTTAATGATGATCCGTGCGGGTCGCAGCGGTGCCCGATGCGACGCCGGTGGTCTCCACTCGCTCCATGTTCGAATCCCAGTACGGCGAGCTGCCATAGTACTCATGCAGTTCGCTCGCCCAGGCCACGTCGGCCATGGCGGGCCAGTGATCCTTGTCGAAGCCCGGCGCGTTCTTGACGGCTTCGGCCGCGACCGAAAGCAAGAAGCACTTGCGATCCGTATCCAGCGTCAGCGCGTTCCACGGGATGGCGAGCAGTTTGTCGCCGATACCGAGAAAGCCGCCGCTCGACATCACGGCGTAAGCGATGCGCCCGGTGTAGACATCGAGCATGATCTCCTTGATCTTGCCGACGTCTTCGCCGTCGGAACTCATGACCTTGTCGCCGTCCAGCGTGCTCGCAGCCATGACGTACGGGCCCGGACCTTCAGCTGTCGAACTGCCCTTGCCGACGATGCGGGTTTCTCCAGTGCTGCCGAGCGGGTCGGGTGTGATGCTCATGGAATGCTCCTTTGATGAGGGTCGTATCGGGTCCGGCGGGACGCCGGCTGTCTCGTGGTACATGACTGCTCGTTGCTACTGCACTTGCGAGATCGCCTTGGACACGGCGGCGGGGCTGTCGTAGTTTTTATCCGGCAGCTTGTCGAGCAGATCCATGATCTCGCGGTCCGCGTGATGCGACCGCGCCGTTTCTGCTAGATGCTCGCGCGTCGTCGGATAGTCGACGCCTGCCAGTGCCTTCTGCACGGCGATGGGCGACGGTTGTCCCGGATGGCGATGATCTTGGGAGTGGGCCGGATGCTGGGCCATGTATGCCTCCTTCGTCGATGTTGAACAGCACCATCCTTTCAGCAACGACCGTTCCATGAACCGCAACCCGCACGTGCATTCGTGTTGTTGTCGGCAGTGCTGTAGGTGCTCGCCGTAAAAGCTGCAAGAGGCGGTGCAGCCTTTGCCGCTTCATTTAAATGGGTACGGGTGTTGCTCGGCAACAAGCATTCATGACGTCTACCGCAACTGCTAATTAGGATGCCTCGCAATGCGCTCAGACCCCGCACTCGACAAGCTTTGTATCGACACGATCCGCACATTGGCGATGGATGCTGTGCAGAAAGCCGATTCGGGCCACGCTGGCGCGCCGATGGGGCTCGCGCCCGTGGCTTATCAGCTTTGGCAGCACCATCTTCGCTACGATCCCAACGAACCGCTGTGGCCCAATCGCGACCGATTCGTGCTGTCGGTTGGCCACGCTTCGATGCTGCTTTATTCAGTCCTGCATTTGGCTGGCGTGAGAGCGGTCGATGACGACGGCAACCCCACGCAATCGCCCGCGGTATCGCTCGACGACATTCGCCACTTTCGTCAACTCGATAGTAAGACGCCGGGCCACCCGGAGTACCGCATGACCACGGGCGTGGAGACGACGACGGGCCCCTTGGGCCAGGGCTTAGGCAACAGCGTGGGAATGGCGATCGCCTCGCGTTGGTACGCGGCGCGATACAACCAGGCCGATTGCGAGCTGTTCGACTATCGCGTGTATGCGCTCGCGGGAGACGGCGATTTGATGGAAGGCGTTTCGCATGAGGCTGCATCGTTGGCCGGGCATCTGCGCTTGTCGAATCTCACGTGGATTTACGACAGCAATCGGGTAACGATCGAGGGGAACACGGATCTGGCCTACAGCGATGACGTGGAATCGCGCTTTCGAGGCTATGGCTGGCACACGCTCGTGGTGGAGGATGCCAACGATACGGCTGCCATCGACGCCGCACTGGATGATGCCAAGCGGATGACCGGCGCGCCGACGCTGATCGTTGTCAAGAGCGTGATCGGATGGGGCGCGCCGCACAAGCAGGGCACGTCAAAGGCGCATAGCGATGCGCTCGGCGAAGAAGAGGTCGCGCTTGCGAAGCGTGCCTATGGATGGCCCGAGGACAAGCAGTTCTACGTGCCGCCTCAGGTGACGGAACGATTCGCTGAGGGCGTGGGTGCGCGCGGAGGCGAGGCGCGCGAGGCGTGGCAGAGCCGATTCGACGACTATGCGCAACGCTATCCGGATCTCGCACGCGAACTGGAGTTGATCGGCCAGCATGCGCTGCCCGATGGTTGGGATAGCGATTTGCCGACGTTCGAGCCCGATGCGAAAGGCGAGGCGACGCGTGCGTCGTCGGGTGAAGTGCTCAACGCGATCGCGCCCCGCGTGCCCTGGGTTCTCGGCGGTGCGGCCGATCTTGCGCCCTCGACGAAGACGCTGCTGAAGTTCGAGGGCGCCGGCAGCTTTTCCGCGGACGATCCGAAGGGCCGAAACCTGCACTTCGGTGTACGCGAGCATGCGATGGGAGCCGTCGCCAACGGCTTGGCATTGTCCAATTTGCGGCCCTATACGGGGACATTTCTGATTTTCAGCGACTATATGAAGCCGCCCATTCGGCTGGCGGCGCTCATGGAGATTCCCGTCGTATTCGTTTTTACGCACGATTCGATCGGACTAGGTGAGGACGGGCCAACTCATCAGCCCGTCGAACAATTGGCCTCGCTGCGCGCGGTGCCCGGGCTGACCGTCTTGCGTCCCGCGGATGCGAACGAGGTGCGCGAAGCATGGCGCTTGGCGCTGGCTGCCCCACGCAGGCCAACCGCGCTCGCGTTGTCCCGGCAACCGCTGCCCACGATCGATCGCGCGCGCTATGCGAGCGCCGAGGGTGTGCGTCGCGGCGCATACGTGTTGGCCGATGCGCCCGACGGCGCGGCGCCTGAAGTACTGTTGCTCGCCACCGGCAGCGAGGTGCACGTGTGCATGCAAGCCTACGAGCGATTGTCGCAGGAAGGGATCGCGGCGCGCGTCGTCTCAATGCCGTCGTGGGACATCTTCGAACTGCAAGACGACGCCTACAAAGACGCGGTCCTGCCGCCTGAGATCGATGCGCGCGTCGCCGTCGAACAAGCGGCCACCCTCGGATGGGATCGATATGTCGGGCGAACCGGAGAGAAGATCGCCATGCATACGTTCGGCGCCTCCGCGCCGATCCGCGATGTGCAGGGTAAATTCGGTTTCACGCCCCAGTGCGTCTACGAGGCGGCAAAGCGGCAAATCGCTCGGGTCGTCGCCAACTCGGGGCTGCCGCGCGGCGACTGAACCCTATCGTTAGGGCCACATGTTGTTAGGTCTCCGAAGTTTTTCCGGCGCAAGGATTCGAGTTGCCGAGCCGGCGCCAAAAACGCCGGCTCGCGCGCCCTCGAGTACGAGCGCCTGGCTCATCGCTGGCTACTGCTGTCCTTGCCCGCGATAGGTCTGATTTTTCTGCTGCGGGGAGTAGCCGCCAGTGGTGTCAGACGGGTTCTGATTGTTCATATCGTCGGGCGACATGGTGGAGCGGCCCGCGCCCTCCTGGGTCGATCCGGGGCTGCCGTAACCGCCCGTGCTGTTGCTGTTGCCCATGCCAGGTTGGATCCCCGGCTGCTCGAGCGTGTTGCCGCTCGGAGCGCCCCCGGTCCCACCGCGCATACCGCCGCCGGCACCTGCAGTACCGCCCGCCCCGGCGGCGCCCATGCCTGCCCCACCAGCGCCACCCGCGCCACCCGCGCCGCCCCCTGCGCCCTGTGCATAAGCACCCCCAGCACATGCGAGCGCGACTGCGGAAATTGCGGAAGCTAGCAGCGTCTTTGTCGATGTTTTCATCGTGGTCCTCCGTTCAAAAAGATTGCGTGATGCGCGTCCAATCGTCCAATCTCAACTTCGCACGCACACCTCCAAGCTGCAACGAGCATGCCGCGCTAGCGCGCGATGACGGATATCAAGCCTGGAACGCGCATTGCGTCCTAAGAACGCTGGAGCGCGTACAGCGCGCATGGGCATGCGTGCCACTGCCCGGAAGGAGAGCCGATGACCGCCTCGCTAGATGTACAACACAGTCTTGCCGAAATCGAACATGCCCTATTCGAGAGTTTTCCGGCTTCGTCGACGTCGATCACGCACGTCACGAGTTCGCAAGGCATCGTCACCATTCAAGTGTCGTGGGTGGCCTCGGCCGGCGGCTTGAGCATTCTCGATTCGCGCTGTGCCGTCAGCTTGGTCATAGAACCGGAGCTGCTTGCCCGCTACGGCGCTTTGCCTAGTTCCAAGCGGTTGCTCGCTCGGGAAGCGTTGCGCGCCCATGCGGAGGATGCGCTGCGCCGGCACATGCCCGAAGGCGGCACGGATCTCACCGAATGCAATCTCATGATCGGTGTCGATGAATCGTTCGTTGCCGACGCCGAACGAGGGCAGGGGTGAAGGAAATCGGACGGCGTAACCGGGCGAAGATCAAGGGGCGCATCGCAGCCGACATCTGGCATGCGATGTGGCGCTATCGCAAGCAAACGTTCGTCGCTTGCGCGTTGATGATCGTGGCCAAGCTCGCCGGCGTTTCCGTACCGCTTGCGCTGCGCGAGATCATCGACGGCCTCGGGCACCGCACGGCATTGGCGTTATTTCCGGTCTTCCTTGTCTTGGCTTATGCGCTGCTGCGTTTCATTGGGGACGCATTGGGCGAGGCTCGTGACGTCGTTTTCAGTACCGTCACGCAGCATACGGTCGCGGGGATCGCCGAGCGCACGTTCGCGCGCCTGCATCGTCTCGGTGCGCGCTATCACTCCCAGCGCGAAACGGGCTCGATCGTCCGCGACGTGCAGAAAGGAACCGATGGCGTGGGCTATTTGCTCGGCGTCGGGTTGTTCACGATTTTGCCGGCATTCATCGAAATCGGCACCGTCATCGGCATCATCGCCAGCAATTTCACGGTGGCCTTCATTTGGATCATCGCCGCGACATTGGTGAGTTATTCGGTCTACACCGTTATCTTTACGCGCCGGCGCATGCTCGTGCAACGCGAGGTCAACCGGTTGGAGGCCACCTCGGATAGCCGGCTCGTCGATAGCATGCTCAACTACGATACGGTCAAATATTTCGCGGCGGAAGAGCTCGAGACCGCTCGCTATCGAACGGTGCTGTCGCGGTGGATCGTCGCGCGATTGGCGAATCAGCGCGCGCTCACGGCGCTTCATCTCGGACAAAGCGCAATCGTCTGCCTCGGCATTGGCGTCATGATGCTGCTTGCCGTGCAGTATGTCGTCGCCGGGCGCATGACCGTCGGCGATCTTGTGCTCGTCAATGCCTACATCGTGCAAGTCTGCATGCCGCTCAATACGCTCGGTTTCGTCTTTCGCGAGACGAACGATGCGCTCGTCAACGTGGAGCGCATGTTCGTCGTGCTGGCCTCGGACAGTCTGGAGGAAGGCGATTCCACAGCCGACGAGGACCGGGACGTGGCGGGCGCAATGCCATTGGTCGTGACCACCGGCGAGATCGCGTTCGACCGTATCGATTTCGGCTACGATCCGGCGCGGCAGATATTGCACGACGTCGACTTTCGCGCCCGGGCCGGCGGGACGCTGGCCGTCGTCGGCGGCAGCGGCTCGGGCAAATCGACGCTCGTGCGGCTACTGTTTCGTCTTTATGCGCCGACGGGCGGCAGGGTGACGATAGACGGCCAGGATATCCAGCAGGTGACGCGCCATTCGTTGCGCCGGGCAATCGGCATCGTGCCGCAAGACACTGTGCTGTTCAACGAGACGATTGCTTACAACATTGCTTACGGCCACCCCAATGCAACCCGTGCCGATGTCGTGCGCGCGGCGCGCGCCGCCCAGCTCGACGAATTCATCGAGCGCTTGCCCGATCACTACGACACGCGCGTCGGGGAGCGCGGCTTGCGTCTGTCGGGAGGCGAGCGGCAGCGGATCGCCATCGCGCGAGCATTTTTGAAAGACCCGCCGATTATCGTGTTCGATGAGGCGACGTCAGCGCTCGATACGCGCTCGGAGCGCGCGATCCAGAACGAATTTCGACGACTGGCCGAGGGGCGCACGTCGGTGGTGATCGCGCACCGCTTGTCGACGATCGTCGATGCCGATCTTATTCTCGTCATGGAGCATGGGCGCATCGTCGAGCAGGGTAAGCATGACGCACTGCTCGCGCGGCCGGGCGGCGTATATGCACGGATGTGGGCGCTGCAGCGCGAGCAGGGCGAACTCGAGCACGCGCAACGCAAACTCGCGGCGCAGCCGATGCGCGTGGGCGATCTCGCCGCGGAAATCGCCGCGCGCGTCGCCACGGAAGCCACCAAACAAGGCATCGACTTTGGGTTGCGCGTGTCGGATCCCGATCTGCCCGTGACGGGTGAGACGGAACAGATTCAACGCGTGGTGGCCATGCTGTGCGCGAATGAAATCGCGCATGCGGCGCCCGGTGCGCGCGTCGAACTGCGCGCGCAGCGCGATACCAACATGGCGTGGCTGGCCGTGGTCGGGGCGCACGCTGAGCCGGCGCCGCTTTCGGACGAACAGGCGGCCGAGGCCGAGCACATCCTCGGCGCGGCGGGCGGGACGTTCCGGCCGATGGCGTTCGACGGACACGTATCCTATGTCGCGACGTTGCCGCTGCTGCCCGTCGTGGGTGCCGATGGCGCGGTAGCGCCGCTTGCGCCGCCGACGACGCGGCTCGAAGGCATCCACGTGCTTGCGATCGACGACGATGAGGAGGCACGCGATGCGCTCGAGGCCGCGCTCGTCGCCAACGGCGCGCAAGTAGCGCTTGCCGCGTCGGGTGACGATGCGTTGCGGCACCTGCGCGAAACGACGCCCTCGGATTGGCCCGGTGTCGTCGTGTGCGACATCTCGCTCGGCGACGAAGACGGCTGCGAGGTGTTGGAACGAATCCGTGACATGGCTCGCTCATACGACGGCGCACCCCCGCCCGCCATCGCGCTGACGGGGCATAGCGATCCGGCAATGCGGGAGCGGACCGCACGGGCCGGTTTTGGCGCCCATTTCGTCAAGCCCGTGCCCATCGATGCATTAGCCGGCGAGATTCGCCGGCTCCTCGTCGCCGCCTGAAGTCAAGCCCGAATTCCGGGGCCTGCCCTTGCTTGTCCGATTCGATAAGTGGAAGCCGGGATGGCTCAAGGTTAAGCTCGAACCTTGAGCCGTGCGCGCGGCCTGCTTGCGCGTTACGTTACTTTGCGCTTCACTTTCGCGTCACGTCTGCCGCCTGCGTGCCGCCGGCCAGAGGCCGGCTGGCGAGCAGCGCGCGAAAGTGCGCGGCCGTCGCGCGCAATCCTTCGTTGAGCGGCGTCGTCGGCGTCCACCCGAGCAGCGCACGCGCCTTTGAAATATCGGGCTGACGGTGCCATGGGTCGTCGATCGGCAACGGGCGAAAGACGATCTCGCTATTCGATTGCGTCGCTTGCCGCACGTGCTCGGCCAGCTCCAGCATCGTGATCTCGTGCGGATTGCCTAGATTGACCGGGTCGCAACTTCCGTCGGGCGCATCCATCAATCGAATGAACGCATCGATAAGGTCGTCGACATAACACAGCGAGCGTGTCTGCGCGCCGTCGCCGTAGACAGTGAGCGGTTCACCCGAGAGCGCCTGCACCATGAAGTTGGAGACGACGCGACCGTCGGCCGGATGCATGCGTGGGCCGTACGTGTTGAAGATGCGAGCGATGCGCACTTCCATGCCGTACTGACGCCGATAGTCGACGAACAGCGTCTCCGCGCAACGCTTGCCTTCGTCGTAGCACGAGCGCGGGCCGATCGGATTCACGTGCCCCCAATAGTCCTCCTTCTGCGGATGGATCCGGGCATCGCCGTACACTTCGCTCGTCGATGCCTGGAAGATCTTGGCGCGCACACGCTTCGCAAGGCCAAGCATGTTGATGGCGCCATGAACGCTCGTTTTAGTCGTGCGCACCGGGTCGTATTGGTAATGAATCGGCGAGGCAGGGCAGGCGAGATTATAAATTTCGTCGATTTCGATATAGAGCGGGAACGTGATGTCGTGCCGCATCAACTCGAAGTTGCTGCGTCCGAGCAGGTGCGCGACGTTATCGCGCGTCCCCGTGAAGAAGTTGTCGACGCACACGACATCGTGGCCCGCCTCGACGAGCCGTTCGCACAGATGCGAGCCGAGAAAGCCCGCACCGCCCGTCACGAGTATGCGCTTCCGATCGAGTTCTCTCATCGATGCTAGCTCCGATTGTCGCAAGGTGAATCAATGGGAAAAAAGGCCACCGCATCGGGCATCCTCATAGCGCCACCTCGCGCAGCAGGTTATCCCAGTCGCGCACGAACCGCTCGATGCCGAAGCGTTCGAGTGCCGTGCGGCGCGCGCCTTCGCCCAGGCGCCGTGCTTCAGCCGGATCGGCGAGCAATGCGCGCATTTGGTCGACGAGCATATCGACATCGGTCGCGATATACCCGTTCTCGCCGTTGACGATGACAGTCGGCAACTCCGTGGTGGCCAACCCGATGATCGGCATGCCGATGGTCATCGCCTCGACGATCGCGAGGCCGAGGCTCGTCCAGCGGATCGGGTTGAAAAAGAATCGATAGCGCGCGGTGAACGCCGCGAGATCGAGATTGCCGATTTCACCTAGCCCCCCGGCTTGCTGCGCGTCCATGCCGACGAGATCGAGCGGCACGCGCCCGGCTACCGACGCATAGACGTCCGCGCCTAAGCGCCGGCCGCGCGTCGTGAGGTTGTTGATGACGACGATGCCGCGCTCGAGCTCGCCCGTATAGCGCACGCCTTCAGGGACGAGCACGCCGTGCTCGATGACACGGGTGTGAGTGCGATTGCAGTCCCACATCAAACGGTTGAAATGCGTCACGTGAACGAGAAGCGTCGACGGATCCTGAACCCAGTGTCGCTCGGAAAACGGATTGTTCTGCGGCGGATCATGCTCGAGATAGATGGTGGGCAGCTTGCGTTGCGCGTCGGAGAGCACCCTCGTCCGATCGTGGTCCCAATGCTCTCGATGCTGATAGAGCACGACGTCGAACTCGCATTGCGGCACCATCGCCGCGTCGACTTCGTGAACGTTGGGACCCCACGGAAGCACACCCCCTCGGCCCGCGTATCCCGGCGGGTACCCGGGGCGTGTCACCAGGAAAAAATCGTGCGGCGCTTGGGTTAAGTAGTAGAGGTAGTTGCCGTGCACGTGCCAAGTCAGCACGCGAAGACGCCGGTTACGTCGCATGACGGGGCTCCTGGCGCGGATGACGAGTGGCACGTGCGTGCAATACGCCGGCGCCTGCCGGATGCGCGCGTGCGCGTTGCGAAAGCTGTTCCAACGCCGTTTCGACGACACGCGAGACGCTCACATTAAGTGCGCATGCGTGACCAAACGGGCAATCGCGAAACGCGCAGGGGCGGCAGGAGGGGTAGTCTGCCAGCACGCGGTGGCGCGTGTGATCGAGCGGTGCCCAGCGTTGCGTGTCGCTGCCCGACGCGATGACGGTGCTCGGCGTGCGCATCGCTGCGGCTACGTGCGAGATACCCGTGTCATTGCAGACGACGAGGCGTGCGCGCGCCACGAGTGCGGCAAGGCCACCGAGCGTCGTCGATCCGGTCAAATGCAGCGCCGGCGCCGCCATCGCTCCAAGCACGGCGGCCGTGATCGCCGCTTCGTTAGACGTGCCGGTAATCGCGATTTGCCAACCGCGAGCGGACAGCGCGTCGGCCACCTCGGCAAAACGCGCGGCGGGCCAGCGCCGCGATGGCAATTGAGCGCCCGGATGCAGCAAGATCAAACGCTCCGGCTCGATGCCGTGGCGCGCCTCCAACGCCTCGTACTCGCAGCGGTCGTGCAGCGAGAGCGGAAACCATAGCGTGTCGTCGGTCGCGTCGATGCCCAGCGCTTCGACGAGCTCGAGATAGCGGCGCGGCTCGGGCAGTTCATCTGGCCATGCGATGAAACCCGGCTCGGGCGCTTCATGCGGCTGATGAAATCCGGCGCAAGCCTGAGCACCGAACCGCTTGACGATGTCGTTGGCGGGGCCGCCGCTGCCGTGCATCTGCAACACGAGATCGAAGCGGCGTGCCCGCATGGCCGCATAAAAGTGGGGTAGGCCGGCGTCGGTTTCCTCCTGCTCCGGGAAGCCTCGTGCGCCGGGGAATACGGCGAGGTCATCGATCAGCGACGAGAACCGCTCGACGAATCGCGCGGCCCACGGCAAGCCGATCAGCGTGATCTTCGTATCGGGCCATGCGCGGCGTAGCGCGCGCAGCGCGGGCACGGAGCAGAGCATGTCGCCGAGCTGTAGCGCACGAAAGATCGCCACGCGCCGAGGCGGCGTGAAATTAGGTGAGTCGGGATGGAATCGCATCAGAGGAACCATGTTCGGTAGCGGAACGCGCCACGCAGGCGCCAATAGATCGAGAGAAATGGAATCAATGCGGAAGTCGCCGCCATTTCGGCGATGTGGCTCCACGTTCGACTTCGACCGCGCATGCGCAGCGCGAAGAACCGTAGCGTGAGCGCAAGCCAAACGAGCGCGCCGATCGTCGCGATCGCCGGTGCGCGCATCGCGCCGGCGACGATGGCGGTCAAGACCGCCGCGACGGTTGCGTAGTAGTCGATCGGTGGCGTGCTCGCGATTCGTTGGCGATAGAGCGTGGGATGCTTGCGATAAAGCAGTGCCTCGAAGGCGCTCTTGCGTTGCTGCGAAAGGCTCACGCCCCAACGTGCGGGCCGCACGGGATGCACGACGATCGCCTCTTGCGCTTTGACGATGCGTCCGCCCGCATCAAGCAAGGAGAACTGCAGATCGGAATCCTCGCGCCATGCTGAGGTGAAGCGCTCGTCGAAGCCGTGCACGGCAATCAGCGCGCTGTGATTGACGAACACGTTTGCCGTGGCGAATTCCGCGCGTTCGAGCCCGCTTGCATCGGCTTCGTAATCGGTCGGCCGCTCAGGCAAGGGCACCACGATCGTGCCGGATGCGGCGCACGCCCCCTCGCCGGCGACCGCCCTCAGACCCGCTTCGAGCCAACGTTGATCGGGAATCGTGTCGTCATCGGTGAACGCGATGATGTCGCCGCGGGCTTCGCGCCAACCGGCATTGCGCGCGCCGGCTGGCCCCTGCGTGGCCGTGATCGGTAAGTAGCGCACGTGCAACCCGCGAGCACGATGCGCATCGGCGATGCGCTCGACCAGCGCGCGCGTCGCTTCGTCGGGACCATCGTCGCAGACGACGATTTCGTAGTGCAAGGGCGGCAGCGTCTGCCGCACGAGTGCTTCCAAGCATCGCTCGAGCAGCGCTGGCCGGCGCCAAGTCGGCACGACGACCGAGACGGCCGGGTGCAGCTTCGCTTGCGCGCCGTCCCTGGGCGTGCCTTCGCGCTGGGGTTGGGTTAGCGGTTGCGTTCCCGTTCCCGTTCCCGCAAGCGTTGGGTCGTTCACGCCGCGGCTCCTTGCTTGGTGATGAGAAAGGGGCCAATCACGAGTGCGTCGAGCGGCGAGGTCCAAAACGATTCGAGCGCGTCGCGCGGCGAGTTGACCATCGGCTCACCACGCGTATTGAACGACGTGTTGACGAGGATCGGTACGCCCGTGCGCTCGTGGAAGGCGGCGAGCAAGTCGTAATAGAGGGGATGCTGTGACCGGTTGATCGTTTGCACGCGCGCGGTACCGTCGACATGCCGCACGGCCGGAATGCGCTCGGCCACGTCAGGCCTGACATCGAAGATGAACAGCATGAACGGCGCGATGCGTGCATCGACGAACCAGGCGTTCGCATGCTCTTCCATGACGACGGGCGCCACAGGGCGAAAGTCTTCGCGATCCTTGATCTCGTTGAGCTTCGCCTGCATGCCGGGATCGATCGGCGAGGCCAAGATCGAGCGAGACCCAAGCGCGCGCGGGCCGAACTCGGTGCGCCCCTGATACCAGCCGATGACGTTGCCGGCCGCGAGCAAATCGGCCGTTTCTCCGGCGATGTCATCGAGCCGTTTGAACGGCACCTTCGACCACCGCAGAAACGATTCGATTTCGCCGTCGGGATACGACGGGCCAAGGTAAGCGTGATCCATCGTCCAATGCCGCGCCCGGTCACCCGTCAGGCCGCGCTCGCGCCAGTCGATCCACAGAGCGGCACCGAGCGCGGTGCCGGCGTCTCCGGCGGCCGGCTGCACCCAAACTTCGTCGAAAGGCCCTTCGTCACGCACGCGCGAGTTCATGACGCAGTTCAGTGCGACGCCTCCGGCCATGCACAGGCGCGGCAGGCCCGTGCGTTCATGGAGCCAGCGCGCGAGCTCGAGCACGGTTTCCTCGAGCACCGTTTGCAGCGAGCTGGCGATGTCGTAATGACGCTGTTCCAATGGGCCGCCTCGATCGCGCGCCGGCCCGAAGCGCTCGACGAGCCGCGGCTCCTCCACGGTGTAACTCCCGTTGCCGCGGTAGCGCACGATCTCGCGGAACGCGTCGATATACACGGGGCGGCCGAATGCCGCGAGCGCCATGACTTTGTATTCGTCGGACGAGTGCAGAAAGCCGAGCCAACTCGTGACGGTTTCATAGAGCAGGCCGAGCGAATGGGGCAGTTCGACTTGCTTGATGCGCTTGTACTGCCCGTCGACGAACTGGCCGAGGCTAGTTGTGACGCCTTCGCCGCGGCCGTCCATCGTGAGCACCGCGCTATCGCCGAGCGGCGCGGCAAGAAACGCGCTCGCTTCGTGGGCTAGATGGTGCTCGACGTAGTGCCACGCGAAGCGGTGCTCGCCGCCGGCGGCGCGAAAGCGTTTGGCAAGATGATGCGGTGCGCCGTCGACGAGTTGCGCCCGCGCGTTGACGATATAGCTGACGAATAGCGGATCCCACGGCGACTCGCCGGGATTCGACGTCCGTTGCAAGCCCGGCTGCAGCGGCAATGCGATGCTCGCTTTCCCATGCGCCGGGTCGGGCATCGAAGGCAGCAGGGCCGGGTTGTAGGAGTAGGCGACGTGGTCGACATCGGCGAGCGTGATGCCGGCTTCCTTCAGGCAAAAATCGATCGCATCGAACGGCATTTGCCACGTCGAAAACGGCACGGGTCGCTTCGCATGCTTCACATGCGTGAAGCGCTCGTCTTCCGCGGCGGCGATAACCACGCCGTCCTTAACGAGTGCCGCGGCGCTGTCGTGGTAAACGGCATTGATTCCGAGTGTGTACATGGCGGTTATTCCGGGCGACAGTCAGGATCAGGATGAAATCGGATCGCTCGCCGCTGCAGCGTCGGCATGGGCGGGCGATATAGGTGCGCCCGGCGTGCCGCGCACGGCGGCAAGTTCCAATGCCGCGGCGGCGACTTCGGTGGGTGGAACGCCGACTAGGCATGCCTGGTCACCTTGCGGGCATACGCCCCGGTAGCACCATCGGCAGTCGACATCGCGAAACAGGACGCGGTGCTCGGTTTGCCAAGGCGTGTGCTGTGGGTTCGTGAGCGCGTACAGATCCACGACCGGCGTCGCGAGGGCCGAAGCCAAATGGACGGGGCCGCTGTTGTTCGTCACGAGCACTCGCGTGCGTTCGATCAGCGCGGCGAACTCGCCGATGTTCAGCAGTCCTGATAGATCGTGCAGACGTGCGCGCACCGACGGCCCCGCGGCCTCCATCACCTCGCGGTTCAAAGGGGCTTCATCGGCACTTCCCGTCAGCAAGATGGGCCATCCCGTCGCGCGCGCCAAGCGTGCGGCCACCTCGCCGAAGCGGTCGGCCGGATAGCGGCGCGACGCTGCGCTGGCACCCGGATGGATGACGAACCAGGGGCCTTGCACAGGGATGCCGCGCATGGCCAGGCGCGATTGCAAGGCCTGCCTTGCTTCGCTGCCGACGCGAAAACGCATGCGCGTGTCGGCGCACACGGCGCCCACTCTGGCGACGAGCGCCAATTGGCGTTCCACCTCGTGTCGGACGCCGCCGCTCGGTTCGGTCTCGCAGACCCAATCCGTTAGGAGTCCATAGGGATTTTCGCGGCAATGCGCAAGCCGGCGCGGAATGCCCGCGAGATAGCACAGCATCGCGGCCGGCAGTGCGCTTTGGCTGTAGACGGTGAAAATGGCCGCGGCGTCGAACCGCCCCCGCTCGAGCGTGCGTTGCATGGTGAGATCGACAGACGGAGACGAGCCGGGGGCGAGCCCATGCCACGGTGCGTCGTAGGGGATCACGTCGTCGACGTCGCTCAAGAACGGCGCGGCATGGGCGCCGACGCTCGATGTCAGCAACGTGATATGCCGCCCGGGCGCCGACTCGCGCAACGCGTGGATGGCCGGCGTTGTCATGAGGATGTCGCCGAGCCGGTCGAGCCTGACGCAAAGAATGCGCTTGACGTCCTCGCCCCAAGGGGAGACGAACGTTTCCCGCTCGAGCGCCTGCGAAGAGACCGGCGTGATTTTGAACGGCAATGCGCTCATCGCGTGCTCCCCCGCGACGCTCCGGCACTCGGCCCGGGTTGGCCAGGCTGATTCTTTCGATCGATGCGCGCGGGCGACGTTGCCGCATCGTGCTCGCGGACGATGGCGAGCGCCGCACGCAGCAGATCGGGCTCGCGCAACGTCGGCATGCGGAAAGGCCCCGGCTCCCACATCGTCTCGTTGCCGTTGTCGATGAGCACCGTCCGGCAACCGGCGCGGGTGCCGGCTTCGATATCGTCGAGGATATCGCCTACGAACCAGCTTGCCGCAAGATCGATCGCATGCTCGCGCGCGGCCCGCAACACCATGCCGGGTGCCGGCTTGCGGCATTCGCAGTGGTAGGCATAGCGCGCGACGACACCGTCGGGATGATGGGGGCACCAGTACGCCGCTTCAAGCGCCACGCCGCATGCGTCGAACATGCATCGCAGGTGAGCTTCCATGTCGCCGAGCGCGTCGTAGGGGAAGCGGCCCAATGCCACGCCGCCTTGGTTGCTGACGACGAACAGGCGAAAGCCGTGTGCGGCCAGAATAGCAAGCGCTTCTCCGGCGCCCGGTGCGAAGCGCATCAGGCCCGGGTCGATGTTGTACGGGACGTCCTCGAGCAACGTCCCGTCTTTATCGAACAGCACGGCCGGGCTCGTCATGTCGCCGCCACCCGTAGCCAAAGGCGCGCGCGAACTCAAGCGCGACCTGCCGCGGCGCGTGCGTTGCCGGCGCTCGGGCGGCGGTTCGGGCGCTCGTCGACGATGTAAGAATCCTCGGCCGGAGCATGGGCGACGCGGCGATAGACGTCTTCCAACATGCGGGCGACGCGCGTCCACGTGAAGCTCGTGTTGACGCGTTCGAATCCCGCTTCGCCCATGCGTTGGCCGAGCATGGGGTCGCGCGCGATGCGCGACAAACGCTCGGCAAGCGTATCGTGATCGCGCGCGGGCACGAGGAATCCGGTTTTGCCGTCGACGACGGTATAGCGGATGCCGCCTACGTCAGCCCCGATAACGGGGCGTGCGCACGCCATGGCCTCGATCGGCGTGATGCCGAACGGCTCATACCAGGGCGTCGTCACGAAGACATCGGCGGCGGCGTAGAACTCGCGCAACTGCGAGCGGCCGCGCCGTCCGACGAACGTCACGTGTTCGGTCACGCCGCAGCCGGACGCGACGCCGCGCAGACGCGCGATTTCGGGTGTGGCGATTTCGTTGGGCAGATCGGCGTTGCCACCCACCACATAGAGGTGTGCATCGACATCGGTACGCTCGCGCAGCGCGGCCAGCGCGCGCACGACCGTATCGATTCCCTTGCGCGGGACAAGGCGCCCGAGTTGCAGCACCGCGAAACGGCGGCTCGGCCACCCGAGCGCCGCGCGCGCGGTGTCTCGATCCATCGGCCCGAACTCCGCCGTATCGAACCCGCATGGGACGATTTCGACGCGGGCCGGGTCGGAGCCGTAATGCTCGCGCAGGTCCAGCGCGTCCTGCGGACACTCGGCGATGATGGCGTCGGATTCGCGCACGAGTTCGTCTTCGATCGCAAAGCGAGCATCGGGAAAGCCGTCGTCGGCCCCTTGATGGATCCGGCGCACTTTACCTAGGGCATGAAACGTTGTCACGAGCGGAATGCGCAGGGCAGCCTTGACTTGCAGCGCCGCGAGCCCGGACATGAAGAAGTTCGCGTGAATCACGTCGTACGGGATGCGCTCTTTCCGGCAGAAGCCGATTAGAAAATCGGCGAACGCGGGCATGAACGGCAGCAGGTTTTCCTTCGGCATTTGCGTAGGCGGGCCGGCCGGCACATGAATAACGCGCACGCCGTCCATATCCGATACCGTTGGCAACAGCGCGCGATCACGTCGCGTGAACACATCCACTTCGTGTCCGGCACGGTGCAACTGCCGCGCGACGTGAGCGACGTAAATGTTCTGTCCGCCGCTGTCGACGCCGCCCGCCACGGCGAGGGGGGACGCATGTTCACTGACCAGTGCGATTTTCATGAAGAGTCCTTTGCTTGGGTATCAAGGCTGCCCGCGAGCGCTGTTGCAGGGCGAGCGCGCAATCGGACGATTTGCGCGCCACGCGAAGCGCCCGCGTGCTGTCGAGCACATCGTGTGCCCATCGCATTTAGGACCCGGTCAAAGCTGCACAAGCGTTGCGACGCTAGTCAACGGTCCTGTGATCTTTACTGACTGATGAAAAGCCGACGCCGCGCGGACGCCGCGGTTACAGAGCCGATGTAATTTGAGCCGTACGGTGCATGTACGCGGACGGCGCGGCTGAAAGCGGTGCCCGCTGCGTGGAAAGATTTTTGCTCAGCCACTCACCGGACACAGCCGGCGCGTTAGCGTCAAACGACGAGGGCCAGAGAGCAATGCAAGAAGACGCGCAACGCATGGACGCACGCATCTCGGTAGTGGTGCTTACCCATAACCGCCTAGATGAGGTCATAAAGACGGTAGAGCGGCTCCTCGCATTGCCGGAGCAGCCGGCTATCGTTGTCGTGGACAACGGATCCACCGACGGCACCACGTCAGCACTGCTGCAGCGTTTCCCCGAGCAGATTCGGGTGATTACATGCGACACGAATTTGGGCGCGGCGGGCCGCAATCGTGGGGTGGCGGCGGTGACCACCGACTACGTCGCATTCAGTGACGACGACACGCATTGGTCGCCCGGCTCGCTCGCGCAGGCCGTTCGGGTGCTCGACGATGCGCCGAGCATCGCCGTGCTGTCAGGGCGCGTGCGCGTGGGCGACGAGGGGAAACTCGATCCGACCTGCTTGCGCATGCAGGCCAGCCCCCTCGCGCGCGAGGCATTGCCTGGCCCCTCGCTGATCGGTTATATGGCGGGCGCTTGTGTGTTTCGCGTATCGGCGTTTCGCGAGGTCGGTGGGTACGAACCGCGCTTATTCATCGGCGGCGAAGAGTCCTTGGTTTCGCTCGATTTGCTCAACCGCGGCTATGCGATCGTCTATTGCGACGCGCTCACCGTCACACACCATCCCTCGCCGGCCCGCGATGCACGTTTGCGCCGGCGCATGCTTGCGCGCAACGCGGCGCTCGTCGCCTGGTTGCGGTTGCCGCTTCCCGAGGCCATCGCGGCATCGGCTCGCGCCTTGGTCGTCTATGCGAAGGAGGAATCCATCGTCCCGGACGCCGTTGCGCTCGCGGCGGGCATCGTTTGGGCGCTGCGGCGACGCAGCGTCGTGGGCGCGCCGGTGCTCCGTATGCGCGAACGTGTGCGCGAAGCGGAGCGACAGTCCGGGCGGGGGATGCCTATGAAAGTCGCGCAAGCCGAGTCGAATCGATGACGACGTAGCGCTCGGGTTCGACGAGATCGTGCGGATGGGCATCGTCGAATGCGCGCAGTTGGCTCCGATATGCACGCACGGCTCGCCATTTCGCGGCGGCCGCGCCGGGGCGGCGCAGCGAGGCGGCGGTGGGCTCGTCGAGCGGGGTGACGTCGTAGCCTTCCCGCGCGATCGCCTCATAGCGCTCCCGGGCGACGCCGCTGATTGCGCGGTAAATCGCATCTTCATAGAGGAGAGCTTTCGACGGGCACTCGCTGCGCAAGAGCGCGCGACACGCATCGCCTACCAGCACGTGATCGGTATGATAAAGCCCGAGCGGCGCGACGAGGCGAGCGAAGCCGGTCAGCCGCCACGCGTGCGTGAGGGCGGCCACGAGTTCCGCGATCGATGGGGTCCCGCCGTATTGGCCATCGAAAAACGGCAGCCGAATCGCTCGTGCACCCACGACGGCGAGCGCGCGTTCGTCCTCCGCGATGCGTGCGCGCAAGGCTTCGCTTGAATCGCGATGGCCGGCGAGCCGGTCCCACTCGGTTTGTTGAGGCGGTATCGGCGCGCCGCATAGTACTGTGCAGACGACTGAGCCCGGGTGGCTCGCGAGCAGCATCGCGCAACTGAAAACCGCGTCGTCGAGATGGGGCGAGACGACGAAGAACGGGGCTTTGGCGCGGCTACTTGTCATGGATGTCGGTGAGAGTCGCACATGAGGCCATGGCACAGCAAAGGCAGTGCCCGCGCAATCGCCGCTTCAAAATTCGGGTATCCGTATTTCGCGGTTGAAATGGGTCATATTTCGCCTTCTTCGATCAGTCGTCCGAAGTTCGAGCGGCGCGTCATAGAAGGCTTCCTTGAGCCTGTACGCGTCCCCGAGCAATGGGTAGTTCAGCGTCCACCCTTTCATCAGCAGCTCCTGATCGGTCAGGTCGCGTTCTCGCTTGAGCAGCACGAACCGGTCGCGCATCAGGCCGCGCCGCTGCTTCGCCGTCAGGTTTTCCCGCTTATCGGTTGTACCGTGATTACTTAATCAACTGCATCCCTGCGACCTTGGAGGCCGTCACGTCAAAAGTCACCGTGTACTCGCATTCGGCGACATATCCCGAACGCTCGATCAGGCAGTCTGCGAAATCGGCCTTCGCAGACGCCAAGAAAACACGAAGCGCCTTTCGAACCGTGTCGGCAGCTTCAACGACCAGTTCCTTCGTGCCGATCATCGAATCGACGACGTCCTTCATCTGCTCGCGTTCAACGCCGTAACAGCGCCCGAGCACCCATACGACTTCAATCAGCGCGGCCTGCGAAACGTATCCCGGCCGTTCGGCCGACAGGGATTCCATCAGCGCCGTCGCCTTCTTCGACTGCACGGCGTCGTCCTGTGCGAAATAGCGGACCAACACGTTCGTATCCAGTCCGATCATCGCGCGGATGCCCCCTGCTCGGCGATAGCCCGGTTCATGTCTTCGATCGACACCGGTTTCGCGGGCTTCTTCACGATGCCCTTGAGCGACGCAAGCGAGCGCGTAGCCGGGTAGAGCTCATACCGGCCCGTCGCCTCGTTGAAGCTGAATTCGATTCGGTCGCCGGATTCGAGGCCAAGCTGATTGCGCACGTCTACCGGAATGGTGACCTGGCCCTTTGAAGTAATGGTTGCTGCTGTCATGGTAACACCTCCAGTGCTCCTTACTTTAAGGTAAGGAGCTAAAAGAAGCAAGGGCAGATCGTGGACGCGCCGCGCCGTCCGAAACTTGCGACTTTGGCGTGCGTCACTAGCCAAGATCAATAGCGGCAACAGCTTTGCGCTGCTCACGCTGCGTGACGTCCAGGTACGGCGACACGTGGTCCAGGTGCGCATGCCCGAGCAGGATCTGCACCGTTTCGAGTGGCCATTCGCCATTCGTCACCAGGCGGCTTGCGAACGTTCGCCGTCCACTATGGCTGCTGTACCCGGACCCCAGGCCAGCCGCGCGGTACGTTACGAGAGAGAAAGCGTAGGCGCTCCTTTCCGGTGTAACCCGCGTGAAGCCTCATCTCCTCGGAAAAAAGACGATGGCCGGGTGGCGACGGCAGCTAATCTGGTACAAGTTTACTTCTGGAACGGAACAACTTTCATTTCGTTGGACGACGCATGACTCTGGACAAGACCGACCGGTCAATTTTGATGGCGATCCAAGCGGATGGCCGTATCACGAACGCGAGCCTGGCCGATGCGGTCGGGCTCACGGAAACGCCCTGCGCGAGGCGCCTGAAGCGGCTCGAGGCCGACGGCTATATCGACGGCTATCGCGCGGTGCTATCGAAGAGCGCGTTGCACATCGGCGTGACGGCCTTTGCGCTCGTGCGGTTCGGCGTGCATGACCGGAGTCTCGCCGACGAATTCGAGCGCGAGATTCAGGCGATACCGCGCATCGTCGCCTGTCATAACGTCTCGGGCAGCGCCGATTATCTGCTGCACGTCGTCGCGCGCGATCTCGAGGATTACGGCGCGTTCGTGCGCGACGTGCTGCGCGCGTTGCCGGGCGTCACGTCGGTGGAGTCGGTGCTGTCGCTGCGGGAGATCAAACGCGACGCGGGCCTGCCGCTGCTTTGAACGACAGGCCCGCTAAAGGGAAGGGGGAATGGCGTCGTTATGCTACGAGCGCCTGCCGAATTGCCTCCGCCAGATCCCCGGCCGCGAACTTCGCGACATAGCCGGTCGCGCCGGCGTTCTTGACATGCGCCTCGTTGGCCGTGCCGGTCAGCGACGAATGGATGAGGACAGGGATATCGTGCATCCGATCGTCGGCCTTGATCTGCCGCGTGAGCATGAAGCCGTCCATTTCGGGCATTTCGAGGTCGGTCAGCACCAGCGCGATTTTGTCGCGCGTGCGCACGCCTTCCTTTTGCGCTTCCGCGGCGATCCTTGTCAGCGTGTCCCACGCTTCCTGTCCCGTCTTGGTGATGATGTACTCTGCGCCGAGCGCCGACAGGCTCTGCTCGATGAGCTTGCGCGCAAAGCCCGAGTCGTCGGCGGCCAGAATCTTCGCGCCGCCCATCATCTTGATCGCCGTGCCGACATCGGCCACTTCGACGCTCGGATGCTGAGCCGGGAAGACGTCGCGCAGCACCTGTTCGACATCGACGACTTGAGCGAGCCGCGAATCGCCGGTGTTGCCGTCGATACGCGCAATGCTCGTCACCGAGCTGCCTCCGGCGGAACCTTCGGCTGAGAGGACTTGATTCCACTCCAGACGAACGATGTCGTCGACTTCCTCGACCGCGAATGCTTGGGTCGAGCGCGCGAACTCAGTCACGAGCAAGATGTTCAGCCCGCGCGTCGGTGTGCAGCCCATCACTCTCGGCAAGTCGATGACCGGAATGATCTGGCCGCGGATGTCGACGGCCCCGATCATGTTGTCCGACGCACCGGCGATCGGCGTGATCGTCGGCATCGTCATGATCTCGCGCACCTTGAAGACGTTGATGCCATACAACTCGTGCGAGTCGTCGTTTCCCGGGGCGGCACCGAGCCGGAATAGCAAGAGCTCGAACTTGTTCGAACTCGTCAGGTTGGTGCGTTCGTCGATCGAATGATGATCAGCGGCCATGGACATTATCCTGTTGGGTTGCGCCCGCGGCCGGCGGTTGCAACCCCGTTTGGGGTCGCACCGCCCGCGCTCGGGCTATACCGCTGATAACGGCGCGCCGTCGGAAAAATTGATATCTAATTCGCGTTTCCCCTCACAAAACACTCAAGTTCGGCGAACTTCTGCCGTTCAGGCGCGATGGGCGAGGCAGCGCCGCGCGGCTTCTCTTTCGGCCGGCGTCAGCTCAGCCGCGAAATCGAACTTGCCGGCGATCAATGTGGCCACGCATGCGCCGTCGCATAGCGCGATGCGATTGCCGACCAGCGCCGGTACCTTCTCGCCGGGCAAAATCGTGCCGACGATATTGAGGGGATCGGCGGCGCACACGCAAACGAGCTGCCCGTCTTGCTCGCGTTTGCGGACTTGGCGCAGCAGTGCCAATGCTTCGGGCAATGCGAATTGTTCGCCGGATAGGCCATTGACGAAGCGGCCGCCGCGTATTTGGCCGCGTGCTTCCATTCGATGCAATACATGCAGCAAATCGCGCCAGCGCGGCAGCCATGAGGGTTCGCGCTCGAGCAATTGCCAGAACACGACGCCGTAGCGGCGCAGCAAGGTCATCGCCACGTGTTCGAGCACGTCGGGTGGCAGCACTTGCGCACTCGCCGGCGAAAGGCTTGCAGGGGCGTCCGATGGCGGCTCGGGCAGCATCGATGCCGCTCGCTCATGCAGCGCGGGCCGACGCAGCAGCGCCCATCGGCCGGCGTCCTGCATGCCGCCGATGAACGCGCCGCGGTGCCCGCCGCGTCGCGTCGTTGCGCGTGCGCCGCGTTGGCGGGAAACAGCCGGCGCGATGAGCGCGCGCAGCCCCGCGAAGCTGTCGGCGTTGACGAGTCCGGCCGCGACGAGTTCGCCCAGCGCGGTCTCGACTTCGAGCGGCAGCGAACGCGCAACGCCTACGAGTTCGTCGAAGAACATGGCGCCATGGCGCGAAAGGGCGTCGAACAGCATTTGCGCGCGCGGCGAGAGGTCGTCGGACGTGCCCGGTTGAACCGAGCGCCGATCCGCTAGCGCGTGCCACGCCGGTAAATCGCGGCGCGGCGCGAGGACAATCGGCGTCGTGCGCACCGGCGCAGCCGCGCTTCGTCCGTCCGCGGCGAAGCGTGCCCAAACGAACGTGCCCGAGCGGCACAGCTCATCGAGCGTCGAGCCCGTGTAGTCGCGCAGGCGCGCCGGCAAGATCTCTTCTTCCCAGGCGGCCGCCGCCGCTTCGAAGCCTTCGAGCTGCTCGAGCGTGGCCGCAAGCGCATCGCGTCCCATCCCGCGCGCGCTCGGCGCAAGGCGCTGCCACTCGACCAAGAAACGCACGAAATCGGCGCGCTCGACCGGTTCGATCTCGCGACGCAGCCGCTTGATCGTGTACCGGTGAATACGTGCGAGCAAGTGGCGCTCGCACCACTCGTCGTCTGTGGCACTGGGCGTGAAGCGGCCGCGCATCGCATAGCCTTCGCTCTCGAGCTTCACGAGCGCTTGCGCGACGCTCGATGCGGGCAGCGCGAGACTGCGCGCCAGTGCGGGCACCGGTTCAGGTCCCAAGCCGGATAGCCGTGCGCGAACCATATCGACGAGCGCTTCCTCGTACGTCCACGTTTCGTCGAACCCTTTCGGGGCGACTAGGCGCGGCGCGATCACCGCGTCCGGGTAGACGGCGCGCAAGCAGGTCAAGCGTTCTATCGGCAACCACAGCGCTCCGTCGTCGGCTACCTGCATGCGCGTCGCGCGGCCCGAGCGCGCGAGTTCGTCAAGCCATTCGAGCCAGCCCTCGCGCGCCGTCGCTTCGCTTTCGGTGACGCAGGCGAGGCCCGTTAACGCTTCATGCATCTCGTCCACGCTGCGCGCTTGCGGCCATGCCTCGTCGCGCACGGCCGCGATCGCATCGGCATCGAGCGCGCCGAGATCCGACGCGTCCTGCGGATCGCTCCAACGCCGCGAGAGCACCGCTTGCGTGCGGCGCTCCTCGATCGGCGCATCGTCGAGGAACGCGTAGGGTCGAGCATTGAGAATTTCCGCGGCCAACGGCGACGGCGCGGGCAGTTCCCGCGCGACGAGCGTAATCTCGCCGCGCTCGATCCGCCGCAACAGCGCGAGCCATCCTTCGCAATCCATCGCCTCGTGCAGGCAGTCGTCGATTGTTTGATCGACTAGCGGATGGCGCGGCAACTCGCGTTCGCCGGCGATATTCTCGAGGCACGCAACTTGATCGGGGAAGACGGCCGCGAGCAGGTCTTCGCTTTTCATGCGCTGCAACTGCGGTGGCGTCTTGCGTCCACCCGTGAAGCGCGGCAGCGCGAGCGAGGTCACCGCATTCCAGCGCCAGCGCACATTGAAGAGCGGGGCATCGAGCAATGCCTGAATCAAGACATGTTCGGCGCTGTTCGAATGCAGAAAGCGCCATACCTCGTCGAGTGCAAAGCTGTGGCTGCCCGTCAGCGATAGCACGATCGCATCCTCGGTCGCCGCCGCCTGCAGCTCGAAGTTGAAGGTTCGGCAGAACCGCTTTCTGAGCGCGAGGCCCCAGGCGCGGTTGACACGGCTGCCGAACGGCGAATGAATGACGAGCTGCGTGCCGCCCGATTCGTCGAAGAATCGTTCCATGACGAGCGTGGTCTGCGTCGGCAAGACCGATAGCGCCGCCTTCGCGCGTGCAAGATAGTCGACGATTTGACGGCAGGCGCTTTCGTCGACGGCAAGCTCGCGCGTGAGCGTGCTGACGGCGCGTGCGTGGGTCTCGCTCGCGTTGCGGCCTGGCTCCGATTGATCGGGACTACCGAGCAATTCGCCGATACGCGCCCTCAGCCGCGAAATAGCCGCCGATAGCTCGTCGCTGCGCCCGGGCGCTTCGCCGAGCCAAAAGGGAATGTTCGGCGCTTGTCCTTGCGCATCGACCACGCGCACACGCCCCGGCTCGACCCGCAATATTTTGTAGGAGGTATTGCCAAGTTGAAAGATGTCGCCGGCCAGACTTTCGACGGCGAAATCCTCGTTGACGGTGCCGATGTTCAAGCCCTGCGGTTCGAGCAGCACGGCGTAATCGGCGTTGTCGGGGATCGTCCCGCCCGATGTCACGGCCGTCATCTTCCCGCCGCGGCGGCCGCGTAGCGTCCCACTGACCACGTCGCGATGGATATAAGCGCCGCGAGGCCCGTGACGGGTCGTATAGCCTTCGGCCAGCATGCGCAATACGGCATCGTATTGCTCGCGCGCGAGGTCGGCATAGGGCGTCGCGCGTTTGAAGCAGGCGAACAACGCGTCTTCGCTCCATTCCTCGCATGCGGCTTCGGCGACGATCTGTTGCGCGAGCACGTCGAGCGGTGCATGCGGCAGCGTCAGCGCATCCAATTCGCCGCGTCGTACGCAGTCGATCAATGCCGCGCACTCGATCAGATCGTCGCGCGAGGTCGGGAACAGCCGACCCTTCGGCATGCCGCCCACCTGGTGACCAGAGCGCCCGACGCGTTGCAGGAACGACGCGATCGCGCGCGGCGAGCCGAGCTGACAGACGAGATCGACATCGCCGATATCGATGCCCAGTTCGAGCGACGCCGTGGCGATGAGCACGCGCAGCTTGCCGCCTTTCAGGCGCTGCTCCGCATCGAGCCGATGCTCTTTCGCCATGCTGCCGTGATGGGCCGCCACGGCCTCCTTGCCCAGCCGTTCCGTCAGATGGCGCGCGGCGCGCTCGGCCATGCGCCGGGTATTGACGAAGATGAGCGTGGTCGCGTGCGCGCTGGCGAGTTCGGCCAGCCGATCGTAGACGCGATCCCATACTTCGTTCGCCATGACCGCTTCGAGCGGTACGGGCGGCAATTCGAGCGCGAGATCGCGCTCGCGATGATGGCCGACATCGACGATCGCGCAGTGGGCGTCTTCACTCGCGCCGACGAGGAAGCGCGCCACCGCTTCGATCGGCTTTTGCGTGGCCGACAAGCCGATGCGCGGCAAGCGCCGTTTGCATAGCGTATCGAGCCGTTCGAGCGATAGCGCGAGGTGGGCACCGCGTTTGCTGCCGGCCATCGCGTGAATTTCGTCGACGATGACGGTGCGTGTCGTCGCGAGCATCCGGCGTCCGGAATCGGAGGACAGCAGCACGTAAAGCGATTCGGGCGTCGTCACGAGGATGTGCGGGGGGCGCTTTCTATGCGCATTGCGCGCTTGCTGTGTCGTATCGCCTGTGCGCACGGCCGTGCGAATGTCGACGCGCGGCAGGCCGAGCCGCGCCAGTTCTTCGCCGATACCCGCGAGCGGGCGTTCCAAATTCGTGTGGATGTCGTTGGATAGGGCCTTGAGCGGCGAGACGTAGACGACGAGCGTTTCGTCGGGCAGCGCGCCGCCATGCGCCAAGCCGTCGCGCACGAGTGTGTCGAGGGCCCACAGAAAGGCCGTCAGCGTTTTGCCCGACCCGGTAGGCGCCGCGACGAGCGTCGATTCGCCGCTGCCAATGTGGGGCCAGGCGCGCATCTGCGCGTCGGTCGGGCTTGTGAAGACCGACTCGAACCACGCGGCGACGGCCGGGTGGAACGAGGCGAGGGGGCCAGCGCTCGATGGGGCGTTCATGGTATCGATGTAGGGGTGAAGCATCAAATTATCAAGCACACCTAAACGATTTCGCCGATGATGACGGCCCGATTTGCGTTCGTCGCGCTACCGGTCGCGCGGAAACATGTCGGTGCTTGCGGCATACGTGGACAGATAGATGAGCGGCGCGACAATGAGCATGGCGACGCCGAGCGTCAGCATGGACGCGACCAGCAAGCCTGCAGCGATGAGCCCATAAACAAGCGCGGCGGACCCGTTGCGCCACGTCGCGGCGAAACTCGCGCGCAGCGCGTCGCCTGGCGTGGCGCCGTTCAGCACGATCAGCGCCGGCGCAAGCCACAGCGCCATCGTGCCGAGCAAGGCGGCCGTCAAATACAGGGCGCCGGCGATCAGCGCGAGGATGGATTGGCCGCTGCCCGCGCCGCCGAATGCGAGCAGGCGCAGCGCGCTCGACGCCCGATCGCCGGTCAGATCGCAGACGATCGCGATCAAGAGGCCGAACACGGCGGCCGCGAACAGCGGCCGAAAATGCTTGCGAATGCCGCGCACGACATCGGCCAAACCGACCGAGCCGTTCACGCCGCAGCGATCGGCGGCACAGATCATGCCGCCGGTCCACAGCACGGTGAAAACGGCGGTCAGCTCGCTGGCGTAAGGCAATTCGTACAGCACGGCGGTGATGAGCAGATCGATGACGCCAAGCAAGATCCACCTGCCTGGGCGCTGTTGAAACAGCGCCCAGGCCTCGGAAAACCACCGCGAGCCTTGACGAGCGACGACCGCGCGCATATGCATGTAAAGACGCTCCGAAACGAAAAAAACGTAAAGCCGATACACAGCTGAGAAGCCAGCCCACGATTATCGCCCGGTTGGGCGGGCAGGGCCGAAACCTGGCGTTTGCTTCAGCCTGGAACGTCGTTTGCTCCGATGTCCGGATGCGAACGGTACCGTCGAAGAATATTCATATCGGCATATCCGGCTGGCGCTACGCGGGCTGGCGCGGCGTGTTTTATCCTGGGGGCCTGGCTCAGGCGCGCGAACTCGCTTACGCTTCGCACGCCGTCGATACGATCGAGATCAACGGCTCGTATTATTCGCTGCAAATGATCGGCAGCTACCGATCCTGGTACGAAGCGACGCCTGAGCGATTTGTTTTCAGCGTCAAGGGCCCGCGTTATCTCACGCACATGCTGCGCTTCCGTACGTCGCACGGCAAAGCAGCCGCTTCCAAAACAACTTAAAGTGAGCACTCGCGGAATCGACGGCGATTGCCCCCGCATAACGGCTCGGCTTTGCCGGCCCCTCTTTCCAACGACAGGAGCGACCCGATGAGGACCGTCGTACCTGAATTGCAGCATGCTTACGACGAGATTCGGCGGCATAGCGTGGTGCTTGCCGAGCCGCTTTCGGCAGAAGACCAGGGCGTTCAGTCGATGCCCGACGCGAGCCCGACGAAATGGCATCTCGCCCATACGACGTGGTTCTTCGAAACCATCGTATGCAAGCCTCATTTGCAGGGTTACCGGGCCTTCGATGAACGCTACGCCTATCTTTTCAATTCGTACTACGAAGCATTGGGCCCGCGCCATGCGCGCCCGCAGCGCGGTTTGCTGACGCGGCCTTCGCTGCAGGAGGTGCACGCCTACCGGCGTCATGTCGACGAATCGATGTCGACATTGATTAGCCGCGCCGATGCACAGACGTTGGCGACAATCGCGCCGCTGATTACGCTTGGCTTACATCATGAGCAGCAGCATCAAGAGTTGATCGTGACCGACATCGTCCACGCCCTCTCGTGCAACCCGCTCATGCCGGTCTATCGTCAAACGGCGAACGAGACCGTTGCGCCATGGAAGAGCGCCGGGCCGCTCGAGTGGTTGCACCAGCCGGGCGGCGTGGTCGGTATCGGGCATGATGGTCGAGGCTTTGCTTTCGACAACGAGGGGCCACGGCACGAGTACCTGCTAAGGCCCTACGAGATCGCGCACCGGCTCGTCACATGCGCCGATTACGCTGCATTCATCGACGACGGCGGCTATGCGCGTCCCGATTTGTGGCTGTCGGACGGCTGGGCCGCCGTGCAGCGCGAAGGCTGGATCGCGCCGATCTACTGGGTGCGCGGCAACGACATGGGACATCGCGCGCAAGCCGGCCGCGACGAATCCGGGAACTGGCGCGTCTTCGGCGTGTCGGGATTGAAAGCGCTCGATCCCGATGCCCCCGTTTCGAACCTGAGCTTTTACGAAGCGGCGGCCTACGCCGAGTGGGCCGGCGCCAGGCTGCCGACTGAGTTCGAGTGGGAGGCGGCGTTCGACGCGCCGGGGATCGAGCAGATGACGGGGCACGTTTGGCAGTGGACGCGCTCCTCCTACGACCCCTACCCGGGGTTTTGCCCATTGGCCGGCGTAGCGGCCGAATACAACGGCAAGTTCATGGTGGGGCAGCAGGTGTTGCGCGGCGGCAGTATCGCGACGCCGGCGGGGCACACGCGCCGCACGTATCGCAACTTTTTCCCGCCGGCCGCCCGCTGGCAATTTTCGGGAGTACGCCTTGTACGAGACAACTGACGCATCGGCCCTGACCGGCGCGCCCCCTCGACATTCGCAAGCCGATTGGCAGGCCAACCCATTTTGTCGCGACTTGTTGGCCGGCTTATCGAAGACGCCGCGCAGCGTCGCACCGAAATACTTCTACGATGTGCACGGCTCCGCGTTGTTCGATCGCATTTGCGAACTGCCCGAGTATTACCCGACGCGCACTGAGCGGCGCATCCTCGAGCGGCATGGGCGGGAGATGGCCGAGGTCATCGGGCCGCAATCGGACATCATCGAATTTGGCGCGGGTTCGCTGGAAAAGATTCGCGTGCTCTTGCGCTCGTTCGATGCGCGCGCGTTGCCGCGCACATTTTTCCCGATCGACATTTCCGGCACGCATTTGGAAGACGCCGCTCGCCGATTGCATGCCGAATGCCCGTGGCTGCAGGTGCGGCCCGTCGCGGCCGACTACATGCAGGAAGATCAGCTGTCGGCGCTCGATGCATCGACGGGCCGCCGTGTCGGCTTTTTCCCAGGTTCGACGATCGGCAATTTCGATCGCGACGAAGCGATGGCGTTCTTACGGCTGGCGGCGCGGTTGCTCGAAGGCGGCGGCTTGCTCGTCGGTGTCGATCTCGTCAAAGATCCGCAAATTTTGCATCGTGCCTATAACGACGCACAAGGCGTGACGGCGGCGTTCAATTTGAATTTGCTGCGGCGAGCGAATACCGAGCTAGCGGCTGATTTCGATCTGAATCAATTCGCGCATTACGCGTTTTACGATCCGCGCCAATGCCGGATCGAAATGCATCTGCTGAGCCGATGTGCACAGACGGTCCGTATAGCTGGGCAAGATTTCAGCTTCGCGGAAGGGGAGAGCCTTCATACCGAGAACTCACACAAGTTCACGATGGAAGGCTTTCGAAAGCTGGCCGTTTCCGCAGGTTTTCGGCCGGGGCCTGTTTGGACCGATGAAGGCCGCTTGTTCAGCGTGCATTGGCTCGAAAGCCCGGTGGGCGGGACGAGGGCATCCTAGAGCGCATCCCACGATGGCAGGGGTGTTAGTCGTCGTCGCCGTGACGCTCACGCCATTCGTGTTCGCGCCATTCATGCTCGCGCCACTCGCGACGGTGCCATTCGCGTTCGCGCCAGTCGTCGCCGCGCCAGTAGCCGATGGCCACCGGCGGCGGGGCGACATAGACCGGCGCCGGTTCGACATAAACGGGTGCGGGGATCCCGATGCCGACGCCGATGTCGACGTGCGCCGATGCTGCCTTGGACACCGCGAGCGCCGCAATACCGATACCGATCACTGCACCGACGATCTTCTTGTTCATGATGTGACTCCTTGCGCGTGGCTTGCGCTCGTTTTTTGTGAAGACGAGCCAAGTGTAGATGCGCGGTCGCGATACATGTGAAAGCGCCATGCGAGATTGGTAACGCCCCATTACGAGCGCGAGCGGCGGCGAACGCCGACGCTCGAGGAAACTGCGTAAAATCCCCGTCCATTACGTTTATTACGTTCATTACGTTCGAAGACGACGAAGAGACGACATATGGATGGGCAACGGTTGCCTCCACTTTCCGACGCGGCCCGGTATCAGGCGGCGGTTTCTTTCTATACGAGCGGCAACGCACTCGATGCTTTGACGACGCTCGATCCGCTGATCGCGGCCGGCGGTGCCAAGCGCCCAGATCGCGCACAGGCGTTGAACCTGGCCGCGGCCTGCGCGCTTCGTCTGGATCGTAAGCCCGACGCCGAGCGATATTGGCGAATGGCGATCGAGGCCGAGCCGGGATTCGCGCAGGCGCACTACAACCTCGGCGTCTTGCTGCACGGCCTCGAGCAGTGGGCGCAGGCGGAGGGTTGTTATCGACAGGCGCTGGCCATCCGCTCCGACTACCTCGATGCACACAACAACCTATGCGCGCTCCTAAAGGCTTGCGATCGCTTCCGCGACGCGGAGCAGGCGTGCCGGCAGGCGCTCTCGATGCTCCCCGATCGTCCCGTTCTGCTTCACAATCTCGGCACGGTGCTCGTCGAACTTGGCCGCCTGACCGAAGCGGAAGCGGCGTACAGGAAGGCACTTTCAATCGAGCCCAACTACGCGGACGCCAAAAGCAAACTCGGCGCATTGCTGCTGAGCAACGGTTGTTTCAAGGAAGGATGGGCGCTCTTCGAAGCGCGTTACGACCCGGGGTTGACCGATCGCACGGCGCTGCCGCCGAACGTTTCATACCCGCAATGGCGCGGTGAATCTTTGCAAGGCAAGGCGGTGCTCGTCTGGCAGGAGCAGGGATTCGGCGACATGATTCAGTTCGGCCGGTATCTCGCCTTGCTCAAAGCGCGGGGGGCGGCATGGATCACCCTGGCTTGCGCGCCGGTGCTGCATCGTTTGTTCAGCGGGATGCACGGTATCGATGCCGTTGTCGACGGCAATTCCGAGCTTGCGCGGGCGCCCCATGACTACTGGACGTTGCCGCTCAGCATTGCGCGCTACGTCGACACGACGCTCGAGTCGATTCCTCAAGCTGTCTATTTGAAGCCGGACGCGGCGCTCGTCGAGAAGTGGCGGCAAAGACTTTCAGGGCTCTCGGGATTCAAGGTGGGCCTTGTCTGGAAAGGCCATGCGGGCCACGGCAACGATCGTCATCGATCGCTGCCATCGCTGGAAACGCTCAGGCCATTGTTGAACGTGCCCGCGATCAATTTCGTGAGCTTGCAGAAAGGGCAAGCCGAAGCCGAAGCGCGCTCGCTCGTTGCGGGCCCGCCGATACTCGATGCGGCGCCGGAGATCGGTGACTTCGCCGACAGCGCAGCGTTGATCGCCCAGCTCGACTTGATGATTTGCGTGGATACAGCGGTGGCCCATCTGGCCGGTTCGCTCGGCACGCCGTGCTTCGTGCTGCTGCCCGCGACCGGGCTCGACTGGCGCTGGGTGCGCGGCCGGACGGATTCGCCCTGGTATCCGGCGACGATGCGGTTCTTTCGGCAAGCGCAGCCCGGCGCGTGGGCGCCGGTTGTCGAGCAAGTCGCACAGGCTTGCCGGGAAGCGTCGACGCGGCGAGCCTAGCCTCAGTTTGCTTTCCCGAGCCCTTGCCGTAACAGTTCGTCGAGCAACCCCGTCATGCCGTCGGGATGAGCGGCTGCGCGCTCTTTTAGCGCGGCAACGAGTTCTGCGTCGAGCTTGCAGGCAAACGGCACGAGGCCTTTTGCCTGGTCGAGCTTGCGTTGCTCGCGGCGATTGGCCGGCGTCTCGGCCGTGCCCTTGCCGATGCGGTCCGACTGAAACTGCTTCATCGATTGGGTCAGTTTGAGCGCCTTGTTCTTTTCAAGGTCGAATTTCTTCATTGTCATGGCTTACGTCCTGCAGGTTGGATCGATCAGCGCGTATTGTACGCAGTCCTAACGAGCCTGCTCGCCGATCCGCTGCGATCAGCTTGGCCAAACGCTGAACGAGCGGAACGAACAGCGACTCCGACGTATTGCCGTAGCCGAGCACGAGGCCGTTATCTTGCGGCTGCGGACACAGCGCGAAACACGACAACGGCATCGGGGCCATGTCGAACGCGCGCGCGGCTTCGGCGATGCGCGTGTCGACGCAATCGTCGGGCAGCCGGATGGTCAGATGCATGCCGCTGTCGCCGCCCGCAACGACGTGCGGCACGTCGAGATGCTGCTTAAGGGCTGCGCGCAGTGCATCTTGACGCCGCTTATAAAGACGACGCATGCGCCCGAGATGGCGGCTAAATTGCCCGCATTCGATGAATTCCGCCAAGGCGAGCTGCTCGTAGCGATGCCCGCCGCGCAGTGTCTCGCTCAGCAACGGTGCGGCTTGGGCGGACAAGGCTTCGGGCAGCACGAGATACCCCAACCGAAGCGAGGGAAACAGCGTCTTGCTGAATGTGCCCACGTAGAAGACGGGCGCGTGTGGAACGAGCCCCTGCATGGCCCCAACGGGCTCGCCCGAATGGCGATACTCGCTGTCGTAGTCGTCTTCAATGATCCAAGCGCCGTGCTGCTGTGCTTTACCGATCAAATCGAGCCGGCGTGCCGCGGTCAGCACGGCCCCGGTCGGATATTGATGCGAAGGCGAGGTATAGACGAGCCGAGGCGGGTGGGTGATCCATGCGCGCTCGGGGACACTCAGGCCATTGTCATCGACGCGCATGGGGATGACTTCGAGGTCGCCGCAAAGCATGGCCGTTTTCGCGCCACGGTAGCCGGGGTCTTCTACCCAAGCGGTGTCGCCGGGATTGGTCACGAGGCGAACGCAAAGCGTCAACGCTTCTTGGGCGCCCTCGGTAATGACGATTTGTCCAGGCTCGCAGCGCACGCCGCGTGCGACGGCGAGATGGCGCATGATCGCCGTGCGCAATGCCGGCTCGCCCTGAGGATTTCCATACCAGAGGCCGGATGTGCCCGCGCCCCGCACGGCGCGATCGAGACAGTTCTTCCAAACGCCCAAAGGAAAGCGCGCGAGCGCGGGCACGCCGGGCCGTAGTGCGAGGTCATCGGGCGCGCTGCTCGCGCTATCGCGCACGCGAGCGGCGCGTTGTGCGATCTCGGGTGCGGGCGCTTGCCGGGGCGCAGCGGGGCGGTGGGGGGGGCGCTGCAGTGCGCTGACCCGCGTCCCCTGACGGCTGAGCACGATGTATCCCTCGGCGCCAAGCAACTCGTACACGGCGGTGACGCTATTGCGCGAAACGCCGAGCGCGGTGGCAAGCGCGCGCGAACCGGGCAAGCGACAGCCCGACGGGAAGCGGCCGTCCAAGATCGCGCTGCGAATGCGCTGATGCAGTTGCCGTTGCAACGAGGCGCCGCTTCGATCTCTGACAAGCGGTGTTTCGAGCAGCAGATCGAGCACGGGGCCTGCGAACTCGTCGAGCGCTAGCATACGGGGGAGGCTCCATGAAAGGGCGATGTCAGCCGAATGGCGATGCCGATCGTGGCACCATGGAATCGTTGTGATGTGGATCTTTTTGCGGGCCACGAGAAATTCTAAAGTGTTCCCTCGACGACGCCTATCGGGAGATGCCATGTCCACCTCAACCAACGAATACGGCCAGCCCGTCGGCGCTCCTGTGCCTGACTGGTCTGCGCGGCCTTTGCCGCATGCCGCGACGCTCGAGGGCGTTCATTGCCGCCTCGAGCCGCTCGATGCGGAGCGCCATGCGCAAGATCTTTATGCCGCGTATCGAGCGGCGCCCGACGGCCGCGATTGGACTTATATGGCCGTTGGCCCGTTCGACGATGAGCAAGTCTATCGCCGCCACGCGCAAGCTGCCGCGCGCAGTACCGACCCTCGGCACTACGCGGTGATCGATCGCAAGACGGGAAGGGCAGTCGGCACGTTGGCGCTGATGCGAATCGACCCGGCGAACGGTGTCATCGAGGTGGGTCATGTGACCTTCTCCCCGCTGCTCAAGCGCACGCCGATTTCTACCGAAGCACAGTACTTGTTGATGTCCTACGTCTTCGACGAACTCGGCTATCGACGCTACGAATGGAAGTGCGACAGCCTCAATGCGCCTTCGCGCGCGGCGGCGGAACGCCTCGGCTTCAAATTCGAAGGGATCTTTAGACAGGCCACGGTCTATAAAGGCCGCAGTCGCGATACGGCTTGGTTTTCGATCCTCGATAAAGAGTGGCCGATGCAAAGGCAAGCGTTCAAAGCCTGGCTTGCCGCGGACAACTTCGACGAGCAGGGCAAGCAACGCAGGTCGCTCGCCGAAATGCGCGAACTCGATTCGTGATCGACAGTTATTCGCCGAGGCCGCCGAGGCCGCCGAGGCCGCCGATCGCATCCAGTTCGGCAAGCGTTTCATCGGACAGACGCAACGCCTCGGCGCGCATATTTTGCGGCCGGTGCGCGATGCTCTTCGATGCCAAGTGCGCCACCGCGCTTGAGCGCGCTATAGAATGCGCGCAAATTCGCGTCCAACTGCGGTTCCGTTGACGAGGGTGCGTCGGCCGCTGGTATCCTGACGCCTCTTATGCATCGTCCCAACGTTCACGATCCGCGCTCGGGCGTGGCGCAGCTCTCGCCCGAGCCACCGATTGCCACCGTGCCGATTTCCCTCGTGAAGGCTTTTCTCGCGGGGGCCGAGGCGCGTCCGGAAACGATCCACCGCTATCTGGAAGAAGCCGGCATTGCGTCCGAGCTGCTTGGCGAGCCCGGTGCTCGCGTGACGGAGGAGCAATTCTCGACGTTTTATCAGGCGATCGCCATCGCGCTCGACAACGAAATGCCGGGCTTTTTCAGCCGGCCGCTGCGCAGCGGAACATTGAAGTTTCTTTGCTTGAGCTTGCTCGATGCGCGCAATCTGGAAACGGCGCTCCATCGCTTCTGTCAGTTCTTTCATATCGTCCTCGACGACTTCAGCCTCGAGTCCCGGCGCAATGGGCCGATCGCCCAACTGACGCTGCGCCCCAACCCGGCGGTTCACCTCATCGGGCCGTTGGGGCACGAGCTAATGCTCAAGCTCGTCCATGGCGTATCGTCCTGGCTCATCGGTCAAAACATCCCGCTGTTGCAGGTCGAGCTGGCGTGCCCGCGTCCCGCCCATGCGCTCGATCATCGCTACTTCTTTTCGGGGCCCGTGCTGTTCGATGGCGATAGAACATTGATGCGCTTCAGTGCGGCATACCTCGATATGCCGATTCGACAAAGCAAACGCAATCTGAGTAAATTTCTGGCGCGCGCGCCCGGCGATTGGATTTTCGGGTCGTTCAGCGAGCAGTTGGTCAGCCATCGCGTCCGCCAATATCTGGCGGCACGGTTGCCGGACTTGCCGACCATCGAGCAAGCGGCGGAAAACCTTCATTGTTCCGTGCGCACGCTGTGCCGGCGTCTCGCGGGCGAGGAAACGGCGTTCCAGGCGCTGAAGGACGAACTTCGGCGCGACATCGCCATTCAGCGCCTCACGGAAACCGACGAGACGATCACGAAAATTGCCGGGGATATCGGCTTCGACGATCCGAGCGCCTTTCATCGAGCATTCCGCCATTGGACCGGCAGCACGCCCGGGACTTATCGCCGCCGGGCGTGACGCGCCGGTCCGGGGCGCGCCGCCACACTAAAAATTTGGCAAAATTTGTCAGTGCGTGGTCCGGTTTAGCCAGCCCGCGGCAGTGGTTTCTCGTTACGATCTTGTCCAAATCTTTCTGTCGTGGCCGCATATGTCATAGCGTGCCGCGCTCGTTTTTCTCATTCATTTGGACAGTCCGCTATGAGCTACACCGCCCCGATCAAGGACATGCTGTTCGTGTTGAACGAGTTGGCCGGCCTCGACAAGGTGGCCGAGCTTCCTGGTTTCGAAGAAGCCGGTATCGACACGGCGCGGGCGGTGCTTGAGGAATCGGCCAAGCTTTGCGAGGACGTGCTGGCACCGCTCAATGTCGAGGGCGATCGCAACCCGAGCAGTTGGAAGGACGGCGTCGTCACGGCAACGCCGGGCTTCAGGCAAGCATTCCGCCAATTCGCGGAAGGCGGCTGGCAGGGCGTGCAACATCCGTCGGAATACGAAGGACAGGGTTTGCCGAAGCTGATTGCGACGCCTTGCATCGAAATGCTGCACGCGGCGAATCTATCGTTTGCGCTGTGTCCGCTGCTGACGGACAGTGCGATCGAAGCGCTGCTGACGGCAGGCGCCGAGGAACAGAAACAGCGCTACGTGCCCAAGCTGCTCTCAGGCGAATGGACGGGCACGATGAACCTGACGGAACCGCAAGCCGGTTCAGATCTCGCTCTCGTGCGCACGCGCGCCGAGCCGCAGGGCGACGGTAGCTATCGTTTATTCGGCACGAAGATCTTCATCACGTGGGGCGAGCATGACATGGCCGAGAACATCGTCCATCTAGTGTTGGCACGCGCGCCCGATGCGCCCGAGGGTGTGAAAGGCATCTCGCTGTTCATCGTGCCGAAATTCATGATTCATGACGACG
>CAYRLJ010000001.1:9850-105834 GCA_964425025.1 uncultured Burkholderia sp. | reverse complement strand
TTGATCGAAACCGACATATCCCGGCGGCGCACCGATCAGCCGGCTCACCGAATGCCGCTCCATGTACTCGGACATGTCGAAGCGAATCAACTCGATGCCGAGCGTGAACGCGAGCTGACGCGCGACTTCGGTCTTGCCGACGCCCGTCGGGCCGGAGAACAGGAACGCGCCGATCGGTTTGTCCGTCTTGCCGAGCCCCGCGCGCGCCATTTTGATCGCCGCTGAAAGTGCATCGATAGCCGGATCCTGGCCGAATACGACGGCCTTCAGATCGCGATCGAGCGTTTGCAGCTTGCTGCGATCGTCCTGCGACACGCTTTGCGCCGGGACACGCGCGATCTTGGAGATGATCTCCTCGATCTCGCCCTTGCCGATCGTCTTCTTTTGCTTCGACTTCGGCAAAATCCGCTGAGCAGCGCCGGCTTCGTCGATCACGTCGATCGCCTTGTCGGGCAGATGACGATCGGTGATGAAGCGCGCCGACAACTCGGCAGCCGCCGAGAGGGCACCCGACGAATATTTCACGCCGTGATGCTCTTCGAAGCGCGACTTGAGCCCACGCAGAATCGCCACCGTCTGCTCGACGGTCGGCTCGGTCACGTCGATCTTCTGGAAGCGCCGCGACAGCGCCGCATCTTTTTCGAAGATGCCGCGATACTCGGTGAACGTCGTAGCGCCGATGCACTTGAGCGTGCCCGACGACAACGCCGGCTTGAGCAGGTTCGAGGCGTCGAGCGTGCCGCCCGAGGCGGCGCCCGCGCCGATCAGCGTATGGATTTCATCGATGAACAAGATCGCGTGCGGGCGCTCCTTGAGCTCCTTGAGCACGGTCTTCAAGCGCTGTTCGAAATCGCCGCGATACTTGGTACCGGCGAGCAGCGCACCCATGTCGAGCGAGTAGACCTGCGCATCGGCCAGAATATCGGGCACCTCGCCGCGCGTGATACGCCAGGCGAGCCCTTCCGCGATGGCCGTCTTGCCGACGCCGGCTTCACCGACGAGCAGCGGGTTGTTCTTGCGCCGACGGCACAGCACTTGCACGACGCGCTCGACTTCCGCCTCGCGCCCGATCAGCGGGTCGATGCGGCCGTCCTTGGCCATTTGATTCAAGTTCTGCGTGAACTGCGCGAGCGGCGTTTCCTTTTGCGAGGCGGCGTCTTCCGACTCCGCATTCGCATCGCCCGCCTTGGCCGCGTCGCTGCTGCCCGTCTTCGCGATACCGTGCGAGATGAAATTCACGACGTCCAGCCGCGTCACGCCCTGCTGCTGCAGGTAGTAGACGGCGTGCGAATCCTTTTCGCCGAAGATTGCGACGAGCACGTTGGCGCCCGTCACTTCCTTCTTGCCGTTGGACGTGGACTGCACGTGCATGATCGCGCGTTGAATCACGCGCTGAAAGCCGAGTGTCGGCTGAGTATCGACGTCGTCGGTGCCTGGCACCGTCGGCGTATTGTCATGGATGAAGTTGCGCAGGTTTTGGCGCAAATCCTCGATGTTGGCCGCGCAGGCCCGCAACACCTCGGCGGCCGTCGGATTGTCGAGCAGCGCCAGCAAAAGATGCTCGACCGTGATGAACTCATGCCGCGCCTGGCGCGCTTCCATGAACGCCATGTGCAGGCTGACTTCCAGTTCCTGGGCAATCATGCTTCCTCCATCACGCATTGCAGCGGATGCCCTGCCTGCCGTGCGTGTGTAACGACTTGCTCGACCTTGGTCGACGCGATATCCCGCGTATAGACCCCACATACCCCCCGCCCTTCGCGATGCACCTTCAGCATAATCTGCGTAGCGGTCTCTCTGTCTTTATTGAAATATTCCTGCACGATCATCACGACAAATTCCATTGGCGTGAAATCGTCATTCAGCAAGACAACCTTATACATGGACGGCGGTTTCAGCGCTTTTTCCTGCCGTTCCAGTACGGTGCCATCCTGCTTGTCCGGGATAATCGCCATACACCCATTCTAAACAACTCGGCCGGGCCCGCAATCAGCAAAAAAACCCGACCGACCAGTTGGTGGACCGGGCCGCCATCGAGCAGCGACCCGCGCACTCTCGCGCGCTTGACCACCGCGGACTTCCCGCATCGTGCAAGCATCGCGCCTTCGCCGTGCCCCGCCGCCGCTTCACTTCGCGCGGCCGAGCGTGCGGCCGCTTCGAGTATCGCACATAGTGTGCCGAGTTTCTTGGCACCACATCGATGGCGAGATGCATGCGCGGGTTAAGCCCGCGCCGAGCCTATCTGAGTCGATTATGCGACTTTTCAAGCTCCCTCGCTTGCACCGGCGCGCCAAAGAAAAGCGGGAAAAACCCTGTACCGGCGAGTTGGATGCAACGCTCCAGGGCACATCTCAAAATTCACTTGACACCTGGTTAAAGTCATCGAACAATCAAGCTGGCACTTTTTTCAACTAGCCGCAAGAAGTGGGAGTACGAAAAAAAATGCCGAGGTGAGCTAGTGCGGAGGGGGCGGTTGCGTGAGCGGCTGTCGAGCTTTTCGAGCGAGGCTCGTGGGAGATGAGTTACAGGGGAAGTTGGTATGGCAACTGGTACGGTCAAATGGTTCAATGACGCGAAAGGCTTCGGATTCATCACGCCCGATGAAGGCGGCGAGGATCTGTTTGCGCACTTCTCGGCCATCCAGATGAACGGTTTCAAAACGCTCAAGGAAGGTCAGAAGGTGAGTTTCGAGGTCGTGCAAGGACCGAAGGGCAAGCAAGCGTCGAATATCCAGTCCGCAGCTTAAGACTGCTTCGACTGCAGCGCCCATGGAAACCCGGCTTCGGCCGGGTTTTTTTCTTGCCGGGCGCGTCTTATTTTCAGCAACGAAAATAAAACTGCGGCGCATTCCTTTTGAACGGCGGGGCGGCACGTAAGCCGCGCCGTTGGAAACTGCGCGATTAGCGCCTGCCTAAAGCTGTTCCCTGCCTGTCACGCGGCGAGACGAAGCCAACCCTTGGCGGTATCGTGAAACACCAATTTTTCGCTCGCCTTCCGGTCAAGCTCCGCGATGCGTTCAAGGTATTCTTTGAGCCCTAACCTGCCGTCCTCCGCTTCGAGATAGATCGCGCACAGCATGCGGCTATCCGTCTCTGGTACGTTGCCCTTGCGCTCCCACAAAGCGACGGCCTGCTCCGTCTTACCGATCAGCGCCGCGAAACGCGCCTGCGACAGGCCGAGCCTTTTTCGCAGGAAACGGAATTCCGCGCCCGTCAAATGCCCTTTGAGGGCGAGCGTGCGCCCGATAGCCCCATCAAGGCCTTCAGCATCTTGCACTGCGACTGCTACTCCGTATGGAGTACGGCGCTTGGTATATCCGTTTTCGAGCCAGATGTTATCGAGCCCGCTTTCTGTGTAGTGGTACACAATAACCTCTCATCAAAAAATCGTTATCGCAATGATCCAATCGCCATCGTCGGCGCGCTCAAGCGCTGCGGCCACGGAAATCATGTCGCCCGCGTTCAGGCGCGTCAGCGTACATTGCCAGTTTCCGTGCATATTTTCGTGCGCCGATTCCGACACAACGCCGTTGAGCAGACAATCGAAAACCTGACCTCGATTGATTCTTCGCTCGCGCATCCGCCGCTTCGCATGCGGCGTTAGGAATACACGACCGGTATCTTTCGCCGTCTCGCTTATCAAGCGGCGCAAATTCCGGTCGTTCAAACGAAACGGTATCGGTTCATCGGACATAGGCCAGTTGGTCAAGATGCAACCCATAATATTTACGGGTTCATCAAGGAAAGTCAAGCCGTAAAATGGTCTGATTGCTCGCAGACATCGCTGAACGAAAACCGGCTCAAGGCCGGTTCGTGATTTCAACGCCATCGTCCACGCCGTGACCAGCCACGACGCCCAGCGGCGTCGCCAGACCTCGCCGCACCATCACGGGCAAAAAAAACCCAGCTAAACGATGAGTCTAGCTGGGCTTCTTCGCGAACACGGGACTTGGCGAAGCCCCGTGAAAACCGGCTTACATATTCTCGATCATCACCTGACCAAAACCCGAGCACGACACCTGCGTCGCGCCTTCCATCAGGCGTGCGAAGTCGTACGTGACGCGCTTTTGCAAGATCGACTTTTCCATCGACGAAATGATCACGTCGGCCGCTTCCGTCCAGCCCATGTGACGCAGCATCATCTCGGCCGACAAGATTTCCGAACCCGGATTCACGTAGTCCTTACCCGCGTACTTCGGCGCTGTACCGTGCGTCGCCTCGAACATCGCCACCGAATCGGACATGTTCGCACCCGGTGCGATGCCGATGCCGCCCACTTGCGCGGCCAGCGCGTCCGAGATGTAGTCGCCGTTCAAGTTCAACGTCGCAATAACATCGTACTCAGCCGGACGCAGCAGAATTTGCTGCAGGAATGCGTCGGCGATGACATCCTTCACGACGATCTCGTTGCCCGTCTTCGGGTTCTTGAACTTCATCCACGGGCCGCCGTCGATGAGCTCCGCACCGAACTCCTTCTGAGCCAGCGCATAGCCGTAGTCGCGGAACGCGCCTTCGGTGAACTTCATGATGTTGCCCTTGTGCACGAGCGTGACCGAGCGGCGATCATTGTCGATCGCGTACTGGATCGCCTTGCGCACAAGGCGCTGCGTGCCTTCGGCCGAAACAGGCTTGACGCCGATGCCCGACGTTTCCGGGAAGCGGATCTTCTTGACGCCCATTTCCTCGCGCAGGAACTTGATGACCTTCTTGGCCTGCTCCGATTCAGCCGCCCACTCGATGCCGGCGTAGATGTCTTCCGAGTTCTCGCGGAAGATCACCATGTGCGTCTTTTCCGGCTCGCGCACCGGCGAGGGCACGCCCTTGAAGTACTGCACGGGGCGCAAGCAGACGTACAGGTCCAGCTCTTGACGCAGCGCGACGTTCAGCGAGCGGATGCCGCCGCCGACGGGCGTCGTGAGCGGACCCTTGATCGACACCACGTAGTCCTTCAGGACCTGCAGCGTTTCCTCGGGCAGCCACACGTCGGGACCGTAGATCTTCGTCGCTTTCTCGCCCGCGTAGATTTCCATCCAGTGAATCTTGCGCTTGCCGCCATAAGCCTTCTCGACCGCCGCATCGACCACCTTGATCATCACGGGCGTAATGTCGAAGCCCGTACCGTCACCTTCGATGTACGGAATGATCGGCTTGTCGGAAACGTTGAGCGAGAAGTCCGCGTTGACGGTGATCTTGTCACCGCTCGTCGGAACCTTGATGTGCTGATACGGCATGATCGACTCCAGTGTTGGCTGTGCGGGGTAGAAAGCAGTGATGCGCGGCAAGGCCCCATCGGGGTTCGTGATTCCCGAGCGCGTGCCGCGCAGCACGTGCCCAAACGTCGGTTCGGCGCGCTCGATCGCCACAAGCGCGAACGCGGCTGGATGGCTATTCTAGCCCACGTCGGATCGGCGGCGAGTGCGACGCCCGCACGACATTCGGTAGGTTCGACTTGAGCACACCGCCCGAGCGGCCCGCGCCGAAAAAGTACGGTAAGCGAGGCAGTCAGTCTTGGGTCTTATATAAGACAAAAGACTTGGGCGTTCCGTATTATGCATTAAGATTCCGCCATTTGCCATAGAGGCGGCGGCGCGCAAGGCATACCCGCTTGCCCGGCGCGGTTCGATGTCCGCCTCATCGCCCCTGCATCGCTCCGCCATTTATATGCGTCTCATCGCCCTCAACAAACCGTTCGGCACGATCTGCCAGTTCTCGGCGCACGAAAAGCGCGCATCGCTCGGCGACTGGGTCGACGTGCCCGGTGTCTATCCCGCGGGCCGACTCGACGCCGACAGCGAAGGCCTGCTGCTGCTCACCGACGACGGCGCCTTGCAGGCGCGCATCGCCGAGCCGCGTCACAAGCTCGTCAAACGCTATTGGGCGCAAGTGGAAGGCGCGGCGGATGAAGCGGCGCTCGCTAAATTGGCGGCGGGGGTCGACCTCGGCGACTATGTGACGCGTCCGTGCCGGGCGCGTGCCATCGATGCACCGCAAACGCTTTGGCCGCGCGTGCCGCCGATTCGCTACCGCGCCGCCATACCGACGAGTTGGATCGAAGTCGCGATTGCCGAAGGCAAGAATCGCCAGGTGCGCCGGATGACGGCCGCCCTCGGCTTTCCAACGCTGAGGCTTGTGCGCGTCGCCGTCGGCAAGCTCGATCTGCTCGCGCTCGGCCTTGCGCCCGGCGAATGGTGCGAGCTGCCGGCGCGCGCGCCTTGGGACGGGTTGTCGCAATCTTAGAAATTCACGTCAACCGTCCGCGCGCGTCGCGCGTTATCGAACCTAGATGCCGCGAAGCTATCCGGCATTAGCCTTCGGCACCCGCCGCCCGTATCGATTTCCCCGTACGGTCCGTCGATCCGAGTGCTCGCAGACGCGTCGGCAAATTTGTTTGATGCGGCTGTCAACCGAAAGGTGGATGGCGCGTTTACCGACTTGACTCATTGACCGGGTCATTTGGTTAATTAACTAAAGCTGAGGATTTACAAATGAACAAACTGATCGCCGCTCTGGTCGCTGGCCTGTTCGCAACGGCTGCTTTCGCACAAGCTTCGGCTCCGGAAGCTGCTTCGGCTGCTCCCGCTTCGGCCGCCGCTCCCGCCAAGCACGCTAAGAAGCACGCTGCTAAGCACCACGCCAAGAAGGCGAAGGCTGCTAAGGCAGAAGCCGCTTCGGCCGCTTCGGAGTAAGTTTGTTGTAACGACGCAGTCAAGAACTAGCAGTACAGCCGTTCTTCACGGCGTTGAAGGCAGGTGGCCGCAAGGCGCCTGCCTTTTTTCTTTTTCAAGCGCGAGCGTTTTGCATCGCGCACTTGCTCGCGTAACATGCGCTGATTTCTCGTCGTTCGAAAAGGAGTGGTGTCGTGCGATTTTCGTTTCGCTCGTGGATGGCGCGCGTAGCGCTTGCCCTCGCCTTGCCCGTTTGCGCACTCGCGGCGGCACAGTTCGTGCCTGCTACGGCCTTCGCGCAGACTATGCCCGCTGGCGCCAAACCGCCCGAGGCGTTCCCGCGCGTGAAGCTGACGGCCGGAATGTTCGTGATCGATGCGGCGGTGGCCGCCAACGATACGGACCGAGAGCAAGGCCTGATGTATCGCACGCAACTCGCGCCGAATGAAGGGATGCTGTTCGTCTTCAACGAGAACGCCGTTCATTGCTTTTGGATGAAGAACACGCTGATTCCGCTGTCGATCGCCTTCATGCGCGCCGACGGCACGATCACCGACGTCGACGAGATGCAAGCCGAGACGACGAACAACCATTGCCCGCGCAACAACGGCATGTATGCGCTAGAGATGAGTCGCGGCTGGTTTTCCGCAAAAGGTATTCGCCCAGGCATGAAGATGGGCGGGCTGCCGCAGCCGCAGTAACCAGCAGTACGAACGGAGCGCAGCCAAGGCTGCACGCGGTCGCGAGTCGGCATGCGCCGGCCCGCGCCGTTCGCTGCTCTCACCCCACCGCGTGTCGCCCTCACGCGCGGCCACGGGCATTACGGATGGCGCTAAATTAAAAAAGATGGCGCCGACAAATAAAAAACCGCCAAGCGGAATAATGCCATGCCATGCCATGCTGATACTTTTGCCAGTTGTTCTCCGAATGGCAAAGTGATCAACTCGGACATATTAAAACCACGATAATCGTCGCAGCAATACAGCAACGGTTCGCACCCTTTGAACGAAGCAAGCGGCGCCCGCCTTACATATGCGTTGAATCCGACCGCCGGCGTGCCGCGTGTCGATCCGCCAGCGCCCGCCCCGGCTTCCCAAGGCGGGTGTGCCGGCAGCACGTGCGGGGATTGTGCCTTTTTCGTTTCATCCGATTAAACAAAAAATTCGATTTTATATAAACAGGAGAATCCTTCCCAGTCGCATCGGCGCTTTATCGGCTCCGCGGATGCTACTCCACCGGATCTAACCACCTCTCACCGACTAATCGTTTTAAATGCAAACCCGTCAATTAAGCGGAAGCTTGAAACAAGGGGCTTAAAATGAACAAGGTTGCGATGTATGTGGGTATTTCACTGATAGGCTCGGCCCTCGCGGCCGGCGCCAGCGCGCAAGTCACAAAGACGGGCGCAATCACGCACTTCACGCAGTCGGGGCAAGCCGCGCAAATGAGCAGCATCGATTTCGCACATGCACAGGCGATGCCGCTGCCGACCCCGGCCATGCAGCCACCGAGCATGGCGGAAGGCTTGCTGCAAGCCCCGGTGCACACGGGCACACCGGGTTCCGCGCCCGGCGGCCAAGGAAGCGGTCAGCGCGCGCTGATCCAGCTCGCGCCGGCCAGCGCGCTTAGCTCGCAGGATGGTGGGGTCAGCCCGCAGGAGTTCGGCACATCGGGGCAGCCTTTCACGACAAACCGTACCAATGCGTCCGGCGACAATACGACCTTTTACTACCCATACCGTGCCGCTGGCAAGCTGTTCTTCAACATCGGCTCGTCCACGTTCGTGTGCTCCGCCTCGCTCATCAAGCCTGGAGTTGTCGTGACCGCGGCTCACTGCGTGGCCAATTTTGGCCAGCAGCAGTTCTACAGTAACTGGCAGTTCGTACCGGCCTACAATAACGGCAGCGCGCCATATGGCGTCTGGAGTTCATCCACCGCGGCGGTGCTGACCTCGTATTACAACGGGACCGATCCGTGCGCTCAAAGCGGTGTCGTCTGTCAGGATGACGTAGCCGTTATAGTCCTGCGGCAGCAATCCGGCATTTTCGCTGGCAATCGCACCGGGTGGCACGGCTACGGCTGGAACGGCTACGGCTTCAATGGGTCGTCGCAGGCCCTCATCGATCAGCTCGGCTACCCGGTCGCGCTGGACAACGGCGTGCTCCAGCAGCGCAACGACTCGCAAGGCTTCAAGTCCGCGAGCTTTTCCAATAACACCATCATCGGGTCCCTCATGACGGGTGGATCCAGCGGTGGCCCATGGGACGTCAATCTCGGGATTCAACCGGTCCTCAATGGCACGAGTTTCGGCTCCGCTGCACAGCGCAACACGGTGGTTGGCGTGACGAGTTGGGGCTACGTCAACACGGCTGTCAAGCAGCAAGGGGCCTCCTCCTTCACCAGCGGCAATATCGTCCCGCTCGTGAACTTTGCCTGTGGGACGACGCCGTACCCATGCTGAGCATGGCTCGTGCTGCAGCTCGAAGAAGAAGAAGAAGAAGAGAAGGGCGCCCGCCGATCGGTGGGCGCCCTTCCTCTTTGTTCTGCCTTCTTTTCAAACCGTACCCGTCCACTTCCCGGCTGAGACGGTCGCTCGAGCGGCGCAAACGCCATGCCGGCAGACGTCGGTTCGGCCTGGCCGCCCCACTTCCCAAGGCTCGTCCTTCCCCCGCCTGAACTTACGGCTTCTTGACCTCACTACGCGGCTCCCTGCAAAAGCGCCAGGCAGGCGCTATGCTTCTGCTTGCGATACCGCCGTGCCGCGCGCGATACGGGGCCATGTCCCGGCGTTCGCGGCGCCCACATTCCAAGGAGATCGACGTGCCCCGCAAGACTCCCATCGAGCGCTATCGGAACATCGGCATCAGCGCTCACATCGACGCAGGCAAGACCACGACTACCGAGCGCATCCTGTTCTACACGGGGGTGAGCCATAAGATCGGCGAGGTTCACGAGGGCGCGGCCGTGATGGACTGGATGGAGCAGGAGCAGGAGCGCGGCATCACGATCACGTCGGCCGCCACCACGGCATTCTGGAAGGGGATGGCCGGCAACTATCCCGAGCACCGGATCAACATCATCGACACGCCGGGACACGTCGACTTCACGATCGAAGTCGAACGCTCGATGCGCGTGCTCGACGGCGCCTGCATGGTGTACGACTCGGTCGGCGGCGTGCAGCCGCAATCGGAAACGGTTTGGCGCCAGGCCAACAAGTACAAGGTGCCGCGTATTGCGTTCGTCAACAAGATGGACCGCGTCGGCGCCGACTTTTTCCGCGTGCAACGTCAGATCGGCGAGCGCCTGAAGGGCGTGGCGGTACCAATTCAGATTCCCGTTGGCGCCGAGGAGCACTTCCAGGGCGTGATCGATCTCGTCAAGATGAAGGCGATCATCTGGGATGACGAAAGCCAAGGCGTGAAATTCGAGTACCAGGACATCCCCGACAACCTGCGCGCCACCGCCGAGGAATGGCGCGAAAAAATGATCGAAGCCGCTGCGGAAGCCAGCGAAGAGCTGCTCGAAAAGTACCTCGAGGATCACACGTCGCTCACCGAGGCCGAGATCAAGGGCGCCTTGCGCAAGCGCACGATCGCCAACGAGATCGTGCCCATGCTGTGTGGCAGCGCGTTCAAGAACAAGGGCGTGCAGGCGATGCTCGACGCCGTTATCGATTACCTGCCCTCCCCCATCGACGTGCCCGCCATCATGGGCCACGACGAGGATGACAAGGAAGCGGAACGCCATCCGAGCGACGAAGAGCCGTTCTCCGCGCTCGCTTTCAAGATCATGACCGACCCGTTCGTCGGCCAGTTGATCTTCTTCCGCGTCTACTCGGGCATCGTCAATTCGGGCGACACCGTCCTCAATTCGACGAAGGACAAGAAGGAGCGCATCGGGCGAATCTTGCAGATGCACGCGAACGACCGCAAGGAGATCAAGGAAGTCTATGCGGGCGACATCGCCGCGGCGGTTGGCCTAAAGGAAGCAACGACGGGCGACACGCTGTGCGACCCGGCCAACCCAATCATCCTCGAACGGATGATCTTCCCCGAGCCGGTGATCTCGCAGGCCGTCGAGCCGAAAACGAAAGCCGACCAGGAAAAGATGGGCATCGCGCTCAATCGTTTGGCGCAGGAGGATCCTTCGTTCCGCGTGCAAACGGACGAGGAGTCGGGGCAGACGATCATCTCCGGGATGGGCGAGCTGCACCTTGAAATTCTCGTCGACCGGATGAAACGCGAGTTCAACGTCGAGGCGACCGTCGGCAAGCCGCAAGTGGCCTACCGCGAAACGATCCGCACGAGCGCCGAGGACGTGGAAGGCAAGTTCGTCAAGCAGTCGGGCGGGCGCGGGCAGTATGGCCACGTCGTCATCAAAATGGAACCGCAGCCGCCCGGCAAGGGCTACGAGTTCGTCGATGCGATCAAGGGCGGCGTCGTGCCGCGCGAGTACATTCCAGCCGTGGACAAGGGCATTCAGGAAACGCTCAAGAGCGGCGTGCTGGCGGGTTACCCCGTCGTCGACATCAAGGTGACGCTGACGTTCGGCTCGTATCACGACGTCGACTCGAACGAAAATGCCTTCCGCATGGCCGGTTCAATGGCGTTCAAGGAAGGCATGCGTCGCGCGAAGCCGGTGTTGCTCGAGCCGATGATGGCCGTCGAAGTCGAAACGCCCGAGGATTTCATGGGCAACGTCATGGGCGACCTCTCGGGCCGGCGCGGCATCGTGCAAGGGATGGAAGACATCGCGGGCGGCGGCGGCAAAGTGATTCGCGCCGAGGTCCCGCTCGCCGAGATGTTCGGCTATTCGACGTCGCTGCGCTCGCTCACGCAAGGGCGCGCCACCTACACGATGGAGTTCAAGCACTACTCGGAAACGCCAAATAACGTGTCGGAAGGCATCGTCAATTCGAAAGGAAAGTAACAACGCGCCTGCGCAGCTCCGAGCAATAGGCCGGAGCAGCCATAGCCGAGCCTGTCGGGGCGCCGCACCCCGGCAGGCTTTTTTATCGGCAGACGAAACGTGACGCCGAGCACGCGCGCCTTTCGCATCGCGCCCGCATCGTCTAAAAAGGCGCGTACGCGCAGACTCGCGTTACACTGCAACGGCATTCGTCGTCGCTGTACCGCTCGTCACCGCCGCGCCGCTTCGCGTCAGCGCTTCCCCACACGAACCGGAAAACCTCGATGAAGAAGATGCCCGCCGCATTTGACCTTGCTCTCGATGCCGCCCGCAGCCAAGCCGGCGATCTCGGCAATCACGCCATCGACGAGTTTCTCGCGCGTCGCCTCTCGCGCCGCGAATTGTTGCGTCATGCGAGCCTGCTCGGCTGTTCGAGCATCGTATCGGCCGCCGGCGCGCTCGTCGCCCCGCTTGCGCATGCGCAAGGCGGCGCGGCGGGAACCGATGCGACGATCCGTGTCGCTCATTTGACGCCCGCGGGCCGCGTCGATCCGCTCACGGTGGCCGATGCCGCCGGGCTTTGCCTCATTGCGCAAACGGGCGAATTCCTCGTGAACGACGAGGGCGACAAGTCGACGCTCACACCGGCCTTGGCGCTCTCCTGGGCCGCGAACGGGAAGGGCGACGTCTGGACCTTCAAGCTGCGGCAAAACGTGAAGTTCCACGACGGCAAGGCTTTGAGCGCGAAAGACGTGGCCGCCACGTTCGATCGGCTCGCCGATCCGAAAAGCGGATCTGCCGCGTTGTCGGTCTTCAAAGGTGTGCTGTCCAAGGGCGGCGCGCGTGTCGTCGACGAGCATACGGTCGCCTTCCATCTCGATGCGCCGAACGGCAACTTCCCCTATTACGTGTCCTCGGACAATTACAACGCGGTCATTCTGCCGGCCGGGTTCGCGGGCGACTACGAAACGAGTTTCATCGGCACCGGGCCGTTCAAGTTGGATCGCTACGAGGCCAAACGCGGCGCATCGTTCGTTCGCAATCCCGACTATTGGGGAGAAAAAGCGCTGCCCGCCCGCGTGCAATTCATGTTCTACGCCGACAGCCAAGCGCAAATTCTCGCTTTGCAAGGGCGGCAAGCCGATGTCATGGGCGATCTGACGGTACAAGGCGGCCTAGGCATTCTGAACAATCCGGAGTTCAACGTACAAGGCGTCAAGTCGAGCGCGCATCGCCAGATCCACATGCGTTGCGACACGGCGCCGTTCAACGACAAGCGCGTGCGCCAAGCGCTCGCGCTCGCCGTCGATCGCAACGTGCTCGTGCGCGGACTCTTCAAAGGCAAGGCCGTGATCGGCAACGACAGCCCGTTCGCGCCGATATTCCCGTCGACCGATACGTCGGTGCCGCAGCGCCACCTCGACATCGCCCAGGCGAAGAAATTGCTGGCGCAAGCGGGCCACCCGAACGGTTTCGCCGCCACGCTGACGACCGAAAAATTCATGGAGATTTCCGATCTTGCCGTCGTCTTGCAAAACGAGGCCAAAGCCATCGGCATCAATCTCTCGTTGAAAGTCGAAAGCCAAGGCCAGTATTACGGCAAAGGCACGTTCGGCAGTTCCGACTGGCTCGACGCACCGCTCGGCATCACCGATTACGGCCATCGCGGCGTGCCTAACCTCTTTTTGAACGCGCCCCTCGTGAGCGGTGGCGCATGGAATGCCGCGCATTTCGCCAATGCGCAATACGATAAGCTCGTCGGGCAGTTCGTCGGCGCGCTCGATGTCGCCTCGCAAAAGAAGATTGCAGGGGAAATCGAACAGCTACTGCTCGATGAAACGCCGATGATCATTCCATACTTCTTCGATCAACTCATCGCCACGCGTAAGACTCTGACCGGCGTGCGTTTTACCGCCATTTCGCAAATGTATTTCGATCGCGCTCAATTGACGACGTAATCGGGCCGACACCTCACGCCTCGCCCAGTACTCAATACAACTCGCCCACTCATGGATTGACGACACACCGATCATTGCGCCGATGCTTGACACCGTTCTTTCGCCTCGCCCCCGCGCCGCACGTGGCAGTGCGGCGCGCGTCGTCCGCTTTCTCGCGGGCCGGTTGGCGCTGTCGCTCGTCACGCTCTGGCTGCTCTCGATGATCGTCTTCGCGCTTGGCCAACTGTTGCCCGGCGACATCGGCCGCGCGATCCTCGGCCCGCTCGCCGACGCGCGCGCCGTCGCCGCGCTCGATCATCAACTCGGCGTCGACCGGCCCGTCCTCGTCCAATACGCGCAGTGGATAGGACGATTCGTACACGGTGACATGGGCGTGTCGTATGCGTATCGCTCGCCCGTCGCGCCGTTCGTCGGCGCCGCGCTGCTGCGCTCGGCAAAGCTCGGCGCGCTCGCCTTCGTCATTGTCGTCCCGCTCGCGATCACTGCCGGCGTGTGGGCCGCGCTGCATGCGGGACGATGGCTCGATCGCACGATCATGATCGTGGGGCTATCGGCGACGGTCGTGCCCGAGTTCGTTTCGTCGATCACCTTGATCCTCGTCTTCGGCGTTTGGCTGCGCTGGCTGCCAAGCGAAGCCGGCTATCCCGACGATGCGAGTGTTCTGACGGCGCTCAGTCATCTGATCCTGCCCGCACTGCCGCTCGTCTTCGTGTTCTTCGGCTATATCGCGAGGATGGCGCGCGCCGGCACGGTGGAGGCGCTCGACGCGGACTACACGCGCACGGCCGTGTTGAAGGGCCTGCCGCGGCGCATTGTCATCGTTCGTCACGTGCTGCCCAACGCCCTGATGCCGACGATCACGGTGTCGGCCACGCAGCTCGGGTATATGGTGGGCGGGCTCGTCGTCGTCGAGACACTGTTTCACTATCAGGGCATCGGCTCGCTGATTTTCAACGCCGCGACGTCGAAAGACTTTCCGATGCTCGAAGCGGGCGTGCTGACGGTCGGGGTCGTCTATATGCTCGCCAATCTCGTGGCCGATGCGCTGATCGCCACGCTCGATCCGCGCATGCGACTCGGGGGAAACGCATGAGCCAAGCCGTGAAATCGCATGAAAGCGCGACCCCGGCCGCGAGCGAGCGCGCCGCCCAAACACCGCGGTTCGAAACACTGCGTGTGCTCGCTCGTTCGCCCAGCTTCCTCTTCGGCGTGGCCATTCTCGTCTTTTGGGTCGTCTGCGCGATCTTCGGCCCGCTGATCGCACCGCACGATCCGTATGCGTCCGATCCGCTCAATTCGCTGATGGCGCCCGATCGCGCGCATTGGTTCGGCACCGATCAACTTGGCCGCGACGTCTTCTCGCGTCTCATCGTCGGCGCGCGCGACATTCTCACGATCGCCCCGCTCGCCACGCTCGTCGGCACACTCGCGGGGACAGCGCTCGGGTTAGCGGTCGGGTACTTCGGCGGATGGTTCGACAACGTGATCGGGCGCCTGATCGATGCGCTGCTCGCGCTACCGCTCGTCGTGCTCGCGCTCGCGGCACTGGCCGCGCTCGGCGCGTCGAACGCAGCCGTCGTACTTGTCATCGGGCTCACGTTCATGCCGATTACGGCCCGTACCGTACGCGCCGCGGTCCTAGCAGAACGGCATCTCGACTACGTCGATGCCGCGCAGTTGCGCGGCGAGCATGCGCCTTACATCATGTTCGTCGAGATCCTGCCGAACGTGCTGCCGCCGATCGTCGTCGAGGCCACCGTGCGGCTAGGCTATGCGATCTTCGCGGTCGCGACGCTTTCGTTCTTGGGGTTTGGCATTCAACCGCCTTCGGCCGACTGGGGGCTCGCGCTCTCCGAGTCGTATTCGCTGATGACGGGCGGTGCATGGTGGACCGTCGTGTTCGATGCGGCGGCGATCGCAACGCTCGTCGTCGGCGTCAATTTGATCGCCGATAGCGTGCAGGGAGCGTTCGACCGATGATCTCATCTGCTGGCACGCGCCGCACTTATCCAGCGTACGAACCGGCCTCGCACGGCGACGACGATGCGCTTGCGGTGCTCGGCTTGACGGTCGCGTATCGCGTGCGCGGCCGCGATCGTGAAGTGCTGCACGATGTCACGTTTCGCGTGCGGCGCGGGCAAGCCTATGGGCTCGTCGGCGAATCAGGCTGCGGCAAGTCGACCGTCGCGCTTGCCGCTTTGGACTATCTGGCGCGCAATGGCCGCATCAAGGCAGGACGCATCGCGGTGGCCGGCCAAGACGTCGCCTCGCTCTCCGGTGAGGCGCTGCGCTCGCTGCGGGCGCGCACGGTGTCGATGGTGTATCAGGACCCCTCTCGCGCGCTCAACCCATCGCTGACGATCGGCCGTCAGGTGTCCGAAGCATTCGAAGTGGCCGGCGCCACGCGCGCCGAGGCTTATGCGCATGCGCTCGACATGCTGCGCCGCGTGCGCATCGCGGCACCCGAGCGCGTCATGAGCTGCTATCCGCATCAATTGTCAGGGGGAATGCAGCAGCGCGTCGTCATCGCGATGGCGCTAGCGTCGAAGCCGGCGCTGCTGATCCTCGACGAGCCGACGACGGGGCTCGACGCCACCGTGGAGGCCGAGGTGCTCGATCTCGTTGCGAAACTGCGCGAAGAATCCGGCACGGCGGTGCTGTTCATTAGTCACAACTTGGCCGTGATCGGCCGCATGTGCAGCCGCGTCGGTGTGCTCTATGCGGGCCGGCTCGTGGAAGAAGGGGCGACCGAAGACGTATTCGGCGCACCACGTCATCCCTATACGGTAGGTTTGCTGCGCTGCCTGCCGAAGGCCGGCCGCAGCAAGGACAGCGAGCGCCTTGACACGATCGCGGGCGCGCTGCCGCCGCTTGGCGCCGCGGTGGCCGGTTGCGTGTTTGCCGCGCGCTGTCGCCTGGCCGATGACCGCTGCCGCGGCGAGACGCCGCCACCGCATCGTTTCAATGCCGCTCATGGGCCGCAGATGGCGCGCTGCCACTACCACGAGCGGGCCGCAAGCTTGCCGCGTGCCGCGGCTGACCCTGTGCATCCCGGAGCGACGCGCAGCGGCGCCGCGACGCACGCGCCGCTTGTGCTGCACGCCGCGCATTTGTCCAAGACGTTCGACGCGTCGGGCGCACCGCTGCGCGCCGTCGACGATGTCTCGCTCGATCTCGCCGCGGGCGAGACGCTCGGCCTCGTCGGCGAATCAGGCAGTGGCAAGTCGACGCTCGCGAAGCTGCTCGTGGGCTTGATCGCGCCGGATCGAGGCGGCATCTTGGAGCTCGACGGCAGGGCGCTGCCCGCCCACGTCGCGCGCCGCGACGACGAGCAAGTCAAGTCGCTGCAAATCGTGTTTCAAAACCCCGATTCGGCCTTGAATCGCGCTCACTCGGTCAAGCGGCTCATCGGCCGCGCGCTGTCCAAGCTCGGCGCGCTGCGCGGGCGCGCGCACGGCGCCCGCCTCGCCACGCTCGCGCAGGCGGTGCGGCTGCCGTCGCGCTATCTCGATGCGCGCACGCGGCAGCTCTCGGGGGGCCTGAAACAGCGCGTCGCCATCGCGCGTGCGTTCGCGGGCGATCCGCGCGTCGTCGTTTGCGACGAGCCGACGTCCGCGCTCGACGTATCCGTGCAGGCAGCGATTTTGAATTTGCTCGCCGATTTGCAGCGAGAGCGCGGCGTCAGCTACGTCTTCATTTCGCACGATTTGCATGTCGTGCGCTACGTCGCCGATCGCATCGCCGTGCTCTATGTTGGACGCTTGCTGGAGATCGGGCCCGCGCAGGCCGTCTCGGATGGGCCGCATCATCCGTACACGGAAGCGCTGCTGTCGTCGATGCCGACGTTCGGCAGTCCTAACGTTTCTTCGAAGGAACGCATTCGATTGACCGGCGATCCGCCGAGTGCGGCGGCGCCACCTACCGGATGCGTGTTCCATACGCGCTGTCCGCGCAAGCTCGGCGCCATCTGCGAGGAGGTCGATCCGCCGTTCGCCGACGCGGGCGGCGAGCACCGAATTCGCTGCCATATTCCGGTGATCGAGCTGCGCACACTGCAACGCGAAACGCAGATCGCCTGAGCGGTTTCGTTGGCTCGGGTGGATTTGCCCGAGCGGATGGGCATCGACATCGACATCGACATCGACATCGGCATCGACATCGGCACCGGCATCGCTCATAGCATTTCGAGCGGCACCTTCCTGCGCGGCGGCTTGAATTCGCCGTCGATCGCCGCGAGTTCTTGCTCGCTGAACACGATGTCGAGCGCCTGACGGTTCGCGCGGACGTGCTCGACGCTGCCCGCCTTCGGAATCGCACAAACATTGGGCTGGGCGAGCACCCATGCCAGCGCGACTTGCACCGATGACAGGCCGCGCTCGCGCGCGATCTCGTCGAGTACCGACCGCTTCGGCAAGCGCATGTGGTCGATCGGGCTGTAGGCCATCGCGGGCATGCGGTGCGCTTCGAGCCATGGCAGCAGGTCGAATTCGGGCCCTCGCCGCGCCACGTTATAAAGGATTTGATCCGTAGCGCACGCTTGGCCACCCGCATCGTCGAGCTCTTCCATATCGTCGACGTCGAGATTGCTTACGCCCCAGTGCCGAATCTTCCCGTCGCGCCGCAATGCATCGAGACCTTCGACCGTTTCCTCGAACGCAATGCCGCCGCGCCAATGGAGCAGATACAGATCGAGCCGATCGGTCTTCAAGCGTTTCAGACTCGCCTCGCACGACGCGGCCACGCCACGCCGGCTCGCATTGTGCGGATAGACTTTGCTGACCAGAAAAATTTTCTCGCGCAGCCCCGCCAGCGCTTCGCCGAGCAGCGATTCGGTCGCGCCTTCGCCATACATTTCGGCCGTATCGATCACCGTCATGCCGAGATCGATGCCGGCGCGCAGCGCATCGATTTCAGAAGAGCGCCGCTCACGGCGCTCGCCCATTTCCCAAGTGCCCTGTCCCAGGCGGGAGATACGCTCACCGTCAGGCAGCGTGACGAAGGCGTCGTCGCGCGTCATGTCCACCTCCATTTGATCGAATTGAACCTGCAACGTAGTTTAGAGATCGCCGAGATCGCCGACACCGCTTTTGCTTTCCGCCGCGAATGGCGAGTATATGAGCGCGTAAGCTGTGCGCATCTTGCTCAACATACCGATAACCGGCCCTGACCATGCCGCGATGACATAAAATCGCCGCTTGCCCTTCGCCGTGCACATTCCATGAACCACGCTTCCTCGGAAGACCGCTGGCGCGACCTGCGCCCGGACCCGGACAACGATACGCCGCTTTACCTGCAGCTCGCGCGCAAGCTCGGCCAGGCGATTCACGAGAACCGCTGGAACGCCGGCGAAGCGCTGCCCTCGGAGCGCGTGCTATCGGACGCGCTCGGCGTCTCGCGCATCACGGCCCGCAAGGCGATCGCGCTCCTCGTCGAGCAAGGTTTGATCCGCCGCACGCAAGGCGCGGGCAGTTTCATCACGCCCCGCTACGACGATCCCCTCTCGCGCCTATCGAGCTTCAGTGAAATGCTGCGTCGGCGCGGGTTCACGCCGAGTTCGAAATGGATCTCGCGCGAGATCCAGCCCGCCAGCCGCGATGAAGTGATTCAACTCGGGTTGTCGCCAGCCGCGGCCGTCACGCGGCTAAAGCGATTGCGGCTCGCGAACGGCATCGTCATGGCTGTCGAAAATTCCACGCTTCCCGCCTCGGTCATCCCCGATCCGCAAGCGATCGGCGATTCGCTCTACAGCTATCTCGAACAGCGCGGCCTCGGAATCGTCCGTGCCCTGCAGCATTTCCGCGCAGTCAACGCGGACGAAGAAATCGCGCGGCAGATGGGCATTGCGACGCACGACGCCCTGCTGCTCATCACGCGCATCGGCTACACCGTCGATCAGCGCGCGATCGAGCTGACCGACACATACTGCCGCAACGACTACTACGACTTCGTCGCGGAACTTCGCAAGTAGAATCGGCGCGCCAAGTTCACGCAGCAGGCCCCAATGACAGCGGCATCAGGCGACACTCAAGCTGCGGCTTGGCGCCACCGCGAATTGAGCACCGGCAAGCGCGAACGCGCAAGCCTTGCGTGATCAGCGCCATCCGCCCGCGCTCCCGCGCCCATGACCGCCACGCGCACATCGCCGCGTCCCGAGCCGAACCATGCCCGCGTCCCGGCCGGCAACAGAAACGATTGGCCGGCATCGAGCCAATAATCTTCGGCGTCGCCCTCGATCGTCAGCCACAGCGCGCCGTGCGCCACCTCGATGACGAGCGGCCGGTCCACGCGCCATGCCGTGGCGGGTTCGTCGTAGCCCATTTCGAATGTCCGGATCTCGCGCATCGCCCTACTCCTTCAAAAATATTCCGTCTATTCATTATTGCGATGCCACGGCTACAATCACATGCACAGTACTGAACAGTTTCGCCCGAACTGTTCAGTCAAAATGGCGAACAGTCAGGTGAAGGACGAAGATGAAGATCGAGATCGATCGCGCCAGCGGCGTACCGATGACCGAGCAAATCGTCGCGGCGATGGATCGTTGGGTTCGTTCGCGCGAGGCTCATGCGGGCGCCAAGCTGCCGTCGATCCGCCAGCTCGCGCACGATTGCGGCATCAGCCGCTTTCCGGTGATCGAGGCCTATGACCGGCTCGTCTCGCTCGGGCTCGTCGAATCGCGGCACGGCTCGGGCTTTTACGTGAGCGCAGGAGCCCGCGCAAGCGCCGATCGCTGCGGCGCATCCGACCCGCGCCGCGCGGAGGAAGAATCGAACTACATCCTCGAGCAATTCAATCACCCTGGGACAACGCTCAAGCTCGGCAGCGGATTCATCCCCGAAGCTTGGCGCGATATGGACGCCATCGCGCAGGCCGTGCGCCACGTCGCACGCACCGATCCCGGGTCGCTGATCGACTACGCGACGCCGCTCGGCAACGCCGCGCTGCGCGAACACTTACGCTCGCGCATCGCCCCGCTCGGCATCCGCGCCGATGCCTCGCAGATCTTGATCACGTTCGGCGCGAGTCAGGCCGTCGATCTAGTTGTGCGCTACATGCTGCGCACGGGCGACACCATGTTCGTCGAGGATCCCGGCTACTACAATTTGTTTGGACTCCTAAAGTTACACGGCATCAACGTCGTCGGCATCCCGCGCACGGCCACGGGGCCTGACATCGACGTATTGCAAGCCGAACTGCAACGGCATCGCCCACGCGCCCTCTTCGTCAACACGGTTTTTCACAATCCGACGGGCACTGTCGTTGCGCCGTCCGTCGCCTTTCGGCTGCTGCAACTCGCACACGAGTACGACTTCACGATCGTCGAGGACGACATCTACGCCGATTTTCAAGCGGAGACGACGGACCGCCTTGCCGCGCTCGATCAACTCGAGCGCGTCGTCTATCTGGGCGGGCTGTCGAAGACGCTCTCCTCGTCGCTGCGGGTAGGCTTCATCGCCGCGAGCCGCAAGACGATCAAGGATCTGGGCGACATCAAGATGCTTACGAGCATCAGCGGCTCGCAATTCACCGAAGCGGTCGCGTTGGCGATGCTCGAGCGCGGCGCGTACCACAAGTTCTTGGAGCGGCTGCGCCGCCGCATGACCGATGCACTCGGCGCCACGACACGCACACTGGAAGCGCACGGCTGGCAACTGTTCGCGCCGCCGGTCGGCGGCAAATTCGTTTGGGCACGCGTGCCGCACATCGATGATTCGCAAATGTTGATCGATTGCGCGGCCGCGTGCGACGTCACGATCGCGGCGGGTAGTTATTTTCGTCCGCACGGCGAAGCGAGCCCTTGGATTCGCATCAACGCGGCTTATGCGCACGATCCGCGCGCAAACGCGTTCTTCGCGCGCGCGGCGCAGTGGGAGCCCGCCGGCGATAGGCAGGAGGCAGGGGCAAGCGAGCGTGCGCCGATCGTGTGACTTTCCGGACTTCCGGCCCGGTGCGCTACGCGCAATTGACCCAGCGTGAGCGTCAAGGCGCCGCGATGGGGCGTGCGTCGCACCACCGACGTGCGGGTGTGAATCGCGCGCGCCCAGTTCGGCTCGGCGCACCCGTGCCGCAAAGCGCTTTGACATCTAGCATAAATCTTGCTGTCGTATGCTGTACAGTTAGCGGCTAGCGTTATTGCATGGAAGGCATACCGCTATGCCTGTATTCACCCCCGCGCCATTCCCAAGAACATGATCGACCTCGATCCTCCCGGCTTTCAGCCGCCTCATTCCGTCCCGGACGACGCGGGCAGCCGCCGTACCGTCGTCTACGGCGGCTACACCGTATTCAGCGTCTTCCAGCCGGTGTTCTCGATCTCACATCGCCGCGCGATCGGCTATCACGCCTCGCTGCGCGCACACGACGAGCAAGAACGGCAAGCACCTTCGCGCGACGTCTTCGCACAAGCTGCGCGGCGCGGCGATCTGCTCGAGCTCGGGCGGCTCGCCGAATCGCTTCACCTCGGCAACTTCAGCGCGATCGACGGTCACGACGAATGGCTCTTTCTGAGCTTGCATCCGGCTGCGCTAATGGACACGAGCTACGGCGACGCGCTGCTCGCGAATCTGAAGACGCTGGGTCTGCCGCCACAGCGTGTCGTGCTCGAAGTGCCCGAGCAAGCGGGCGGCGAAACGGGCCGCTTCTCCGAGATCGTCGACAGTCTTCGCAAATCGGGTTTTTTGATCGCGCTCGGCGGCTTCGGTGCGAAGCACTCGAACGTCGATCGCGTGTGGCACCTGCATCCGGATATCGTCTCTCTCGATCGCGGCATTCTCGCGCAAGCCAGTGAGCACTCCCACATTGAACGCGTCCTGCCGCAACTCGTATCGTTGCTGCACGAATCGGGACAACTCGTCCTGATGGGCGGATTGACCACCGAGCGCGACGCCTTGATCGCGCTCGAATGCAACGTCGATTTCGTGCAAGGCAGCTATTTCGCGGAGCCTAGCCCGCAACCCGTGGAGCCGCAAGCCGCGGCCGGACTCGTCGATGCGTTGTCGTCGGCGTTGCGCGAGCGCATTGCGGTTCGCGAGCATGCGGGGGCCGAGCGGCTTGCGCCGTATGTGAAGTCGCTCGAACACGCATGCGCGCGTTTCGTGGCCGGTACGCCCGTCGAGTCGGCCTGCGATGGGCTGCTCGCGCTACCGGACACCGCGCGTTGCTTCGTGCTGGATGCGCATGGCCGGCAAATCGGCGACAACGTCGTCCCGACCGGCCGCGTCTCGCGGCGTGCAAAGCGTTTCAAGCCGCTGCTGCATTCGGAAGGCGCGAACTGGGCGCATCGTCCTTACTTCATCGAAGCCGTTCGCGCGCCGGGGCCGGTTCATGTCACGGCGCCGTATCTTTCGCTGAACGAGGCGCATCTGTGCGTCACGGCGTCGGTTGCCGCGCAAACCGCGCAGGGGCTGCAGGTACTCTGTGCCGATATCGATTGGGAAGCGGCCGTAACGTCGCGGCGCTCGCCGTGACGTCACGCGATGCAGACGGGCGCTGTCGCTGTCGTTGAAGCGCCGGCGATCCGCGCCAGCAAGTGCGCGATCGCGCGCGCGCCGAAACGGCGATTCAGTTCATCGACTTCCGCCCCGCTCGTTCCCGCATCGGCGCCACGAATGGCCTCGCGCAATCGCGACGCTTTCGTCGGACGACCGTCACGTCGTTGCATCGCCGTGCGTCATGACAGCGAAGAGCGCATGCGAAGAGTATGCTCGATAGCGGCCATCGTCGATTCCCCTACGAGGAGCGCCATGCTTTCCTACCCACATAGCCAGCTCGTGCCGACCGTCATCGAACAATCGGGCCGAGGCGAGCGCGCTTACGACATTTATTCCCGATTGCTGCGTGAGCGCATCGTGTTTCTCGTCGGCCCCGTCACCGACGATACGGCAAGCCTCATCGTCGCTCAGATGCTGTTTCTCGAATCCGAGAATCCCGACAAGGATATTTTCTTTTACATCAACTCGCCGGGCGGCTCGGTCTACGACGGCCTCGCGATCTACGACACGATGCAATTCATCAAGCCGCAAGTCTCGACGCTCTGTACAGGATTCGCGGCGAGCATGGGATCGTTCCTGCTCGCGGCCGGTGCAAAAGGCAAGCGTTTCGCATTGCCGAACGCGCGCATCATGATTCACCAGCCCTCGGGCGGCAATGAAGGCACGGCGGCCGACATCGAGATTCAAGCTAGAGAGATGCTGTTCCAGCGCGAGCGGCTCAATCAGATGCTCGCCGAGCGCACGGGACAGCCGATCGAGCGGATCGCTAAAGACACCGATCGTGACAACTTCATGTCGGCCGCTGCGGCAAAAGAGTATGGGCTCATCGACGGCGTACTGACCGACCGCGTGGCACTGGCCGATATCGCTCGGCAGACGTCGCTCTAAAACACATAGCGCCCGCGTTAAGGCGCCTTTTGAGCTGACACATGAAAAAGGCCCTCCTTCATGCAGAGGGCCTTTTCGATTGGGCAGACGCCGTAGCGGCACCCGCCCGTGAGGATTCGCCGGAAATTTAAGCGAAATTCTTCGCGGCGAAGTCCCAGTTCACGAGGTTCCAGTACGCTTCGACGAACTTCGGACGCGCGTTACGGTAGTCGATGTAGTAAGCGTGTTCCCACACGTCGATCGTCAGCAGCGCCTTGGCATCCGTCGTCAACGGCGTAGCGGCGTTGCTCGTCGAGACGATGTCGAGCGAACCGTCGGCCTTCTTCACGAGCCACGTCCAGCCCGAACCGAAGTTGCCTACGGCAGCCTTCGAGAACGCTTCCTTGAACGCGTCGAAGGAAACCCACTTGGCGTTGATGGCATCGCCCAGCGCACCGCTCGGCGCGCCGCCGCCTTGCGGCTTCAGGCAGTTCCAGAAGAACGTGTGATTCCAGACTTGCGCGGAGTTGTTGAACACACCGCCCGACGCCTTCTTGATGATCTCTTCGAGTTCCAGATTCTCGAACTCGGTACCCTTGATCAGGTTGTTCAAGTTCGTGACATAGGCTTGATGGTGCTTGCCATAGTGATACTCGAGCGTTTCTTCCGACATATGCGGAGCGAGCGCGTTCTTCGCGTACGGCAGCGGCGGGAGCGTATGTTCCATGGTGCTGATCCTTTCTGTGTTATGGGGAAGTAGGCGACTAACGCTGTAGAGCACTGGATTGTAGGCGAGTTGGGATAACCCCGCAAACCAGCGGCCTTTATGCGCAGCATTGACCGCCGCGCACCACGATCGGCGTAAAAAATGCTTCGATCAGAAGCCGTCCGTCAAGCGCGGTTGTACGTCCTTGAGCGTCACGTCGGCCGAACCTTCCGCGACGTGTACGGTCAGTTGACGTTCTCGTTTCAACGCCGCGGGGGAGCGGACAGCGCGCCCCGTTTGCGCGTCGATGAGCGCCGCATAGCCGCGCTCGAGCGTGCGTTGCGGGCTCAGCACCTCGAGCCGGGCCGCCAGCGTCCCCACTCGCGCCGCGCGGCGCTCGCGCTGCCGCTCGATGTCGACGTCCAGACGCCGCGAGAGTGCGGCCAATGCCGCGCGAGGCGCCGCCAGATCGGGTCGCCAGCGTTGCCATGAAAGCCGCACGATCGCAAAGCGCGCCCGCGCATCGCGCAAAGGCCGCGCGCCCGCCGATGCGAGACGCGCCTGCACTTGCTGAAGATGCGCACGTTGGCGTCGCAAGCGCTCGGCGGGACTCACGAGCCGGCGCGCGAGCCAATCGAGCTGCTGCGCGCGGCGCTCCATGAGCCGCCCGAAACCGCGCGCGAGCGCGGCGGTGCGATGGTCCAACTCGCGCAACAGCATCGTGCGCTGAGGACTCACGAGTTCGGCCGCGCCCGTCGGCGTGGGCGCCCGTACGTCGGCCGCGAAATCGGCGATAGTGAAATCGGTCTCGTGCCCCACACCGCTTACGACCGGCAGCACACTCGCGGCGATTGCGCGCGCGAGCCCTTCCTCGTTGAACGACCAAAGGTCCTCGATCGAACCGCCACCGCGGCAAACGATGAGAACGTCCACTTCGCGCCGCGCGTTCGCGGTCTCGATCATCGCCGCGAGCTTCTCGCCCGCCCCCGCGCCTTGCACAGGCGCCGGATAGACAATGACGCAAACGTGCGGCGCCCGTCGAGCGAGCGTCGTCAACACATCGCGCAACGCCGCCGCCTGCAGCGACGTCACCACGCCAATCGCACGAGGGTGCGTGGGCAGCGCGCGCTTGCGCTCGGGCGCAAAGAGCCCCTGCGCTTCGAGCTGCGCCTTCAATTTCAAAAATTGCTCGTACAGCCGGCCGGTGCCGGTGCGCCGCACCGCCTCGACATTGAGTTGCAACTCGCCGCGCGGTTCGTACATCGTGACAAGCGCGCGCACTTCGATCTTGTCGCCTTCACGCGGCGTGAATTCAGCGTACTGGGCGCGGCCGCGAAACATCACGCATCGCATCTGCGCGCCGGCGTCCTTGATCGAAAAGTACCAGTGGCCGCTCGCGGCCCGTGTGAAATTCGAGACTTCGCCGGCCACCCAAACAAGTGGAAACGAGCGCTCGAGCATGGTGCCGATCGCACGGTTGAGTACCGATACGGGAACGGCGACATCGGCCTCGAACGAGACGGAGGGCAGCGGCGTACCGGCGCCGCCAGGCGGAAATGGTGGACGAGATTGCATGCAAAACCTTTTTTCGGGCCGGTCAGACGATAGACCGCCGCGCGCCCGGCGTCCAGTGCGCCCGGCATCGCATGCAAGGTTTCCCACATAGCGGCGCCGGCGTAACGATGGCCGACAATGAAGCAACGAACCGCTAAAAAGCACACACCATCATTACAAGTATTTGATTTTTAACGATTATTTTCGCACTCGCTATTGAGCATGATCGATAGGAAGGCCCATTTATCGGCCTTCTGGGCCGCGACGGCGCAAGTTCTTCACAGAGTTATCCACAGCCGTCCATGACGATGTGAAATCCGACATCGCGTGTCATGTCACGGCGGCCGCTTGCCGCGATGTTGCCGAGCAAGCTACAGTGCCGGGTTCATCCTCCGACCTTTCGCCGCCCCGGCGAGCACGCACCATGGACCGCATGGCCGACCGAATCAAAGCACGCGCAGAAGCCTACGTCACGCGAGAATGGCAGCGCCGTGGCGCCTTCGCATGGGCCATGACGCCGCTCGCCTGCCTGTTCGGCGCAATCGCCGCCATCCGCCGCGCAACGTTCGATCTCGGATGGCGCGAGCGCGAGGACGTGGGCGTGCCGATCGTCGTCGTCGGCAACGTGACCGTCGGCGGCACCGGTAAGACGCCCACTGTCATCGCGCTTGTCGAGGCGCTACGCGCGGCCGGCTTCACACCGGGTGTGGTCTCACGCGGGTATGGATCGAGGGGCCGCGCGCCGCGCCACGTCACATCGGCTTCGCCCCCGCCTCTCGTGGGCGATGAACCGGTGCTGATTGCACGCCGCACGAGCGCACCTGTTTGGGTTTCGCGCGACCGCGTGGCTTGTGCGAAGGCGCTCAGAGCGGCGCACGTCGACGTTGACGTCATCATCAGCGACGACGGTCTGCAGCATTACCGCCTCGCGCGCGACGTCGAACTCGTCGTATTCGACCAGCGCCTGGGCGGCAACGGCTTTTTGCTACCCGCCGGGCCCCTGCGCGAGCCGCTTTCGCGGCGACGTGACGCCACGCTCATCAACAATCCGTTCGAGCGCGCCTTGCCGCCGTGGCCCGATACCTTCGCGCTCTCCCTCGCGCCCTGCGACGCATGGCATTTGGCCGAACCGGGCCTGCGCCGCCCGCTCACGCAATTCGCGGGCACCCGCGTGCTGGCCGCGGCCGGCATCGGCGCGCCCGAGCGCTTTTTCGCGACGCTGCGCGCGGCGGGTCTCTCGCCGATTACGCGCGCGCTGCCCGACCATTACGCGTTCGACGACAACCCGTTCGTCAACGACAGCGTCGATGCGATCCTGGTGACCGAGAAGGATGCAGTAAAATTGGGCGCTTGGCGTGATGCTCGAATCTGGGTGGTCCCGGTCGAAGCCACGCTCCCTGCTCGCCTTATCGCTTTGGTCGTGGAGAAACTTCGTGGACGCTCGCCTGCTTGAAATCCTCGTTTGCCCGATTTGCAAGGGCCCGCTTAGCTATGAGCGCGCCCAGCAAGAGTTGATCTGCCACGCCGACAAGCTGGCCTTCCCGATTCGCGACGGCATCCCCGTCATGCTCGTCGACGAAGCCCGCCAAACCGTCGAAGGCACTGCCCTCGAACCGCTCGATCCTACGGGCGGCGCTTAAGAAGCGCATCACGAGCGCATCAGTCGCGACGCATACTTCCCTCAAGTTTTTTCTCGCACCTCGATGACCGCCAACGCCCGTCACGACGCACCGTCTTTTGTCGCCGTCGTCCCCGCCCGTCTCGCATCCACGCGCCTGCCTGAAAAGCCGCTTGCCGACATCGCCGGCAAGCCGATGGTCGTGCGCGTAGCTGAACGTGCGCGCGAAGCCGGCGCGCAACGCGTGCTGATCGCCACCGACGACGCACGTGTGCTCGAGGCCGCGCAGCAGCATGGGTTCGAGGCGTTACTCACGCGCGCCGATCACCCTTCGGGCACCGACCGTCTCGCCGAAGTCGCAACGCGGCTTGGCTTGCCTGACGACACGATCGTCGTCAACGTACAGGGCGACGAACCGCTGATCGACCCGGCGCTCGTGGCCGATGTCGCCTCCCATTTGGCCGATCGTCCCGATTGCGCGATTGCAACGGCTGCGCATCCGATCGTCGACGCCGCCGAGGTGTTCAACCCGAATGTCGTGAAGGTCGTGCTCGATGCACGTGGCGTCGCGCTGTACTTTTCGCGCTCGCCGATTCCTTGGCAGCGCGATGCATACGCACCGCACTGCGGCGCGCAAGCGATCGACATCGCCGCGATGCCCTCGCCGCCTGCCGGCGCCGTGCTGCGCCATATCGGCCTGTATGCCTACCGCGCGCGTTTTCTGCGCACGTATCCGACGCTCGCCCAAGCCCCGATCGAACGTGCCGAAATGCTCGAACAGTTGCGCGCCATGTGGCATGGCGAGCGCATCGCCGTGCGCGTGACGCACGAGGCGCCGGCGCCAGGCGTCGACACGATGGCCGATCTCGAGCGCGTGCGCACGCTTTTTCTGTCTAAAGCCTGACAAACGCATGGCATAATCAGGGCCGATTGCGCGAGCATTCGCACTATTCGGCTTCTGATCCCCGTTCGTCTGCTTCGTCGCCCAGCGGCGGTTCCCCGTGTCGTTTGAACGATGCGGCAAGCCCCGCGGGCCTGGCCGATGCGCTTTTGCGCCGCCGGCGATGCAACGCTCGGAAGCGTGTGCCTTCGGCATTTCGATTTTGCGTTTTGCTTTTCGCGCCGCAGCATTCACATACGATTCGGAGAACAGCATGCGTTTGATCCTGTTGGGCGCGCCGGGCGCCGGCAAGGGTACCCAGGCGAACTACATCAAAGAGAAATTCGGGATTCCGCAGATTTCGACCGGTGACATGCTGCGCGCCGCCGTGAAGGCCGGTTCGCCGCTGGGCGTCGAGGCCAAGCGTTACATGGACGCGGGCGAACTCGTCCCCGATGCGCTCATCATCAACCTCGTGAAAGAGCGGTTGCTCGAGGCCGACTGCAAGAGCGGCTATCTGTTCGACGGTTTCCCGCGCACGCTGCCGCAGGCTGAAGCGATGAAGGAAGCCGGCGTCGCGATCGATTACGTGCTGGAGATCGACGTGCCGTTCGACGAGATCATCGTCCGCATGAGCGGGCGCCGCACGCACCCGCAATCGGGCCGCACCTACCACGTCAAGTTCAATCCGCCGAAGGTCGAAGGCAAGGACGACGTCACCGGTGAGCCGCTGATCCAGCGCGAGGACGACAAGGAAGAGACGGTGAAGAAGCGGCTTGACGTCTATGTCTCGCAAACGAAGCCCCTAGTCGATTACTACCAGCAATGGGCCGGGCGTGGTGCTGAAAACGGCCTGAGCGCACCGGCGTATCGCTGCATTTCTGGCCTTGGCAGCGTCGACGAAATTCGTCAGCGCGTGTTCGAAGCGCTGAAGTAACGCGCAGTCTCAGGGCCGCTCCTCGCGGCCAATCGTCGCAGGATTTCGACTTGCCAGCGGCCGCTGTCGCCGGCGTCATCGCCAGCAATACGTCCCCCACCTCTGGGCCCGGTGCAAACCGGCAACTCATGTGGGGGATTTCCTTTTGTAGTTTCAGATAAGCCAACATGGTTACCGCAGCGCAAATGCCGAAGCATTCCCCGCTGAAGCTACATCTTCCCTACATCGATCAACTCAACCTTCTCAAGACAAGAAACCTTGACGTTGCCGATGAAGCATCCGCGCTCGTGACGCTTCAGCGGATCGGCTATTACCGGCTGGTCGGTTACTGGTTTCCGTTGCGCCAACCGCATTCACAGCATGCCCGAGCACGTCTAGACGATTTCCAGGATGGCGCGACGTTCGAGCTTGCCGTCGATTTGTATCGCTTTGACCGTGCGCTGCGGTTGTTGGTCCTTGACGCTATTGAACGCATCGAAGTAGCTGTGCGCGTGGATATCGCGCACCTGCTAGGCCGACGTCATCGACTCGCACACGAGTGCGGCTCCCTCCTCGATGCTCGCTTTACATCTCCTGGCCGCAACGGCAGGCCGTCGCAGCATGAAGAATGAATGCAAAAGTTTCGCGACGGTGTGCGCAAGAAGGCCAAGGAAGATTTCGTAGCGCACCACAATCAAAAATACGGCGGCAAAATGCCGATTTGGGTGGCAACCGAGACATGGGACTTCGGACTGCTGTCGAAAACATGCTGAAACGCATTGCGCCCAGTGCGCAATGGATCGGCCGCCTTAAGAGCCTTTGCGCCCAATTTCCCTACTTCCACACTGGTAGCGCTTCGCAACGGCGGCTTCCCGTATGGCTGGCAGGACCTGCCTCTTTGGAAACCGCCTCGCACATAGCCGCGCGGCCAACGGGCACGGACCTTCAATTATTCGAGCGCGCACCCGCGCTTGCGCACCGAATCCATCGGCCATTTTTTTGCGTTTACAATCGTCGGCGGCCCGCAAGCCATCCGGTCACGACCCGAGCGGCGGCGGGAGTGCACCCTATTAGAAAATGAAAGGAGTCACAGCATGGAGATTCGCGGCAACGCATTTTTGGTCACCGGCGGCGCGTCGGGCCTTGGCGCGGCAACGGCACGGCTTTTCGCCGAACACGGCGGCAAGGTCGTCATCGCCGATTTGAACGAAGATGCAGGCAAAGCGCTCGCGAGCGAGATCGAAGGCGTTTTCGTCAAATGCGACGTGAGCCGCGAGGCCGACGCCAAAGACGCGGTGGAAGCCGCAGTACGGCTCGGGCGGCTCTCGGGGCTCGTCAACTGCGCCGGCGTCGCGCCTGCCATCAAGACGGTCGGCAAGGACGGCCCGCACCCGCTCGACAAGTTCCAGCGCGCGATCGAGATCAACCTGATCGGCACGTTCAACATGCTGCGCCTCGCGGCCTTCGAGATGGCGAAGAACGAACCGAACGTGAGCGGCGAGCGCGGTGTGATCGTCAACACCGCCTCGGTAGCGGCATTCGACGGACAAATCGGCCAAGCCGCCTACGCGGCGTCCAAGAGCGGCGTCGCCGGCATGACGCTGCCGATCGCGCGCGATCTTTCGCGCAACGCCATTCGCGTGATGACGATCGCCCCTGGCATCTTCGAAACGCCCATGCTGCTCGGCATGCCCAAGGAAGTCCAGGACGCACTGGGCGCGATGGTGCCGTTCCCCCCTCGCCTCGGCAAGCCGAACGAGTACGCGATGCTCGTCAAGCAGATCTTCGACAACCCGATGCTCAACGGCGAAGTGATCCGTCTCGACGGCGCGATTCGAATGCAGCCGAAGTAAGGGCAGGCACGGATAGCACGACGCATCTCGCGAAAACGCCCGGCCCGCGCTCACACGCTAGCCGGGCGTCTCTCATTAAGACCCGCCTCGCTCCCGCAGCACTTCGCACGGGCGCGGCCAACGATCGAATGCGATTAACTGTCGCCGTGATCGGTACGCTGGCGCAACTCATTGAGTTGCGATTCGACGGTCGTCGCGTCCTCCGCGTCGGGACGATCGCCCAGGTAACGCTCGAGATCTTCCAGCGCCGGCCGCAGATAATCGAGCCGCGCGTAGGCGAATCCGCGATCGCGCACTTCCTCGATGTTGCCCGGCAGCAGGACCACAAGCCGCTGCTGCACCGCCAATAGCCGCTGCCAGCGCTCCGACTGCAAATAGACAGACTTCAAGTTGCGCAACATGCGTGCGACGATCTCGCGCGGCGTCGCGGGCTGCAGCAGCATACGCAGCGCGTTGCCAACGGATTGCTCCGTATGCGAGATGTACGGCTCGAGCATGTCCACCATCTGTATTTCGGACAGCGACTGGCCCGTGGTCGGGTCGAGCATGACGTCGCCCTCGGGCAGCGTGACGCGAAGCAGAAAGTGCCCGGGGAACGAAATGCCTTTCACCGGCACGCCGACTTGCTCGCCGAGCTCCAAATACAGCACCGCGAGCGAGATCGGAATCCCGCGCCTGCGCTTGAGCACGACGTTCAAATGGCTGTTGTCCGGGTCGTAGTAGTCGTTCAGGTTGCCGGCGAAGCCGAGCTCGCGAAAGAAGAAGCGATTGAGCGCTCCGATTCTTTCGCTCAAATCGGCGCCCTCGGGCAGACGCCGCTTCAACCGCAGCGCAAGCTCGTCGAGTTCGGCGAGCACGCCTTCGAGGTCGAGATCGGGATACGCATCCTGCGCGAGCGCGATCGCAGTCTCGGTAAGCGGCAGACTGTCATCGTCGGCAACGAGGGTAGCGAAGTAATCGATTACGGATGTCATGGCCGTCACTTGGCACGCCTTCTGAAGTACGCGTATTTAAAGCCCATCAGCCAAAGCATACTGAAATATAGCGCGGCGAACAGCACGAGGCAGGCGGCGAGCAGTGCAATGCGCGCGAGGGGATGCGCACGCAAGCCGATCCAGTCGAAGTTGATCGCGCACCAGTGCATGGCGCCGGCAAGCAGCAACGAGGCGCCCGTCAATTGTGCGAGGAACCGCAGCCACCCGCTCGAAGGAGTATAGATCCCGCGCCGGCGCAAGCCGATGAACAACAACGTAGCGTTCATGCAAGCGCCGAGCCCGACGCTGAGCGTGAGGCCCGCATGCGCGAATACGGGCACGAAAGCGTAGTTGGACAGCTGCGTGACGATGAGCACCGCGACGCCGATCTTCACGGGCGTCTTGATGTCCTGCTTGGCGTAAAAGCCCGGCGCGAGAATCTTGATGAGGATGAGGCCGATGAGGCCGACCCCATAAGCCGTCAGCGCCCGGCTGACCATGACGACGGAGTGAGCGTCGAAGCGCCCGTAGTCGAACAGCGCGGCCGTCAGCGGCTGCGCGAAGACGAACAGCGCGAGCGCACTCGGCATCGCGAGCAAAAACGTCACTCGCAGCCCCCAATCGAGCAGCGACGAATACTCGTGCGGATCTTCGTCGGCATGTGCTTTGGCCAAACTAGGCAGCAAAATCGTGCCGAGCGCGACACCGAGCAAAGCCGTCGGAAACTCCATAAGCCGATCGGCGTAATAGATCCACGAGACGGCACCGGGCCCCAGATGCGACGCGATGTTCGTATTGATGATGAGGCTCAGCTGCGCCACCGACACGGCGAACGTCGCGGGCACCATCTTGAGAAGCACGCGCTTCACGCCGCGGTGAGCGAGCGCGGCGAGCGGGTTAAGACCGATGCGCGGCGTCATGTCGATCTTGCGCAGCCCCGGCCACTGTGCGACGAACTGCAGCACGCCGCCGACGACGACGGCCCACGCCAGCGCGTAGACGGGCACCTTCAGATGCGGGGCAACAACGACGGCCGCAACGATGAATGCAATGTTCAGCAGCACCGGCGCAAACGCAGGCAGCGAGAATTTGCCGTACGTGTTCAGTACGCCGGCGGCCAACGTCGTGAGCGAGATGAAGATGATGTACGGGAACATGATCCGCGTCATCTCTACCGCGAGCACGAAGGCCTGGCCGTCCGAGCGCAACCCGCCCGCGACGACATAGACCACCCACGAGGCACCGGCTATCCCCAGCACAGAGACCGCGGCGAGCATCCACGCAAGGACGGTCGACATGGCGTCGACGAGCGCTTTCGTCGCATCGTGTCCTTGCTGGCTCTTGAACTCGGCCAGGATCGGCACGAACGCTTGCGAGAATGCCCCCTCGGCGGACAAGCGCCGCAGCAGGTTCGGAATACGGAAGGCGACATAGAACGCGTCGGTAAATTGACTGGCGCCGAACGCACGGGCGATCAACGTTTCACGGGCCAGACCGGTCACGCGCGACAGCAGCGTGAAGCCGCTGACCGTCAGCAGGGCTCGGAAAAGATTCATGGGGGGCAATTATACGGACGCCGACGGCGCATTCCAGCTTTAGGGACTGGTCGGCCGCGCCCCCGCCGGCAGGACGGGTTTCGAGACGTCGACCTCATGGCCGAACGGACATCCGGCCCTCTTCGACCGCACGCGCGGCGATGGGTTGCAACAGTGCGGCATTTGCCGCGCGCTTGCCATGTATCTGATTTTGTTGCTATACTCGCGCGTTTCGAAGCTCGACCTCGGTCACCAGCCGGCCTTTCCTCGTTTTGGCCGGCCCGGGCTGTCGGCTGAGAGGCCGGCCAAGGACCCAACGGCAACCCAACGGCGACCCAACGGCGAGCGTCAGGCAGTGGTCTGCTTAACGCTGTGCTCGGCTGAATTCGCGGCACGTTCGCGAAACCCACGAGCACGCTTCGCCGGTGTATTTGCGCTTCCGGGCAATCGCTTCCGGAAGTTCGGACCAAAAGCGGCACTCGATCGGCCAACCGGCCGGGCGCCGAAACAGTACAGGACAAGGAACTCTCATGGCTAACTCCGCACAAGCACGCAAGCGCGCCCGTCAGGCCGCGAAAGCGAACTCGCACAACTCGGCCCTGCGCTCGAAGTACCGCACGGCAGTCAAGGCTGTCCGCAAGGCGATCGACGCCGGCGACCAAGCCAAGGCAGCGGAACTTCTCCGCGCGTCGTCGAAGACGATGGACATCATCGCCGACAAGAAGATCGTTCATAAGAACAAGGCCGCTCGCCATAAGAGCCGCCTGGCTGCAGCCATCAAGGGCCTGCAAGCCGCAGCTGCACAGTAAGCATTACCCCGGGCGAGGCTCACTGCGCCTCGCTTGATCAGCGGCTCGCGCCATAAGCGAAGTCGCCGCCGGTGGCGCTTGCCTGCCAACAGAAAAGCCCGCAGCTTATGTGAACTGCTCCCCGCAAAGGTGCAGTTCACATAAGCTGCGGGCTTTTTGCGCGCCGAATTCAGCGCAATCGTCGTTAGCCGTGCTTGGCTCGATATCGGCGCGTTCCGCGAGCCTCGTTTGACGAGGCTTTTGCAGTCCGCGCTTGGCTTCCGTGCCAATCTATTTCTTCTGCACCGCCCCGTGATCATCGGGCAACTCGCAGGCCTCTGTTACGACGAGGTCGTTGTCCTTGGCAAAATTCATCACGAAGTCGAACGCCATCGGCTCGATCTCGCGCAGCCGCGAATCGAGAATGACGCACTTGAGATCGCCGAGAAGGGTGGGGCGCACGTAGGGCGAGTACTGCAAACGCGCGTTCGGCCCGCGGATGCCGGGGCCGTAAGCAGACATGACTCCCGCTAGACGCTCCGACCAATCACTGGGCCGGAATTTCTTTCCGCCCTTCGTGATGCCTTGAATGAAGAATTCTGTGTGGGATGCTTCGGCCATGTAAAAAACCCATGTGACTGACCCGATGCCTGTCCGCGGGCTTGGGAAAACTCGTCGATTATACCATCGCAAGGGCTGGTTTCCGCACCGCACACAAACGGAGCATGCCCGCCGCGCGGGCGTTCAGCGCGGCTCGTCAAACCAAAAGAAATCCTTTATGCTGCCTTTAGTTACCACATCCGACGGCGGCGCCGTCCGGTGTGAGGGCAGTGTTCCGCGCTAGGCGCTCGACACCACGCTCGCACCGGGGAAGGCCCGCCGTATTCGTTTTATGGCCGCCAAACAAATTCGTCACTACCTGCAGTTCAACGATTTCTCTCGGGACGACTACGAGTACGTGCTAGAGCGTGCCCGCATCCTGAAACGCAAGTTCAAAAGCTACGAAACTTACCACCCGCTGCACGACCGTACGCTCGCGATGATCTTCGAGAAAAACTCGACGCGTACGCGGCTGTCGTTCGAAGCCGGTATCTTCCAGCTCGGCGGCCATGCCGTCTTCATGAGCACGCGCGATACCCAGCTCGGCCGCGGGGAGCCGATCGAAGACGCCGCACAAGTTATTTCGCGGATGGTCGACATCATCATGATCCGAACCTTCGGGCAGGAGATCATTCGCCGTTTCGCGGCAAACTCGCGCGTGCCGGTCATTAACGGCCTCACGAACGAATATCACCCGTGCCAGGTGCTCGCCGACATCTTCACGTTCTACGAGCATCGGGGCCCGATAAAAGACAAGACAGTGGCGTGGGTGGGCGACGCCAACAATATGCTGTACACCTGGATCGAGGCCGCGCAAATTCTCGACTTCAAGCTGCGCATCTCCACGCCGGCCGGCTACAAGCTCGACCCGGCTCTCGTGGCGCCCAACAGCGCGCCGTTCTTTCAGGAATTCGAGGATCCGAACGAAGCATGCGAAGGCGCCGATCTCGTGACGACCGACGTTTGGACCAGCATGGGATTCGAGGCGGAGAACGAGGCGCGCAAAGCCGCATTCGCCGATTGGTGCGTCGATGCGGACATGATGAGCCGGGCAAACCCCGAGGCCCTATTCATGCACTGCCTGCCCGCCCATCGCGGCGAAGAAGTCAGCGCCGACGTGATCGACGGGCCGCAAAGCGTCGTCTGGGATGAGGCCGAGAACCGGCTCCATGTTCAGAAAGCACTGATGGAGTTCTTGCTGCTCGGCAAGCTCAATCACTGACCGCCCAAGCCACGCGAGCCCAAGCGTTAGATGACGACGGGCTCGGGTTCCAACTGAACGCCAAACCGCGCGCGCACGTCGTCCTGAATCGCTCGCGCAAGCGCGAGCACCTGAGCGCCCGTCGCGCCGCCGCGATTGACGAGCACGAGCGCCTGCCGCTCGTGAACGGCGGCCGCGCCCACCGCACGCCCTTTCCAGCCGCAACGATCGATGAGCCAGCCCGCCGCGAGCTTCACGCGAGCGTCGGCCTGCGGGTACGAAACGAGTTGCGGCTCGCGCGCGCGCAGCGCTTCGAACGTCGCTGCATCGACGACGGGATTCTTAAAGAAGCTACCCGCATTGCCGAGCGACATCGGATCCGGCAACTTCGCGCGACGCACGGCCACGACGGCATCGAAGATCGCCTGCGGCGACGCGTCGGCCGCGCTCGCATCGAGCGCGCGCGCCACGTCGGCGTAATCGACGCGCGGTGCCCACGTTTTCGGCAAGCGGAACGTTACCGACGTAATCGCAAACCGTCCTCGCCCTTCCTGCTTGAAGACACTGTCGCGATAGCCGAATCGGCAAAGCTTGGCATCGAATTCAACGGTGTCACCCGTCGCGAGCTCGACCGCGCGCAGCGAATGGAAGCGCTCGGCCATTTCGAGCCCGTATGCACCGATGTTTTGAATCGGCGCCGCCCCGACGGTGCCGGGAATCATGGCCAAGTTCTCCAGTCCGGCGAACCCATGCGCAAGCGTCCAGGCTACAAATGCGTGCCAACCCTCGCCGGCGGCCGCTTCCACGTACCATGCGTCATCGTCTTCGCGCACGAGGCGTTTGCCGGCCAGCGCGACGAGCAGTACCACGCCGTCGAAATCGCGCGTCAACACGATGTTGCTGCCGCCGCCAAGCACGAGGTGCGGCAGCCCCGCCACGCGCGCATCGCGCAGTGCGGCGACGAACTGGCCGGGCGATTCGATGCGGCAAAACCAGCGTGCACGTGCGTCGAAGCCGAAGGTGTTGTGAGCGCGCAGCGGGTAGTCGGGTAGTAGCACAAGGGGTTCGGGAGAGGACATCGGCGATAAGGCGGGCTTGCCTGCAGGGCCGGCACGCGCGTAGCACAATGCGTTCATATCGCTCGCTGCGTGATGGCGGCCAGGCGTTTTCTCGGGAGAAAGGCGTCGGTAAAATAGCGTTCGGTCGTGATTATAGCGAGTGCCCGCCTCGCGCCGTCTGCGCGGGCACCGAAGGGAATACTTGCGGCAGCCGCCCTTTGCATGCTGCCGCGGTCCAAAACACAAGTCGGGAGAAATGAATATGCCGTCGTTCGATGTCGTCTGCGAAGCCAATATGATCGAAGTGAAGAACGCGATCGAGCAATCCAATAAGGAAATCTCCACCCGCTTCGATTTCAAAGGGTCCGACGCGCGGGTCGACCACAAGGAGGGCGAACTGACGATGTTCGCCGACGACGACTTCAAGCTCGGCCAAGTGAAAGACGTCCTGCTGTCGAAAATGGCCAAGCGCAACGTCGATGTGCGCTTTCTCGACTACGGCAAGATCGAGAAGATCGGCGGCGACAAAGTGAAGCAAGTCGTCACGATCAAAAAGGGCGTGTCCGGCGATCTCGCCAAGAAGATCGTCAAGCTCGTGAAAGACAGCAAGATCAAGGTGCAAGCGAGCATTCAAGGCGACGCCGTGCGCGTCACGGGCGCCAAGCGCGACGATCTCCAAAGCATCATCGCCATGCTGCGCAAGGACGTGACCGACACCCCGCTCGACTTCAACAACTTCCGCGATTGACGCGAGGCGCATCCGCCGCGCGAGGGAACTACCCGATCGTCCGGGCCCGCGCCGGCGAGGCGCGATACACCCGCACCTAGCGCTTTCGCGCCCTTTCGCTTTCAGCGCTTGCGCGCATGCGCCGCGCCGGCGGCGGCCTTGGCGGCTTGCGCCGCGCCCTTCTTCTCTCCGATGCGGCTTTCCGTGCCGGCAATCAGCTTGCCGATGTTGGCACGGTGCCGCCAAACGAGCAGCGCGCTCATGGCGAACACAGCCCACGCGACGACGTTGGGGCCGAACAGGAAGATGTCGAACAGCGGCGCGAACACCGCCGCCGCGAGCGCCGCGAACGACGAGTAGCGGAAGAAGAACGCGATGATGAGCCAGGTCAGCGCGGTCGCGAGCCCGAGCACCGGGTTGATCGCGAGCAGCACGCCGGCGGCCGTTGCCACGCCCTTGCCGCCCTTGAACTTGAAGAAAATCGGATACAAGTGCCCCAAAAACACCGCGATCGCGGCGAGCGCGACTGCTGGGTCGCCGAGGCCGAAGCGCGGCCCGAAGCGGGCAACGAGCCAAACGGCCAGCCAACCTTTGAACGCATCGCCGAGGAGCGTCAGGATGGCCGCGACCTTGTTGCCGCTGCGCAGCACGTTCGTCGCGCCGGGATTCTTCGATCCGTACGAACGGGGATCAGCCAGACCCATGGCCGCGCTGACGACCACGGCGAACGAGATCGATCCGATCAGATAGGCGGCAACGGTAGCGATCAGCAATGACATAGACGGAACTCTTTCAACGTGGCGGGCATAGGGCGCAACGCGCGCGGGCCACTCATTCTACAGAACGGCGCGGGCTCATTCGACGCTGGCGCATTGCACCGGACGCGCGTCGAGCAGCGACGTCAACACCGACGGCGCGAGGCTCACGAGGTAGCCACGACGTCCGCCGTTCAGATAGATGGAATCCAGCTCGAGAATGCTCGATTCGACATAAATGGGCATCGCTTTTTTCGTGCCAAACGGCGAGGTACCGCCGACGAGATAACCGGAATGGCGGTTGGCGACCTCGGGCTTGCACGGCTCGACACGCTTGGCGCCGATCTGACGGGCGAGATTTTTGGTCGAAACCGTGCAATCGCCGTGCATCAGGACGATCAGCGGCTTTGCGTTTTCGTCTTCCATGACGAGCGTTTTGACGACATGGTGCTCGTCCACGCCGAGCTGGCGCGCCGATTCGGCCGTGCCGCCGTGCTCGACATACTCGTAGGGGTGTTCGCCGAAGCGCACATCGTGGCGACGCAAAAACTGCGTAGCCTGCGTCTCCGAAACATGTTTGGTTTTGCTCATCGGCGCATTGTAAGCGCAACCGCCCCGCTCTTTCATGCTGCGCCGCGCTCGAACGGCCAAGCCCTCACCCGCGCGGATGATGCGCCGCGTGCAGCGTCTTCAAGCGCTCTCGCGCGACGTGCGTGTAGATCTGCGTCGTCGAGATGTCCGCGTGGCCGAGTAAAAGCTGTACGACGCGCAGATCGGCGCCGTGATTGATGAGGTGCGTCGCAAACGCGTGGCGCAGCGTATGCGGCGAAAGCGGCGTTTTGACGTCCGCCGCGCGCGCGTGGCGCTTGATGATGTTCCAGAACTGCTGGCGCGTCATACCCTCCCCGCGCGCCGTCACAAACAGCGCATCGGCCGCGCGCGCGCCCATCAGCGACGGCCGCGCGTCGCGCAGATAGCGCGTGATCCAGCCGTACGCCTCTTCGCCGAACGGTACGAGGCGCTCTTTCGAGCCCTTGCCCATCACGCGCACCACGCCGTCGTTCAGCCCGACCTCGACCGTCTTGAGCGCCACCAGTTCGCTGACGCGCAACCCGCTCGCGTACATCAGTTCGAGCATGGTGCGATCGCGCAGCCCCAGTTCCGTATCGACATCCGGGGCAGCCAACAACGCTTCGACCTGCGCCTCCGTGAGCGTCGACGGAAAACGCGGCGCCTGCTTGGCCGAGCGGATTTTCATCGTCGGATCGGCGCCCACGCGGTGCTCGCGCAACGCCCATGCGTAATACCGGCGAAAGACGGAGAGGCGGCGATTCGCGGAGGTCGGCTTGCCGTCGCTGCGCGCGGCGAGATAGCCACCGATATGCCGCTCGGCTGCCGCATCGATACCGATGCCGTGCTCGCGGACGAGCCAGTCGGCAAACAGCCGCAAATCGCGGCCGTATGCATCGAGCGTATTGCGGGCCAGGCCGTGTTCGAGCCAAAGCGCATCGCCGAACGCGTCGATCGATCGCACGTTGGCCGCTTGCAGCGCTTGGGCTAGCGCGTCGGCCGGCGAGTCGTTCGCCGAGCCGGATACCGCCGAGACGTTCGAGGCTTGCGCCGCGGCGAGATCGCTCATATCGTTCGTACCGCTCACAGTGCGAGCGCCAACTGGTTACTTTCGTGCGCGAGCAGCCAGCGCTTGACGCGCGGATAAAACCCGTCGCCCGCATGATGGGAGAACCCGCCGAGCCCATTCGCCGCCACCACGCGGTGACACGGGATCACGAGCGGAAAAGGATTGTCGCCGCACGCCTGTCCGATCGCGCGAGGCACGCCACCCAGCTTCCGAGCCAGCGCCCCATAGGTCACCACGCTGCCGATGGGAATCTCGCACATCGCCTGCCAGACGCGGCGCTGAAACGGCGTGCCTGCGTCGGCGAGCGGCAAATCGAAGGGTGCACTGGCGTCGGCCAGATAGCGCTCGACCTGCTGCGCGGCGCGCTCGGCGATCGTCGAATCGGGCGCGCGAGCGGGAACGGAGCGCTCGAGATAACAGATTGCGCGAACGACGCCCGCAGGGGCATCGACTTCGATTCCCACTTTGCCGAACGGCGCGGTGACGACGGCGTCGTACATCGATTTCTCCGGAATCCGACGGTGAACTAGCTTGCGCGGCGTAAGCAGCTTACGCAGCTTACGCCGCTTCGAGCGCCCAGTGCACGTGCTCGCGCACGAGCGGCGATGGATCGTCGGCACGCGCGCGCAATGCGTCGACGATGCGTTCGCGCGCGTCGTCGTCGAGCGCGTTCTGCTTACTCCCGTGTTCGATGCCCGCTGCGCCGTGCGCCGCCGTCGCCGAAGGTTCGCCCCGCCCCGCCCGCAGCGCATTGCCCATCGCCACGGCCAGATTGCGCAACCAGCGTTCGTGGCCGATGCGCCGGATGGCACTGCCCTGCATGCGCGTGTCGAACATCTGCTCGGTCCACGCGAAAAGCTCGACGAGCGTCGCACGGTCGAGGCCATGCCGCACGTCGAAGTCGTCGACGGGTGCCGCTTGCGCGAATTTGTTCCACGGACATACCAGTTGGCAATCGTCGCAGCCGTAGACCCGATTGCCGATCAATGGGCGCAGCGGCTCGGGAATGCTGCCCTGGAGCTCGATCGTGAGATATGAAATGCAGCGACGCGCGTCGACGCGATAAGGCCCGACGATCGCCCCCGTCGGACAGGCATCGATGCAGCGCGTGCATTGCCCGCAATGCGCGCCGGACTCGCGCGTCGCGCGCTCCGGGTGCGTCTGCGCATCGGTCGGCAACGGTATGTCGACGTAGATCTCACCGAGAAAAAACATCGAACCCGCATCGCGCTCGAGCAACAGCGTATGCTTGCCGCGCCAGCCGACACCGGCCTTTTGCGCGAGCGCGACCTCGAGCACCGGCGCCGAATCGGTGAAGACGCGATAACCGTACGCGCCGATCTCGCGCTCGATGCGCTCGGCCAGTTGCTGAAGACGCGCACGCATCACTTTGTGATAATCGCGTCCGCGGGCGTAGATCGAGACAACGGCGGCCTGCGGATCGGTCAGACGTGCAAGTTCACGAGCGCGCCAATCGCCGCGCTCGCCGCCTGGCGCGGTTGGCGAGGTATTTTCATCCTGGCTGCCGGCAAGCATCGCGGCCGGCAAATACGCCATGCGGGCCGTGACAACGCGTCGCGTGCCGGCCACAAGCTCGGCCGGCCGCGCACGTTTGGCGCCATGTTTGGCCATATAATCCATTTCGCCGTGGCAGCCCGCCTCGAGCCAAGCGGCGAGCGCCGCCTCCGCATCGGAAAGGTCGGTGTCGCTGATTCCGACGGCGGAAAAGCCCAGCTCGCCGCCCCAAGTCTTGATGCGCCGCGCGAGTGTAGCGAGCGTGGCATCGCCCTGGCGCGCGGAAGCGTCGTCGGTCGAGCCGCACGCGTCGGCTTCGCCGAACGCGCTCGTGCCAAGGGGGGGCTGGTCCGTACTTCGTTTCATCCCGCTATTTTACGAGAATGCCCGTCGCGTCTGCTTCGTCGTCTTTTCCGCTCGCGAAAGCACTGCTCGAGCGTCGATTCACGCTCGACGATCTCGCGGCCACCGACGCGTTCGGCGCGCGTTTTGCGCATGCTATCGACGTCGTGCGCCAGGCGCCGCGTTTTTCCGGCCTGCACGTTCAGCTTCTAGGCGATCTAGGCGCCGGCAAAACCACGCTCGTGCGTGCGACGCTCGCCGGCCTCGGTCATTCGGGGCGTGTGCGCAGCCCGACTTACACGCTCGTCGAACCGTACGCGCTCACACGCGATGCGGGGGAGCTGGAGCTCTACCATTTCGATCTTTACCGCTTCGCCGATCCAGCGGAGTGGCTCGATGCCGGCTTTCGCGAATATTTCGATGCGGGCGCGATCTGCCTCGTCGAATGGCCGCAAAAGGCGGGTGCGCTACTCGGCACGCCCGATCTCGTGTTCGCCCTCGAGCCCATCGATGTCGACCGGCGCTTGCTCGAAGCGCGCGCGTATAGCGATTCAGGAAAAGCATGTCTCGAAAGATGTTGATCAAACCGTTCAAATCAATCGAATCGGCCGCGACGGCAACGCATAACTGGCGCCGCCGTCAAATGCTGCGCGCGGGCGCTTCGACGCTGGTGCTCGGGCTCGCCTCGTCCCTCGCGCTGCCGCGCCTCGCGCTGGCCAGCTCCGTGCTCGGCGTGCGCGTGTGGCCGGCCCGCGATTACACGCGCGTGACGATCGAATCGGATCAGCCGCTGCAAGCGACGCAGCAACTGCTGCAAGGGCCAGATCGCCTCGTCGTCGATCTGAACGGGCTCGATCTGGACCAAGCGCTGCGCGATCTCGTCTCGAAGATCGCGCCGAACGATCCGCAGATCCAGGCGGTGCGCGCCGGGCAGTTCCAGCCGCACGTCGTGCGCCTCGTGTTCGACCTGAAAGGCTCGGTCAAGCCGCAAGTGTTTTCGCTGCCGCCCGTGGGCAGCTATCGCTACCGCCTCGTCCTCGATCTATATCCGACGGTGGCGCCCGATCCGCTGATGGAGCTGCTGGCCGAAACCGAGCGCAAGCAAAAGCGCCTCGACGACAGCGCTCGCAGCGAAGATGCCCTGCAAAACGCGCCCGCGCCGCTCGCGGGGCCCAATGCCGGGCCCACGTCGCCCCATGCGGCGCCCGACAACAGCGACGAATTTTTCGAGCGCTACGCGCAAAACGCACCGCCCAGCGAACCGAGCGCACCGGGTAGCTCGGGAGCGCCGACTTCGCCGAGCACGGGTTCGGGTTCGGGGGGGGCGAGCACGGACGCCGCGCGCAAGACGCCGAAGCCCTCCGCCGCGCCGCCCACGCTGGCGCAGCGCAAAAGCGGATCGGACAAAAACGGCGGCACGACCGATGATGGCCTGGGCGGCGGGGCCGACGCTTACGCGTTCACGACCCCCAAGTCCGGCAAGACCGTCCGCTTGTTGACGGTCGCGATCGATCCGGGCCATGGCGGTGAAGATCCGGGCGCGATCGGCAGCGCCGGCACCTACGAGAAGCACGTCGCGCTCGACATCGCCAAGAAACTGCGCGCGCTGATCGACGCTCAGCCGAACATGCGCTCGATGATGACGCGCGACGCCGACTTCTTCGTGCCGCTGAATGTGCGCGTGCAAAAGGCGCGGCGCGTCGGCGCCGATCTGTTCGTATCGGTCCACGCCGACGCGTTCACGACGCCGGAAGCACGCGGCTCGTCGGTCTTCGCGCTGTCGGAGCACGGGGCGACGAGCGCTGCGGCGCGCTGGATGGCCAATCGGGAGAATTCGTCGGACATGATCGGCGGCATCAACGCGAAGACGCAGGACGAGTCGGTCAATCGCGCGCTGTTCGACATGTCGACGACGGCGCAGATCCGCGATTCGCTGCGCTACGGCTCGTTCGTGCTGAAGGAAGTCGGCGAGATCAACAAGCTGCACAAAGGGGCGGTCGAGCAGGCTAGCTTCGCCGTGCTCAAGGCGCCCGATATCCCGTCGATCCTCGTCGAAACGGCCTTCATCAGCAATCCCGACGAAGAAAAGCGTTTGAACGACGACGGCTATCGCAGCGAAATGGCGAACGCGATCCTCAAGGGCATCAAACGCTACTTCGCGGCAAATCCGCCTCTGGCCAAGAACCGCATGGCGTAAGGGCGCCCGCGGGGCGAAATCGGCGCGCGGAAGTACAATGGTCGGCCCAAGCCCCCCAGGGAGTGCGCCGTGCCGACATCCGTCAAAGTTATCCTCAAGCCGACACTGCGCGACATCGGCAGCCTCGAGGTGCGCCGGGTGTTGCCCGCGCTGGCGGCGCGCCTCGTCGGCCCGTTCATCTTCTTCGATCACATGGGGCCCGCTAGCTACGCGCCGGGCACCGGGGTCGACGTTCGGCCGCATCCGCATATCGGTCTGGCCACCGTCACTTTTCTATTCGAAGGGGCGATGCTTCATCGCGACAGCATCGGCTCCGTGCAAAAGATCACGCCGGGCGACGTCAATTGGATGACGGCCGGCCGCGGTATCGTCCACTCCGAGCGCACGCCCGATGAAGAGCGGCGCCGCGGTCAGGTGATGCACGGTATTCAGACCTGGGTGGCGCTGCCGCTCGCGCACGAAACCGACGAGCCTTCCTTCGAACACCATGCGGCCGCCACGCTGCCACAGGTCGAACGCAACGGCGTGACGTTGACGGTCATCGCCGGCGGCGCTTTCGGCTCGAAAGCGCCGACGCGCACGTACTCGCCGACACTGTACGTCGCGGCGAGCTTCGCCCCGGACGGCGCGCTCGCGCTCGAACCCGAACACGAGGAGCGCGGCGTGTATCTCGTCGATGGAGATCTCGCGATCGACGGCGAACCGCTCGACATCCATCACATGGCCGTATTAGTCCCGGGCGAAACGGCAACGCTCGCCAGCCGGTCCGGCGCGACAGTCATGTTGCTCGGCGGTGCGAAACTCGATGGCGAACGCTTCATCGAATGGAATTTCGTGGCGAGTTCGCGTGAAAAGATCGCGCAGGCGAAGGCTGCCTGGTCGGCGCAGACGATCGGCAAGGTGCCCGGCGAGACCGAATGGATTCCACTCCCCGAACGTGCGGCACGTCCGCCGCAAGGTTGAAATGGCGCGGGCAGCATCCATTTATGAGATCGGCACTCAACGAGGAAGCAAAAAAGCGATGAACACTACTTTGGCCACTTTCGAGAAAGACGTGATCGACGCTTCGACGCACGCGCCTGTCCTAGTCGATTTCTGGGCGCCGTGGTGCGGCCCGTGCAAGTCGCTCGGCCCGCTTCTCGAAAAGCTCGAGCAGGAGTATGCCGGCCGCTGGCGGCTCGCGAAAGTCAACGTCGACGAAGACCCACAGCTCGCTGCGCATTTCCAGGTGCGCAGCATCCCGCACGTCGTGGCATTTGCCGACGGACGCCCTGTCGATCAATTCACCGGCGTGTTGCCCGAGAGCCAACTGCGCGCGTTCGTCGAGCGGCTTGTGCCGAATCCGGCGCAGGCCGAGCATCGCACCGCCTTGCGCGCGCTCGAGGAGGGCCAGCGCAAGGTCGCGCGCGATCACTTGCAAGCGGCGCTGGCGCTCGACCCCGGCTACGACGAGGCACGGCTCGATCTGATCGAATTGTTGCTCGACGAAGAACGCGTCGAAGAAGCGCGAAGCGAGGCCGAATTGCTTTCGCCGAAGACCACGCAGGGCATCGACGATCGTTACAACACGCTGAAGACGCGGCTCGATGCGCTCGACGCAGCCACCGATTTGCCACCGACCGACGCGCTCGATGCGGCGGTCGCGAGCGACCCAGCCAATCTGGAGGCCCGCTTCGACTTGGCGAACGCTTTCATCGCTCGGCGCGCTTACGAGCAGGCGCTCGAGCATCTGCTCGAGATCGTCAAGCGCGACCGGTCGTTTCGCGACGACATCGGCCGCAAAACGATGCTCTCCGTCTTCGATTTAGCGGCGAACCGTCCGGAGCTCGTCTCAGAATGGCGACGCCGGCTCAGCACCACCTTGCACTGACGCCCGCACGGGAGCGCAGCTTGCCCAGCCGGGCCGCAGGCCAAGCGTTCCCGCCGAAATCGGCCGCTGAGCCGTCTGCTTATTCTCGGCCGCTCAACCTGCCCTCGCGAGCGCCCGCAGCACGTGGGCGGCGGCGGCGAAGCCGAAACTCGCCGTCACGCACACGCTCGAGCCGAAGCCCGCGCAGTTGAGCCCGACGGGACCGGGGTGTCCGGGGGACGTATCCACGTGCTGGGCGACGTCGTCCATATCGCAGACGGCCGCCTCAGGATAGATGAGCGGTTCGTCCGAATAAACGGCGTTCACTTTGAACTTCGCCTTCGGCCCGCGCGGAAAGCCGTGCTGCTTACGCAGTTGCGCGCGAACTTTCGAGAGCAACGGATCTTGAATCGTCAGTGCGAGATCGTCGATGCGGATACGCGTCGGATCGAGCTGTCCGCCCGCTCCCCCCACGGTGATGAGCGGCTGCCCTTGCTTCAGACACCAAGCAATCAGCGCCGTTTTCGTGCGCACGCTGTCGATCGCATCGACGACATAATCGAAGCCGCCGCCGAGCAGCGCGCCGAAATTCCCGGGATCGACGAAATCTTCAACGCGGCGCACGTCGCACGCGCGATCGATCAGCGCGATGCGCTCGGCCATAGCGTCGACCTTGGGCTTGCCGTAATTACCGTCGAGCGCGTGAACCTGCCGGTTGGTGTTGCTTTCGGCCACGTTGTCGAGATCGATCAGCGTCAACGTGCCGACGGCGCTGCGCGCCAGGGCTTCCGCCACCCACGAACCCACGCCGCCGATCCCGATGACCGCCACATGCGCGCGCTCGAACGCGGCAAGCGCGGCGGGGCCATAGAGCCGGGCAATGCCACCGAACCGGCGCGCGCGGTCCGCCTGCTCCAGATCGTCGACGGCACTGAGCGCGGGGGTAAGATCGGGATGAATCGCGGCGGCGCTAGGGCTGGGCATGAAGTGTGTGAATCGGGCGAGCAAGGCCTGTATTGTGCCTCATCGAACCAAGACGAGCCTGGGTGCTCCATGCGGCGGCCCACTCGCTCGGCCGCTCCGCCGCTTGGCCGCGCGCAACATGCGGCACGTTTTTCTCCGGTTAGCTATACTGACCCCGACTGCAGCGGTCGCATAAGAATATGACTACTCTCGCCGATCTCCGTAAAGACTATGCGCGCGGCTCGCTCGATGAAACGAGCGTCGACGCCGATCCGATCCGCCAATTCGAGGCTTGGTTCAAGCAGGCCCAAGACGCTCGGCTGCCCGAACCCAATACGATGACGCTGGCAACCGTCGACGCGCGCGGCTACCCGTCGGCGCGAATCGTGCTCATAAAAGGGCTCGATGAGCGCGGCTTCGTCTTCTTTACGAATTACGAAAGCCGAAAAGGACAAGACCTGGCGGCCAACCCGCACGCGAGCCTGCTGTTTTACTGGATCGAGCTGGAGCGCCAGGTGCGTATCGAAGGCACGGTCGTAAAAACGAGCGCCGAGGAGAGCGACACTTATTTCAACTCGCGCCCGCTCGGTTCGCGTCTTGGCGCTTGGGCGTCGGACCAGAGCCGGCCGATCGAGAGCCGCGCGTTGCTCGAGGCCCGGGAGAAGTCATTCGCCGAGCGCTTTGGCGATCACCCGCCGCGGCCTCCGCACTGGGGCGGCTACCGGCTGGTACCCGAGACCATCGAATTTTGGCAAGGGCGTCCATCGCGGCTGCACGATCGAATAATGTACGAACGCCAGAGCGCCGATACATGGCGCCTATCGCGTCTATCGCCCTGACGGCGCGCCTGCAAGCCGCCTAACCGGCGGCAGTAGGCTACTCGACCGTCCGCGCAAGAACAAGCCGTCTGCAGCTCTCACGAGCCGCGGACAGCCACTTTGCATTTTCAACGTACACGGAGAAAACGCATGTTCTGGGAGAAAAAACTGGCGCAGTGGGTGGACGACGTACGCAACAAGATGAACCTGCCGGCGCGCCTCGTCCTTTGGAACGGACAGCAACTCGACTTCGGCACCTTTGCGGCACCGCAAGTCACGCTCAAGGTGAACTCGGCCACGGCATTGCCGCTCCTGCTCGAGCCCAGCCTCGACAACCTCGGGGAAGCCTACGTCGAAGGCAAGATCGACATCGAGGGCAAGGTCTCGGACATCATTTCGATCGGCTACTCGCTCGCCCGCAGCACGGTCACCAGCGCCGGCAAACTGACCCGCGTGCGGCGCTATTTCAACCACACGAAAACCTCGGACAAAAAGGCGATCCAGTATCACTACGATGTTTCGAACGAGTTCTACCGGCTGTGGCTCGACGATAACATGGTTTATTCGTGCGCCTACTTCGAAAATGGCGACGAGGACATCGGCACGGCGCAGCGCAAGAAAATCGACCACATTCTGAGAAAAATCCAATTGCAGCCGGGCCAGCGCCTGCTCGATATCGGCTGCGGTTGGGGCGCGCTCGTCTTGCGCGCGGCGAGCAAGTTCGGCGCGCACTGTCTCGGCGTCACGCTGTCGCAGAACCAATTCGATTTGGCCACCGAGCGCGTCAAAGCGGCTGGGCTAGCCGATAAGATCGAAATCCGTCTGCAGGATTATCGCGAGATCGAAGGCCAATTCGATCGCATCACGAGTGTGGGCATGTTCGAGCACGTGGGGCGCAAGAACCTGCCGATGTATTTCGGCAAGATCCACGATCTGCTCGCCGAAGACGGCATCGCGATGAACCACGGCATTACCTCGTCCGACTTCGACAGCGGCGAAACGTCACTCGGTGGCGGCGACTTCATCGACCGCTATGTGTTCCCCGACGGCGAACTGCCCCACATCAGCCTCGCGCTCGAATCGATGCAGCGCGGCGGACTCGAACCGGTCGATGTCGAAAGCTTGCGCCGCCACTACGCCCGTACGCTAGAGATCTGGACCGAGAACTTCGAGAAGCACAGCGCAAAGCTGAAAACGCTCGTGGACGACGAAAAATTCCGGATCTGGCGCGTTTATCTGGCCGGCTGCGCCTATGCGTTCGAGCATGACGACGTTTCTCTGTTCCAAGTCGTGTGCCGTCGGGCCGGACGCAGCGCTCAAACGTTGCCTTGGTCGCGCCGCTACATGTACGATCAGCCGCTCAGCGCATAGTGCCCGCCCGGGCTCGCTCGCGCTGTGGATTGACCAGGGCCCGGCTTTCGATGGCAACAAGCAAAATCGACTCGCAGTTCGACCTATTCGGCGAGATGGACGCCGGTTCGCCACCGTCGGCGGCCCCCGACGCCCCCCCCGACGAAACCGCCGCCGGCCGCCCCGATGCGTCCGGCGATAGCACGCCGCCCAAGCGAGGCCGCCGCGCGCGGGCCGTGCTCCCCGCTGTGCCTTCCCCCGAAGCACTCGATTGCGCGCGTTTACTGCCGCCGTACGTGCGTCTCGGCACGTCGTCGTGGTCGTTCCCCGGGTGGGAGGGGATCGTCTACGGCGAGGGTTACAGTGACTCGACACTCGCGCGCGGCGGCTTGAGCGCCTACAGTGCGCATCCGCTGCTGCGCACGGTCAGCATCGACCGCTCGTTTTACGCACCGCTTTCGGTGGCCGACTATCTGCGTTACGCGCAGCAAGTTCCCGACGATTTCCGCTTTATCGTCAAAGCGCCGGCCTCCGTGACGGACGCGACGCTTCGGGCCGAGCGCGGCGAGCCCATCGCCGACAATCCCTGCTTTCTCGACGCGCGGCTCGCCGCCGACGAATTCGTCACTCCCTGCCTGGAAGGGCTCGGCGCCAATGCCGGCTCGCTCGTTTTTCAATTTCCGCCGCTGTCGGAGGGCATCCTTGCCGAGCCGGCCGCATTCGTCGAACGGCTAGGCGCGTTTTTCGAGGCCCTGCCGCCGCTGCCGCTGTCCGTTGCGCAAGCGGGCGACGCGGCCGGCCCCTGCCCCAGCCCTTGTTACTCACTGGAAATTCGCGATGCCTGCCTGCTGACGCCGCGGCTCATCCGCATGCTGCGCGAGCGCGGCGTGCGCTACTGCGTGGGGCTTCACGCGCGCATGCCCGATCCCTTGCGCCAAGCGGCGGCGCTCGCGCTGCTCGATGGCGACACGCCGTGCGGGCCGTTGATCGTCCGTTGGAGCTTGCACGGAGGTTTCAAATACCAGAAGGCGAAAGCCAAGTACGAACCGTTCAATCGGCTCGTCGACGAAGACCCGGCGACGCGCTCCGCGCTCGCCGAGCTGGCCGCACGGTATGCCATCGCGGGACAGCCGGTGTTGATCGTCGCCAACAACAAGGCCGAAGGCTCGGCCCCGCTCACGTGCGCGGGGCTCGCGCGCGAGATCGCACAAGCGTGCGCGCGGCTGCGCGACGAGATGCCGCCGGCGGACGCAGGCCCACCGGCATCGGCTTGAGCACTCGCTGCCCGCTCGAGCGCAGCGACGCCGAGGGAGCGCTTGCTACAGCATGGCAGGCGCTCTATGCCCCCGGACGCATCCAACTGGCGAATTTCGCGCGAAACTTTGCGACTTTCGGCGCGACGACGAATGTGCAATAGCCCTGTTCGGGGTGCTGGGCGAAATACCGCTGATGGTACGACTCGGCCGGCCAATAGTTATCGCCGAGCGGTTCGACTTTCGTGACGATCGGTGCGTCGAAAACACCGTCTCGCTCGAGCTCGCGAATCGACTCGAGGGCGATTTCGCGCTGACGCTCGTCATCCGTGAAGATGACGGAACGGTACTGCTCGCCAACGTCGTTGCCCTGCCGATTGAGTTGAGTCGGATCGTGGATCGAGAAAAATATCTTCAAGATCTCGTGGTAGCTGATCCGGGTCGGGTCGAACTCCACCTTCACCACCTCGGCGTGGCCGGTTCCGCCGTCGCAAACCTGTTCGTAAGTCGGCCGCTCGAGCGTGCCCCCCGCGTAGCCCGATTCGACGCTTTTCACGCCTTCGACGTCCAGATAAACGGCTTCGAGACACCAGAAGCAGCCGCCGCCCAGCATGGCGGTTTCGCTCGTCTGACTCGTGGTCTGGCTCATGGCTTTCGCTCCCCTTATTCGTCTGCGGTTTCCTGCCGTGCGTCCCAACGCGCGCATCGCGCTCCGAGAGACAAGCTTAGTGCCTTTTGGACCAAGATGTGAGCCAACGTGCGGTGATGTCGTTCCCTTGCGAATTGCCTTCGGGGCATAGGTTGGCCATCCGCACAATTCGATAATGAAGAACGTTCGACCGGGGACGCTAGGGCGGGCCTAAGCAGGCGGGCGCGCGGCAACATGGGCCGATTCCATTAAAATCGCTGATAATTGCCTATTTACGTGACCGTTTCGACTTTGGATTCATTTCTTTCGCCCGCCCGCCTGCACGCGCCGCACGCGGCCTGCCCGCAGCACGACCGAGCCACGGCACGATGAAGCGCGCGAGCCCCCCGAACTTCGATGCCGGCGCTTTCCGCCGCGCGCTCGGTCAATTCGCGACCGGTGTGACGGTCATCACGACGCGCACCACGTCAGGGCAATTGATCGGCATTACGGCCAGCTCGTTCAACTCCGTATCGCTCGACCCGCCCCTCGTCCTCTGGAGCCTCGCGACAAAATCCGCATCGATGCCCGTTTTTCGGACGAACAGCCATTACGTGGTGAACGTGCTGGCCGCTTCGCAGCTCGATCTTTGCCAACGGTTTTCGACGGTGAAGGGCGACCGTTTCGCAGGCGTCTCGCATGCGGCCGGCGACACCGGCATGCCAGTGCTCGACGGCGCGCTGGCCTGGTTCGAATGTCATAACCGCAGCCGCTACGAAGAGGGCGATCACGTGATCTTCGTGGGCGAGGTCGAACGCTGCGGCGTGCATTCGGACGCCGCCGATATCGCGCCGCTCATCTTCCACGGCGGCGCGTTTCACGGAGTCAAGCCGCTGTAGGGCTCACCTACGCGCGACGGCGCGACATCACTGCCCATCGCGCGCCGCCGAGCCTCCAGCGTTAGAGAAAAATCGCAAAATCGTGCATTCGGGAGTAATTCCGTCCTAGCCGCCCCCCCGCCCGTACCGATGCATCGCGCGAAGGCCTAGCTTGACACTTCGTCGCAACTGCAACGGAGGCAACAATTGAAATGGAATGAGGCGGCTATCCTGCTCCTGCAACCCGCGGATCCAGTCATCTGCGAATGCGCCTATGCTTGGCGCAGGCGTTACGCCATTCCCGCGGGACGATGTTTTTCCCATCGTTTTCCTCGCGGTCATCGATTAGCCGGACAACTGCCGCCGGGATTCACGGAGCTTGGGCCCGATTCGCTGTCGTTTAGCGACCTGGGGACCAAGGTTATCGTCGTCAGCCACGGCAATCCTTACTCGGTGGGAAACGGCAACTCGCAACAGGACGCCCGGGCGTTTGCCGCGCAACTAGCGGTTTGGGGGTTGAAGGAAGTCGGGCTTTTGTCCTTTCGCAATTGCCTTGTCGGCAAGCGCAGGTTTCTTGACGATCTCGTCGAGCACCTATCCAACTGGCGCGTGGGCGTGGGCTGGCTGATCGGATACAAGGACGCAGCCTACTCGGTGGGGATCGATCCCGGCTGGCTGACGCGCCGCCCCATGGCGGTAAAGGAGCACGAGGGGTGTCACCATCCGGCGAGCGGCAAGCGCCGCGTACGTCCCATGACGCAGCCCCGCGAGGCATCGGGGTTCTTTGACAGGCTGCTGCGGGAAGCGACGAACGGGGCGTACAAACGACCTGACGAGAAACGAGTGAAGATCGTTCGCGGCAACCGCTTCGTCTTCCCCCCCGGTGGCCCCACCCGGCGCTATCACGCGCTCGAAACGACCGTGTAACAGCCGCGGGCGGCCCGGCCACGCGCGTCGCGCCCGCCGGCGCACCGTGCGTCAGCCCCGCCCGCACGTTTGAATCAACTGCCATACCCGTGAAGCGAACGCGCCACCGCGGACAACGAGCGGCGCGACGGTTTCAACCGGCCGCCGCCGTTGACGCCGTTAAGGTGACCGGCACGCCCGAATCCTCCTTGAGCGTTTGCAAGACGATGTTCGAGCGGATATCCATGACGCCCGGCGCTTTGTAGAGCTTGGTCAGCACGAACTCCGAGTAATGCTTCAGGTTGTGCGCCAGCACGCGCAGCACGTAATGGCTTTCGCCGGTCACGACGAAAGCGCCGACCACCTCGGGCCAAGCTCGCACCGCTTCGGCGAAGCGTTCATGCCAATTCTCTTGATCGTTGCGCATCGAAACCTGAACGAAAGCTTCGAACTCGAAACCGAGCGCCTCGCGGTTCAAGCACGCGCGATAGCGCTCGATCACCCCTTGCTCCTCCAATAGCCGTAAGCGGCGCAAGCACGCCGACGGCGAGAGCGAGATGCGATCGGCCAGGTCGAGGTTGCTGATCCGACCCTCGTTCTGCAGAACGCTCAGAATGCGGCAATCGGTGGCGTCCAGCGTGATCGCGTTCATTTTTGGCCCCCTTTTTGAATTTATCTCGAATTATGTTCTAGTCTGCCTGATTCGTGGAGACTATTTCGCAAGCACTTTGCGCGAGAAGTTGCCTATCATCGTCACACCCTTCGGAGAAGTGAGGAGACATGCAGGAGACGATCTGGGACATCTCGCCGCCGATCGAGGCGGGCACCCCCGTGTGGCCCGGCGATACGCCCGTGGGCATCGAACGCGTCTGGCGGATGGAGGCGGGCTCGCCCGTCAACGTCGCGCGGCTGACCTGTTCGCCGCATACGGGCGCCCACGCCGATGCGCCTCTGCACTATGACGCCCGCGGCGCCGCGATCGGCCACGTACCGCTCGCGCCCTACCTCGGCCGATGCCGCGTCGTGCATTGCATCGGCGCCACACCGCTAGTGCTGCCCGAGCACGTCGCGCCGTTCGCCGGTGCGCTCCCGCCGCGCGTTCTGCTGCGCACCTACGAGCGCGCGCCGGTCACGCATTGGGACGAGTCGTTTTGCGCCGTCGCTGCGCAGACGATCGACTTTCTCGCCGCGCGCGGGGTGATGTTGATCGGAATCGATACGCCTTCGCTCGATCCTCAAGAGTCTAAAACGATGGATGCGCACGCTCGCGTGCGCGCGCATCGGATGTCGATTCTCGAAGGGCTCGTGCTCGACAGCGTCGCACCGGGCGATTACGAACTCATCGCGCTGCCGCTGAAGCTCACGACGCTAGACGCAAGCCCCGTACGGGCGGTGCTGCGCGCGTGGCCCGCTTAACCGTTGAGCGTCGCGCGCGTTGAACAATGCCTGATTTTTTCATTACACCCCTCACCTTCCAAACGACTTCATGAAGACTCGTGCCGATGCGATCGGGCTCGACCGCGACGATCCCCTTGCCCCCTTGCGCGAGCGCTTCGCGCTAGCACAAGATGTGATCTACCTCGACGGCAACTCGCTGGGCGTGCCGCCTATCGCAGCGGCCGCGCGCGCGCAGGCCGTCATCGCGCAAGAATGGACCGAAGGCCTGATCCGCAGTTGGAATGCGGCGGGCTGGTTTGCGCTGCCGCGCCGCCTCGGCGACAAGCTCGCGCCGCTCGTCGGCGCGGCAAGCGACGAACTTGTCGTCACCGATACGATCTCCGTCAATCTGTTCAAACTACTTTCGGCGGCATTGAAGATGGCGCGCGAGCGTGACCCGAGCCGTCGTGTGATCGTCTCCGAGCGCGCCAATTTCCCGACCGATCTCTACATCGCGCAGGGCCTCATCGATCAGCTCGATCGGGGCTACTCGCTGCGTCTCGTCGACGATCCGGCGGACCTTCCAGACGCCATCGGCGAGGACACGGCTGTGGCGATGATCACGCATGTGAACTATCGGACGGGCTACATGCACGACATGGCCTCGCTCACACAGGTCATACAGCGTGCGGGCGCGCTCGCGCTATGGGACCTGGCGCACTCGGCCGGCGCCGTGCCCGTCGATCTGAACGGCGTGCATGCCGATTTCGCCGTCGGCTGCACGTACAAGTATCTGAACGGCGGCCCCGGTTCGCCGGCATTCGCGTGGGTGGCCAAGCGCCACCAGAACGCGCTCGCGCAACCGCTGTCGGGCTGGTGGGGACATGCCGCGCCGTTCGCGATGAACCCCGCCTATACGCCTCACCAAGGCATCGCCCGCTTTTTGTGCGGCACGCAGCCGATCGTTTCGATGTCGCTCGTCGAGGCCGGGCTCGACGTCTTTCTCGAAACCGACATGCAGACGATTCGACGCAAGGCGCTCGCATTGACCGACGCGTTCATCGATTTGGTCGAAGCGCGATGCGCTGGCCACCCGGTTAGCCTTGTCACGCCGCGTGCGCATACGCAGCGCGGGTCGCACGTGAGCCTCGAGCATCCGCACGGCTATGAAGTCATGCAAGCGTTGATCGCGCGCGGTGTGATCGGCGACTATCGCGAGCCGCACGTGCTGCGCTTCGGCTTCACGCCGCTTTATACGCGTTTTGTCGACGTCTGGGATGCCGTCGAAACGCTGCGCGACGTGCTCGACACCGAAGCCTGGAGAGCGCCCGAATTCGCGGCCCGCCATTCCGTTACCTGAGGAGTCCTCGATGACTACTGGACATATGCGCTTACCGGACGTGCCCGCAACGGCCGAACCGACGCCTCGGACCGCTGGCGGTTGCCCGTTCGGGCACGGCGGCGAGCAGGCGTCGAGCGACACCTCGGCCAAGGCGGCGCCGCACGTGCCGGCGGGCGAAGGGGGCTGGCATGATGCGCAGCTCGACTTCTCGAAGTCGATGAGCTACAGCGACTACCTCTCGCTCGGCTCGATCCTGCATGCGCAGCATCCGCTCTCGCCCGATCACAACGAGATGCTGTTCATCATCCAGCATCAGACGAGCGAGCTATGGATGAAGCTGGCGCTCTACGAACTGCGCGCAGCGCTGGGCAGCGTGCAACGCGACGCACTCCCGCCGGCGTTCAAGATGCTTGCCCGCGTCTCGCGGATCATGGAACAGCTTGTGCAAGCGTGGAGCGTGCTGGCTACGCTGACGCCATCGGAATACACGGCGATGCGTCCGTATCTCGGTTCGTCGTCGGGCTTCCAGTCGTATCAGTATCGGCAGATCGAGTTCGTGCTCGGCAACAAGAACGCGCAGATGCTCAAACCGCACGCGCACCGGCCGGAGGTGCTGGCCGAAGTGAAGGCGACGCTCGAAGCGCCGTCGTTCTATGACGAAGTGGTTAGGCTGCTCGCGCGCCGCGGCTTTGCGATCGCACCGGAGCGGCTCGAACGTGACTGGACGCAGCCGACCGTCTACGACGCGTCGGTCGAAGCGGCCTGGCTCGAGGTTTATCGAAACCCATCGCAGCATTGGGAGCTGTACGAGATGGCGGAAGAACTCGTCGATCTAGAGGACGCATTCCGTCAATGGCGCTTCAGACACGTGACGACAGTCGAGCGGATCATCGGTTACAAGCAAGGTACCGGTGGTACGAGCGGCGCGCCCTATCTACGCAAGATGCTCGATGTCGTGCTGTTTCCCGAGCTTTGGCACGTACGGACGGTATTGTAGAGGCAAGGCAATGACCTAGGCTTCGTCCCGCGGCGTCACACGATGATATGTTATATCATCTCGCCAATGAACGATTTCGGAACGAAGCCATGTCAGCCGCCTCTTTGACCGATCGTCTTGCGCGCGCCGACGCGTACGCGGCCGAACACGGCCTGGCGCTTACGCAACTGCGACGCCAGGTCTACGCACTTGTCGCGGCCGCCGCCAAACCGATCGGCGCCTATGATTTGCTCGCCGCGCTCGAGCCCGAGCGCGGCCGCGTGCCACCCACGACCGTCTACCGCGTGCTCGACTTCCTAGTCGAGCACGGGTTCGTGCACCGCATTGAATCGCGCAATGCTTTCGTCGCATGCTGTGAAGTCGGCAAGCCGCACCAAAGCCAATTCCTGATCTGCGAACGCTGCGGCGATACGCTCGAAATCCCGGGCGAAGAACTCGCCGAACGGCTCTCGTCCACACCGCCCGCGCACGGCTTCGAAGTACATAAGCAAGTCGTCGAGCTGAGCGGGCTGTGCGGCGACTGCCAGCATAAGCGCGGCGCGCATACGTATCGGCGATGAGGCCTTTTGCGTCGACGCCCTTCCACGATAATTAGGAGAACGAATGAGATCGATAGACCGCGCCGGCCGCGTGGCGAAGCGCGCGCGCCGATTGGCGCAGCGCCTCGCCTTGGCGCTCGCCGCGCTCACGCTCAGCGGCGCGGCACTGGCGCAAAGCGCGCCGATTCCCGTGGTCGCGGCCGAGAATTTTTATGGAGACGTCGTCAAGCAATTGGGCGGCGCCCACGTGGCCGTCACGAGCATTCTCAGCAATCCCGACCAAGATCCGCACCTGTTCGAAGCGAGCCCGAAAACCGCGCGCGATCTGCATCGCGCTGCGCTCGTCGTCTACAACGGCGCAGATTACGACCCGTGGATGGATAAGCTGCTCGCCGCGTCGAAGAACGACAAGCGCGTCGTAATCGTGGCCGCCGAGCTCGCCGGCAAACGGGCCGGCGATAATCCGCATCTCTGGTACGACCCACCGACGATGCCCGCCGTCGCCAAGCAGATCGTGGCCGCGCTCGATCGCCTCGATGCCGCGCACAAGGCCGAGTACGACGCGAACCTAGCGAAGTTTCTGGCCTCGCTCGAGCCGATCGATGCCAAGATGAAGGCGCTTAGATCGAAGTACCAAGGCGTCGCCGTCACCGCCACGGAGCCTGTCGCCGGCTATCTGTGCGATGCAATCGGCCTCACGATGCGCAACGCGCGCTTTCAGCTATCGGTCATGAACGACACGGAGCCGGCCGCCTCCGACATCGCCGCGTTCGAGCAGGATTTGCGCGGTGGGCGAGTTCGCCTGTTGATCTATAACGCGCAGGCCGGCAGCAAGCTGACGCAGCGCCTGCTGGCGCTTGCCAAGCAATCGCGGGTGCCGGCCGTGAGCGTGACCGAAACGGAGCCCGCCGGCAAAAACTATCAGCAATGGATGAGCGCGCAAATCGACGCGCTCTCGCAAGCGCTCGGAGCACATTGATCGATGAACGACGATAGCGAGCGCAACGCCGAGCGCAATACCTCTTTGCCGGGCGTCGCATCCGGCCGCGACCTACAACCGCGCCGCCCCGCGCTCGAACTCGATCGCGCGTCGCTCGAGCTGGCCGGGCGCACGATCTTGAGCGATGTGAGCCTCAGGATCGACGAAGGCGAGTTCATCGGCGTGCTCGGGCCAAACGGCGCCGGCAAGACCACGATGATGCGCGCCGTGCTCGGTCTGATCCCCGTGGCGAGTGGCGCGATTCGTGTGGGCGGCCTACCCGTCGCGCGCGGCAATGCGGCGATCGGCTACATGCCGCAAACGCGCAGCGCGCTCGCGAGCCGCCGCGTCATCGGCCGCGATTTCGTGGCGATGGCTGCGGACGGACACCGGTGGGGCTTGCCGATCGCCGACGCCGCTACGCGAGAAGATGTCGAGCGCGTGCTCGAACTCGTCGATGCGGGCACGCTCGCCGCGCGGCCGTTGTCGCAACTCTCCGGCGGCGAGCGCCAGCGCCTGCTGCTCGCGCAATGCCTTCTCGGCAAACCGCGGTTGCTGCTGCTCGATGAACCGCTCATCAGCCTCGATCCGCACCATCAACGAAGCGTCGTCGAACTCGTGCGACGCGTGCAACGGGAACTGGGCATCACCGTTCTTTTTTCAGCGCACGAGCTCAACCCGCTGCTCAACGCGATCGACCGCGTGCTTTACCTGGGCAGAGGTAGCGCCGCCCTGGGCACCGTCGATGAGGTGATTACGCGGCCCGTGCTGTCGCTGCTGTACGGTTCGCCGATCGACGTCATGCGCGTGAACGGACGCATTTTCGTAATGTCGGGCGATGTCGAAGTGGAAAAGCACGATCACGAACACGAGAACGATGCCGAGGGCACCGCGTCGCACGGCCATAGCCACGGCGGCCACGGCGGCCACGGCCACTCACACGGACACACGCACGATGTTTGAATACGACTTCATGGTGAATGCGTTCGCGGCATCGGGGATCGTCGCCGTGCTCGCGGGCATCGTTGGCTATTTCCTTGTCATGCGCGGACAGACGTTCGCCGGCCACGCGCTGTCGCACGTTGGTTTCACCGGTGCGACCGGTGCGGTGCTCGTGGGAATTTCGCCGCTGTGGGGCATGATCGGCTTCACGCTCGCGGCCGGCGTTTCGATGGGAGCGCTGGGCGAACGCCTGGCGGGCCGCGACGTCGCGATCGGCGTCGTCCTGTCGCTCTCGCTCGGCTGCGGCTTGCTGTTTCTGCACTTTTTCACCTCCTACGCCACGCAAGTCACGGCGCTGCTGTTCGGCAACGTGCTCGGCGTCACAACGTCGACGCTCGTCGTGCTCGCCGGTATTGCCGCGGCGAGCCTCATCGCGCTCGGCGCGATCATGCGGCCGCTGCTGTTTGCGACGCTACAGCCGGAATTGGCCGAAGCCAAAGGCGTCTCGTTGCGGCTCGTCTCCGTGTTGTTCCTGGCTATCGCGGCGCTGGCTGTGGCCGCATGCACGCAAATCGTCGGCGTATTGCTGGTCTTCACGCTGATGGTGGGGCCGGCCGCAGCCGCCCAGAATCTCTCGACGCGGCTCGCGACCGGCGTCGGCCTCGCGGCCTTGTTCGCGCTGGCCCAAGCGTGGCTCGGCGTGACGCTCGCCTTCTACACCGATTGGCCGACGAGCTTCTGGATCACCGCGCTCTCCGCGCTCGTGTACGGCGCCAGTTTGCTGCGCCGGCGGTGATTCAGCGTTTGGCTGCGGCCAGGTAGCCGGCGTCGCGTTCGCGATTACCCGCCCGCAACCACGATGACTGTCGCCCGGTTGTCGCGAACTTCGTAGACGAGCCGATATCCATCCCCCTCTCAGTTTCATCTTGTCTCCGTTGCAACGCGCCTTGACTTTCGCGCGCCGGAAACCGATCATTCGCTCAGTCACAGAACAAATGATCCAAAGTTGGATCCGGCGGCGACGATGGCCGCCGCACTGAACGTTGCTCAGGCGAAAGTCGGCATTGGCGGTCGACTTCGCGCCCATATAGGAGACACACACCATGGTCAATGCGCGCGGCACCGGCTCGAACGTGATCTTGCACTTGGGCGTCGGCTCGTTTCATCGCGCCCACCAAGCGTGGTACCTGCACCGGCTATCCGCCCTCACGGCACCGGGCGAGCCCCGTTGGTCGCTGACCGTCGGCAATATCCGCGGCGATATGAACGAGACGCTCGACGCCCTCGCCAAGCAGCAAGGCGTCTACACGCTGGAGACGGTCACCCCGCAAGGCGAGCGCGCCTATGAGGCGATCCGCTCGATCGAGCGCGTACTGCCTTGGTCCGCAACGCTCGCACCGATCATCGAAGCCGGCTCCGATCCCTCCTGCAAGATCATCTCGTTCACGGTGACCGAAGGCGGCTATTACCTCGACGAACACGATCGGCTCGATACGTCGAACGCCGATCTGGCCGCGGACTTGGCGGGCGGGCGTACCACCATCTACGGCGCGCTGGCGGCGATTCTCGAAGCGCGCCGCACGAATGGCACGGGCCCTGTCACGCTGCAAAGCTGCGACAATCTGCGCAGCAACGGCGAGCGCTTCGAAGCGGGTATGCGCGCCTTCCTGGCCGCGCGTGAGCAAACCGAGCTCGCACAATGGTTCGAAGCAAACACCACCTGCCCCAATTCGATGGTCGATCGAATCACGCCGCGCCCAACCGACGATGTCCGCGCGCGCGTACTCGAAGCGACGGGCATCCCCGATACCTGTCCCGTCATGGGCGAAGCGTTCATTCAATGGGTTATCGAGGACCGTTTCAAGGCCGGTCGGCCCGCATGGGAGCGCGTGGGGGCTGAGCTCGTCGAATCGGTCATGCCGTACGAGGAAGCGAAGATCCGCATCCTGAACGCAAGCCACAGCTGCATCGCTTGGGCGGGCACGCTCGTCGGCCATACTTTCATTCACGAGGGTACGCTCGATGCCGACGTGCGCCGCTTCGCCTTCGAATATGTCACGCAAGACGTCATCCCGTGCCTGACCCCGAGCCCGCTTAATCTCGCGGGGTATCGCGACGTCGTTCTCGATCGCTTCAGCAACCCGTATATCCAGGACACGAATCAGCGTGTCGCGGCCGACGGCTTTTCGAAGATTCCGGGCTTCATTGCGCCGACGCTCGCCGAATCGTTCTCGCGCAATGCGCAGCCCAATGCCACGGCGGTCTTGCCCGCGTTGTTCTTCCGCTTCCTCGATCGGTGGCGCGCAGGCGCTCTGCCTTATACGTACCAAGACGGCTTGCTCGACGAGGCTACCGTGCGTGCGTGGTTCGATACGCCCAACCCGCTCGCACAGTTCTGCGCGTCGCGCGCCCTATGGGGTGGCATGGCGCAAGATCTGCGGCTCGAACGCGTAATCGAGGCCGCGCTCGAACGAGTCGACGCTTGGCTGAGGTCACGCAAAGGGTAAACGCGCCGATCGAGCATTGGCGTAAGTCGCGCCGCGCGGCTAAAGTAGCGCATTCGCTTTTTTCGACTCCATCACGTATCGCATCGACCAAGGGGCCGTCCGCCATGTACCTCGGCATCGACCTAGGCACGTCCGAAGTAAAAGTCCTGTTGCTGTCGGCCGACGCGCGCGTGCTCGCCACGGCAGGCTCACCGTTTCATGTGTCTCGCCCGCATCCGCGCTGGGCTGAACAAGATCCGGCAGATTGGTGGCGCGGCACCTGCGAAGCGATCGCGAAGCTGCGCGCCGTCTGTCCCGATGCGTTCGCGCAAGTGCGCGGCATCGGCCTGTCCGGCCAAATGCACGGCGCCGTGCTGCTCGATGCGGCCGATCGCGTGCTGCGCCCGGCCATCCTGTGGAACGACATGCGCAGCGTCGAAGAATGCGATGAGCTGACGCGACGCGCGCCGACGCTGCATGCGGTGGCCGGAAACTTGGCGATGCCGGGCTTTACCGCGCCCAAGCTGTTGTGGGTCGCGCGGCACGAGCCCGGCATATTCGCGCGTACGGCATGCGTGTTGTTGCCCAAGGACTACCTTCGGTTGCGCATGACAGGCGAGAAAGTCTCCGATCCCTCCGATGCGGCGGGCACGCTGTGGCTAGACGTCGCTCGGCGCGATTGGTCCGATGCACTACTTGGCGCCTGCGACATGCGCCGTGCACAAATGCCTCGGCTCGCCGAAGGCAGCGCGCCATCCGGGATACTGCGCGCCGATATCGCGCGCGAATGGGGCTTGAGCGGGGAAGTCGTCGTTGCGGCCGGCGGAGGCGATAACGCAACGAGCGCGATCGGCATCGGCGCAACCGAACCGGGCGACGGCTTCGTCTCGCTCGGCACATCGGGCGTGCTCTGCGTCGTGGGCGATCGTTTTTCGCCGAATCCCGCCTCGGCCGTGCATGCGTTCTGTCATGCGATCCCGGATCGCTGGCATCAAATGAGCGTTGTGCTGTCGGCGGCCAGTTGCCTGCGCTGGGTCTGCAAATTGACGAGCACCGACGAACCGACGCTCGTCGGCGAAGCCGCCCTGCTCGCGCCCGACGCGCTCGAATCGGCGCCGATTTTTCTACCATATCTATCGGGCGAGCGCACGCCGCACAACGATCCCTATGCGCAGGGTGTCTTTTTCGGCATGACGCACGCGACAGATCGTGCACTGCTCGGGTATGCCGTCCTCGAAGGCGTGACGCTCGCACTGACCGACGGGCTAGATGCGCTCGCTGCGGCCGGCACGGCACCAAGCGCACTCTCGCTGCTCGGCGGCGGCGCGCGCAGCGCGTTTTGGGCACAGTTGCTCGCCGACGCTTTGTCGACACCCACCCGCCAGCACGGCGGCGGCGAAACGGGCGCGGCCCTCGGAGCGGCGCGCCTCGGCTGGCTAGCGGCCGGCGGCGAACCGCGCGAGGTGCTGACCAAGCCGCCCGTCGTCGCGCAATTCACGCCGAATGCGCAGCGACATGCGCAGTTGCGCGCGCGCCTTCAGGCTTACCGCGAGCTTTATCGTCACGTGCGTCCGCTGTTCGAGCCCTCGCGCGCCCGGCTTGCCTGATATTCTGTCTCGCAGCTTCCCCTTGGCCCTGTGTCTACTGCTGTGTCCACCACCGTGTCCAAATCCAACGAAAAACTCGACCTGGCCACACGCGCGGCGTGGCTTTACTACGTCGCGGGCAATACGCAGAACGAAATCGCCGAAAAGCTGCAGGTGTCGCGTCCGGTCGCCCAGCGTCTCGTGGCGTTCGCCGTGGAAAAAAATCTCGTGCGCGTGCGCATCGAGCATCGGCTTGCCGACTGTCTGACACTCGCCGAGCAATTGAAGGCCCGCTTCGGTCTGTCGATGTGTGAAGTCGTGCCCGTCGACGACGACACGCCCGAAGCCATCGATCGCAAGCTCGCCGTCGCGGGGGCACAAGTGATGGAGCGCTATCTGACCGAAGAAAAGCCGATGATCATTTCGGTCAGCAGCGGCCGGACGCTGAAGGCGGCCGTCGATCAATTGGGGCAAATCGATCGGCCGCAGCATCGGCTCGTGTCGATGGTCGGTGCAATAGCGCAAGACGGCTCGTCGAACCGGTACGACGTCGCGCTGCACATCTCCGAAAAGACCGGCGGCAAGCACTTTCTGCTGCCGGCGCCGCTCATCGCCGACAGTGAAGCCGAGCGGGCGCAGTGGGTCAATCACCGGCTCTACCGGATTGTGGAATCGTTGACGGCGGAGGCGGATGTATCGTTCATCGGCATCGGCGATATTGGGCCCAAGTGCCCGCTGCACGTCGATGGGTTCATCACCGCGGGCGAGGTGGGAGAGCTGGCGAAACGCGGGGCCGTGGCGGAAATGTTAGGACTGCCGATCGATACTCACGGCAAGTGCGTCGAAGCGCCTACGGGCCGACGTGTCACGAGCGTGCCGCTCGACTCGCCGCCCAAGCGGCCGACGATCGGCTTCGCCGGGGGCGAGCGCAAGCACGGCGCCGTGCTGGCCGTTCTCAAGGGCGGATGGTTGTCCGGTCTCGTGACCGATGAAGCCTGCGCCCGGGCGGCGCTGGGCGAAAGCATGGGGCCCCGGTGATCCGCAGGGCGCTCCGTCTCCCCGCCTTTGCTCTTCCCTACTGCCGGATTTCGGCTTCCACGAGCGATTTCAGCAACGCGAGCGATTCCTGCCAACCGAGGTAGCACGCTTGCGCCGGAATCATGTCCGGAATGCCTTCCTGAACGATGTTCATTTCCGTGCCGAAAGGCGTCTGCGCGAGTATCACCGTCGTTTGCATTTCGCCGGGCAGATTCGGATCGTCGAACTTACCCGTGTAGCGAATGCGCTCATGGGGGACCAGTTCGAGATATTCGCCGCCGAACGAATGTCCATCGCCCGTGGTGAAGTTCGTGAATGACATCTTGTAGCTGCCGCCCACCTCGGCCTGCATGTGGTGAACGGTGCCCGTGAAGCCGTTCGGCGGTAGCCATTTGGCGAGCGCGGCGGCATCGAGGAACGCGCGGTAGACGCGCTCGGGGGTGGAACGCAGAACGCGGTGCAAACGGACGGTATTCGTAGGCATGATGGGCTCCAAAGGCGAAGGGAAAGCCCCTTCGATCCTACTCGACGAATGAACGCGGCAGAAAACGACATTTGCGCTCGTCTTCGGTCCGCCACCGAGCGACTTCGCGTCGTCCGATAAATCGCCGGCGTCCTATTCGCGCTGCTTGCATATCGCATAGTTCCCCGTCGCTCGTGGCGGCCGGTGGGAAGTTCAGCCGCCGTTGCCGCATCGCCACTAGCGCGTCAACACAAATGTCAATACAATAGCGAACAGGTGAACTGTGCAGTTCGAGTGGGACGAAGAAAAGAATCGAATCAACATCCGCAAACATGGCATCGATTTCACCGACGCGATCGACGTCTTCAACCATCCAGTGCTAGTCGCCTTCGATGGGAGAGAAGATTATGGCGAAGAGCGCTGGGTCGCGCTCGGTTGGATGCGCGCGATGCTGGCTGTCGTCATCTATGTCGAACGCCAGGGGCCGGTCGTGCGGATAGTCTCGGCCCGTAAAGCAACCAAACACGAGGCGAAACGATATGAGCAAAGCGTCAAAAACTGACTGGAACCGATTGGACAAGCTCAAAGACGAGCAGATCGATACGAGCGACGTTCCGGAACTCGGGGAAGATTTCTTCGCACGCGCGGAGCTGCATGTTCCACCGAAGCAAGCGGTGACGATGCGGCTCGACGTCGATGTGCTGAACTGGTTCAAAGCACAGGGGCAGGGTTATCAGACGCGCATCAACAAGCTGCTGCGTGCGTACATGTTGGCACATCAGCGTCGACATGCTTGACAGCCGGCGTCCAGAGCTCGGCGGCGCCCTCTGATTCAGAGGGCGCTTTTGCTGCGCGCCGTCTATAGACACCCCTCAAGCCGCCGACAACACCTCCACGATCTTGCGCTCGTAAGCCTGCCCTTCGGCGTCGAACAAGTGGCAATGCTCGGGATCGGCACCTAGCGTGATCGATTCGCCTCGCTCGTGCCGCTCGAGCGGAGGAATGCGCGCAATCAAGCCGTCAGGCGCTGCCGACGCCTCGGCGTACAGGTAAGCGGCATCACCGAGCGATTCGACCGTCATTATGCGCGCCACCACGCCAAACCCGGGCGCTCCACCCGCCGACGCGCTCGACTGAGCATGCAAGTGCTCGGGCCGAATGCCGACTGTCACGCGCGCGCCGCGCTCGAGCGCACGCGCACTCGATTGTGCCGCCCCTCGCGTCTCCACCGCCACGCGCTGCGTTTCCCCCGTGGCATAGCGCACGAGTACGCCATCGCCGCTGACCTGCTCGACGACCCCGTCGAGAAAATTCATCTTCGGCGATCCGATGAATCCGGCAACGAACCGATTCGCCGGCGCATGATAAAGACGGTTAGGACTGCCAACCTGTTCGACGTTGCCCGCCGACATCACGACGATCTTATCGGCAAGCGTCATCGCCTCTACCTGATCGTGCGTCACGTAAATCATCGTCGTCTTCAGCTCGTCATGCAGCCGCGCGAATTCGAGCCGCATCTTGACGCGCAGCGCCGCATCGAGGTTCGACAGCGGCTCGTCGAACAGAAACACCTTCGGCTTGCGCGTGATCGCCCGCCCGATCGCGACACGCTGGCGCTGCCCGCCCGAAAGCTGCTTTGGCTTGCGCTCGAGCAAATGATCGATGTGCAAAATCTTCGCCGCATTGCGCACGGCCTCATCGATCTCAGGCTTCTTCGCGCCGGCGAGCTTCAGGCCGAACGCCATGTTGTCGTAGAGCGACATGTGCGGATAAAGCGCATACGACTGAAACACCATCGCAATGCCGCGCTTGGCCGGCGGCACGTCATTCACGCGCGCCGCGTCGATCAGCAACTCGCCGCCGCTGATCGATTCGAGCCCCGCGATCATCCGCAGCAGCGTCGATTTACCGCATCCGCTCGGCCCGACGAAGACGACGAATTCACCGTCGGCGATGTCGAGGTTCACGTTGCGCAATACCTCGTTTTCCTCATACCGTTTCGCGATACCGCGCAGCGTCAGACTTGCCATGATGCGTCTCCTTTCCCATTCGTCGCCGTGCGCGCCGCATCGGCGACATCGGCGACATCAAGCATCCATTGATCGACGAGCGCGGGCAATGCGCTCATGTCGTCGAATACGCGTTGCGCGCCCGCCTGCATCAACGCTTCTTCGTGGGCGCGCCCACCATGTTCCGCGTGCGTGCCGCCGGCGAACCCGAGCACGACCATCCCCGCCGCGCTCGCGGCCGTCACGCCCGCGACGCTGTCCTCCACGACGAGGCAGGCTTGGCTCGGCACGCCGAGCGCATCGGCCACGGCAATATAAATGTCGGGCGCGGGCTTCGGGCGCGGCACTCGATCGGCGCAAAACACATGCGAACCGAAAAATCGGTCGAGCCCCGTGCGTGCGAGCACGGCGTGAACATAGGCCGTGTAGCTGTTGCTCGCGCACGCTTTGGTCAGCGCGATTTGCGCGAGCGCGGCTTGCACGCCGTCGACGACGGGCGCTTGCTGCGCCGCTTGCTCGACGCTGCGTCGTATCGCATCCATCTCGATCGGCGCCAATGCTTCGCCGAGCGCCGCGGCACTCGCTTCGAGCACGGATGCGCAGCCCGAGCAGCGGCATGACGACGGGCTCGACATCAGCATGCGGCCAGCGCCCTTGCAACTCGCTCACGAGCATTTTGGCAGCGACCGCTTCGCTGTCGATCAGCACGCCGTCGCAATCGCAAATCAGTACGCGGTCGCGCCGCATCTCGCCTGCATGTCCGAGCGTCGTTCCCGTCATTTGACGGCTCCGAACGTGAGGCCGCGCACCAGTTGTTTCTGCGACAGCCAACCGACGATCAGAATCGGCGCAACGGCAAGCAACGACGCCGCCGACAACTTGGCCCAGAACAACCCCTCGGGACTCGAGTACGACGCGATGAACACCGTGAGCGGCGCCGCACCCGAACTGGATAGATTGATACTCCAGAACGCTTCGTTCCACGAGAGAATCACGAGCAGCAGAGCCGTCGAGGCAAGCCCCGGCAACGCCATCGGCATCAAGAGGTAGACGATCTCCTGCCAAGTCGCCGCACCGTCGATCCGTCCGGCTTCGAGAATGTCACGCGGGATTTCGTTGAAGTACGTGAACGCCATCCACACGGCGATCGGCAAGTTCATCAGCGTATAGACGATGACGAGACCCGACACCGTATCGAGCAGCCCCACGTTTTTCCAGAGCAGATAGATCGGCACGAGCACGCCCACCGACGGCATCATCTTCGTCGAAAGCATCCAGAGCAGAAGGCTTTGCGTGCGTTTCGTCGGGAAGAACGCCATCGTATAGGCGGCCGGCACAGCCAACAGCAGGCACAGCACGGTCACGCCCGCGGAAATGAGCACCGAGTTGCGGGCGAACAAAAAGTAGTCGCTGCGCGCGAACACTTCGCGGAAGCTGTCGAGCGTCGGTGTGAAGATCAACGACATCGAGTAGGCATCGCGCTCGGTCTTGAATGCCGTGATCGTCATCCAGAAGATCGGAAAGAACAGCGCGAGCGCGATCAGCCAGGCAAGCAGGCCCGGAAGCGAACGCTTGAGCGCACCCAGCACGGGTAGTTGCGTGCGCAACGGCCCTGCGGCGGAAACGGTCGGATGGCTCATGCTTCGTACTCCCCTTTCAGATTCTTCGCGAGCATACGCACGAGGAAGAACGCGACGATGTTCGCGAGTATCACCGCCAGAATGCCGCCCGCCGATGCGAGGCCGACGTCGAATTGCTGCAGGCCGAGCGCATAGATCAAATAGGACAGAATCGTCGTGGCATTACCGGGGCCGCCCGAGGTCGTCGTATAAATCTCGGCGAAGATCGACAGCAAAAAGATGGTCTCCATCATCAAGACGACGGAAATCGCGCGCCGCAGGTGCGGCAACGTGATGTAGAAGAACATCGCGAACGGCCCGGCGCCGTCGATACGCGCCGCTTCCTTTTGTTCTTCATCGAGCGATTGGATCGCCGTGAACAGAATGAGGAACGCGAACGGCAGCCATTGCCAGGCGACGATGACGACGATCGCCGAGAGCGGATAAGTGGCGAACCAATCCACCGGCTGCATGCCGAGCGAGCGCATCACGGCCGCCACCACGCCGTACACCGGGTGCAGCATCATGTTCTTCCAGATCAGCGCGCTCACGGTCGGCATGACGAAGAAGGGGCCGATCGCGAGCACACGCGCAATGCCTTGCCCTATGAACTTGCGATCGAACAGCAGCGCCATCAAGATGCCGCCGACGACGGTAATGACGAGCACCGAGCCGATCAGCTCGAGCGTGTGCACGATCGACGGCACAAACGAAGGATCGGTGAGCAGATAGCGGTAGTTGTCGAAGCCCGCGAAGCCCTTTTCGTCGGGATTGAGCAGGTTGTAGCGCGAAAACGAATACCAGATCGTCATCGCGAGCGGTATCGTCATCCAAAGGACGAGTACGGCAACCGAAGGCGCGGCAAGCCAACGCGTTGTGCCGGCGCGGCGCTCGGGAGTCGGCAGCGCGTCGTGCTCCGCGGCGGGCGAAAGCGGCAAGTGAAGATGTCCCATCGTTCGGACTCCTGATCGATCTGACGTCATCCGAGGCGGATGACGTCTAGAGGCGGCCCGGGGGCGGCATGTTCGGTGCGGAACATGCGGCCCCGGACCGTCGGGGGCGAAGCGCGCAGCAGCATGCGCACCCGCCCTCCGGTCTACCTTACTTCTGGTAGCCGGCCTGACGCACAGCGCGATCGGCCGCGGCGTTGCCTGCGGTCAATGCTTGATCGACGCTCATTTGGCCGGCAAGCGCGCCCGAGATGCTCTGCCCGACGACGGTCCCGAACGATTGGAATTCGGGGACGCCGACGAACTGCACACCGGTGTACGGAACCGGCTTGGCCGTCGGGTGATTCGGGTCCGCCGTCTTGATCGCGTTCTCCACGAATTCGGAGAACGGCGCGGCCTTCTTGTACTCAGGGCTGTTATAGGTGGACTCGCGCGTGCCGGGCGGAACCGAAGCCCAGCCTTCATCCTTCGCGACCGCTTCGATATAGGGCTTGCCCGTTGCCCATTCGATGAACTTCTTCGCGTCGTCCTGCTTCTTCGACGTTTTCGGAATCGCGAGCGCCCACGCCCAGAGCCAGTGCGCGCCGTTCGGCGTGACCGCGGTCGGCGCGGCGGCAAAGCCGATCTTGTCGGCCACCTGCGACTGATTCTTGTTATAGAGCATACCGGCGGCGACCGTGGCGTCGATCCACATCGCACACTTGCCGGAGGACATCAGCGTCAGGTTTTCGTTGAAGCCGTTCGAACTCGCTCCGGGAGGGCCGTCCTTCTTCATCAGATCGACGTAGAAATTGACGGCCTTCTTCCATTCCGGCGATGTCAGCTGCGCTTGCCACTTGTCGTTGAACCAGCTGCCGCCTTCCGTGTTCACGAGCGTCGTCAGGTAGGCCATGTTCTCGCCCCAGCCGGCCTTGCCGCGCAAGCAGATCCCATAGACGCCGTTCGCTTTGTCGGTCAGCTTGTCGGCGAATTGGGCGATCTGATCGTAGGTCGGCTTCGGCGGCATCGAGAGACCTTTGGCCGCGAACAAGTCCTTGCGATAGAACGTCATCGAGCTTTCCGCGTAGAACGGCAGGGCGTACAGCGTCCCGCTGTACGAGAGGCTGTCGCGCACGGGCTTCATGACGTCCTTCAAGTCGTAGTCGGCCGGCAGATTCGTCATCGGCGAGAGCCAGCCGCGCTTGCCCCACTGCGGCGCCTCATACGCGCCGATCATCATCACGTCGAACTGGCCGCTGCCGGTCGTGATGTCGGTCGTCGCGCGCTGGCGCAGGACATTCTCTTCGAGCACGACCCAGTTCAGCTTGATGTTCGGATTGCTCTTTTCGAAATCGGTCGAGAGCTTCTTCATCTCGATCATATCGGGGTTGTTTACCACCGCGATCGTGACGGTCGCGGCCGACGCAGCGCTCGCAGCCAACGCGAGGGCGGCGGCGGCGATCGCGCACCGTGTGTGTCGAACGGCAGAGCTGGAATTGCGTTGCATCACTGTCTCCTTGAGTCTTGTACGTTGTGGTGGAAATGCACGTGCGCTTCGGTCGAAAGCACGATTCGTTACTTCAGCTCATCCAGTTGCCACCGTCGACGTTCAGCGTCTGAGCGGTGATGTAATCGGCATCGCTCGAGGCGAGAAAGAGCGCGGCGCCCGTGAGGTCGGCCGGCAAACCCATGCGCCCGAGCGGCACCGCCTCGCCCACGAGGCGCTTCTTCTCGCCGAGCGGACGCTTTTCGTAACGGGCGAACAGCGCATCGACCTCCTCCCACATCGGCGTATCGACGACGCCCGGCGCAATGCCGTTGACGTTGATGCGATGCGGCGCCAGCGCGAGCGCGGCCGATTGCGTGTAGCTCAGCACGGCGGCCTTCGTCGCGCAGTAATGCGAGACGAGCGCTTCGCCGCGACGGCCGGCCTGCGATGACATATTGATGATCTTGCCGCCGCGCCCCTGGCTCACCATGCGCTGAGCAACAAACTGCATCAGAAAGAACATGCCCTTCACGTTGACCGCGAACAGCTTGTCGAAGATTTCCCACGATTCGTCGAGCAGCGGCCGCATATCGAAGATCGCCGCGTTGTTGAACAGAATATCGATGCCGCCGAAGCGCTCGACGGCCTGCGCGACGATTCGCTCGATGTCGTCGCGCCGCGTGACGTCGGCGCGCACGACGTGAATGCGATCGGTATAACGCTCGACGAGATCCGGGCAGATCGCGTCGGGGGATTTGACATCCACCAGCACGCAGCGCGCGCCCTCTTGCAAATAGCGCTCGGCCACGGCCTCTCCAATGCCGCTCGCCGCGCCCGTCAATACCGCGACTTTCTCATGCAATCTCACGAACTTGTCTCCACTGGGTGTAAGAGAACCCGCTTTTTTGGTCTTGCGTTCTTTGTTGAGCGATCGCCCATCAGCAGAGCAATTGCTCAATTCGTGATCGAATGATCGGATACCGTTCGGAGCCTGTCAAGGCGCGCCCGGCAGTTTCGATGTTGCAGTGCAATAGAACGTATTGGCCGTTCGGTCTATTGCAAAAATGAGCTAAACTAACGAGACTTAGTTCATCTAAACAACGCCATGGAAATTGTGAACATCCACGAAGCAAAAACCCACCTCTCGCGGCTCGTCGATCGCGTCGTGCTCGGGGAGAGTTTCATCATCGCGAAGGCCGGCAAGCCGCTCGTCAAGCTCGTCCCGCTCGAAGCGCCGAACGCCGAGCAGCGTCGCCGGCTCGGCTTTCTCGCGGGGGAAATCGCCGTGCCGGACGATTTCGACCAAATCGGCGCGGGAGAAATCGAGCATCTTTTTGGGGGTACTTGACACTTGAAGCTGCTGCTCGACACTCATCTATTGCTATGGACAGCCGGACACCCCGAGCGGCTGTCGGCAACGGCGCGTTCGCTGATCGAGGACGAAGACAACACGTTGCTGTTCAGCGCTGCAAGCCTCTGGGAGATCACGATCAAGAGCGACTTGGGGCGGGTCGATTTCCGCGTGGATCCGCGACTGCTGCGTCGCGGGCTCGTCGATAACGGCTATGTCGAACTGCCGATTACCCATCGGCACGTGCTATCCCTGAAAGGACTTCCGTCGCTTCATCGCGACCCTTTCGATCGCTTGCTGGTCGCGCAATCGAACACCGAAGGGATCGCGCTACTCACGACGGATTCGGTCGTCGCGCAATACGAAGGCCTCGTTAGGCACGTTTGATCGTGCCCGTGCGGGACACCACGCAGTGCGTCCGCGAGGTGTCACCGCGCTCAAAAAAACTATGCCGAATTACGGCCTTATACGCGTTGCTAGATACACATCATAAATATTAGGTAGCGCGGCCACTGTCCAATAGGACAGGCATTTCCACTGTGCCCACGCCAGGCGTCGCGGCGCGCCCAGACGGCGCGCCAGCCCATATCGGCACCGAAAAGGATGGAATAGGCCGTGGGGTCTTGTGCGTCCCGCGCCTTCCGCCTACCGTTGAGCCACTCAATAAATGAGACTATGGAGCGAGACTCATGCAATCGAACACGGTTCATCCGTGCGACGAGCAGTTGCCGTTTGGTCGGCTGCTCACGCTAGGCATTCAACATGTTTTGGTCATGTATGCGGGCGCGGTAGCCGTTCCGCTCATCGTCGGCGGCGCGCTGAACCTGCCCAAAGATCAAATCGCCTTTCTCATCAGCGCCGACCTCTTTTCCTGCGGCATCGCCACGTTGATTCAAACGCTCGGGCTCTGGATTTTCGGTATTCGCCTGCCCGTCATCATGGGTTGCACGTTCGCCGCCGTCGGTCCGATGGTCGCGATCGGCACGAATCCCCAACTCGGCATCCTCGACATCTTCGGTTCGACGATCGCGGCCGGCATCATCGGCATCGTGCTCGCCCCAGCAATCGGCCGGTTCTTGCGGTTTTTCCCAACCGTCGTCGTGGGCACCGTGATCGCGGTCATCGGTTTGTCGCTGATGGAAGTGGGGATCCATTGGGCCGCCGGCGGCGTCGGCAATCCCGATTACGGCAATCCTACGTTTCTCGGCCTGTCGCTCTTCGTGCTGCTGCTGATTCTGCTCATCAACAAGTTCTGCCGCGGCTTCCTCGCCAATATTTCAGTGCTCGTCGGCATGGTCGCCGGCTTCGTCGTCGCCGCCCTGACGGGACACGTGTCGTTCGACGGCGTGCGCGCCGCACCGTGGGTCGGCATCGTGGCGCCGTTCCATTTCGGCCTGCCGCATTTCGATCCGCTCGCCATCGCAACGATGGTCACCGTGATGTTCGTAACGTTCATCGAATCGACGGGTATGTTCCTCGCCGTGGGCGATATGGTCGGCCGCCCGGTCGACCGCCGCACGCTCGTGCGCGGTCTGCGCGTGGATGGCCTCGGCACGCTCATCGGCGGCATCTTCAACTCGTTCCCTCATACGTCGTTCTCGCAAAACGTCGGGCTCATCGGCGTAACCGGCGTGAAGAGCCGCTTCGTCTGCGCGATGGGCGGCATCATCCTCGTCACGCTCGGCCTGTTTCCGAAGATGGCGCAGATCGTCGCCTCCGTGCCGCCGTTCGTGCTCGGCGGTGCCGGCATCGTCATGTTCGGCATGGTCGCGGCCAACGGCATCAAGGCGCTCTCTCGCGTCGACTTTTCGACGAACCCGCACAACCTGTTCATCGTCGCGGTCAGCGTCGGGCTCGGCCTCGTGCCCGTCGTCTCGCCCAAGTTTTTCGCGCAACTGCCGCCTGCGCTCTCGCCGTTGCTGCACAGCGGGATTTTGCTTGCGTCCGTGTCCGCCGTCCTGCTGAACATCATTTTCAACGGCGTCTCGAGTACCGGCGCAAGCGAAGCGGAACACGAAAGTGCGCATAGCGAACACGAAAGCCGCCAATCGACTCGGCTCGAGCGGCGCGCCGTCGATCTGCACTGATTGAATTAGGGGGCATGCTCGTTCGACGAGCGTGCCAGTTGGACTGAAGGGCGCGCATCGGGACTCGATGCGCGCCCTTCAGTCGTTTACGCCTCGGATTGCTTCAATGTGACGGCTTCATTAAAGCCCCTGAGAAAATAGTTAGGACAGCTCAGCTACCGCTTACGCCAATTCGTACTATCGTCGGATGATTAAGTCAAATCCTCGAATTGACGCCTAACTCAGTCACTCATCGAGCATTCGCCGCGCATCGCGATCAGCGAATATATTCACGCGAATGCGCGAGGCCTGGTTGTTTAGGGGAGGCCAGGAAATTTACTAAAGTAGCGCAAACGATTGCCGTAAACATGCTCGGGGAGCCAACGCGTCTCCCTCCCCCTTGTTGCGAAAGAGGTCCGTCGGCCCCCTTCGTCTCTACTTAGGAGTCCTTATATGTTTCGTTTTGTCCGGTTTCTTTCGCGCGACGAGCGCGGCGTCAGCGCCCTCGAATATTCGGTTTTGGCGGGCATCGTAGTCGTCGCCGTGGCCGCGGCGGGTGCAATCTTCGGTGGCGGCAGCGGTTTGCCGGCCCTCTTCCAAAACATGGTCACGAAGGTCACGAGCGTTCAGACGAACGGACATTGATGACGGACTCCGTTCGGCTCGCGTGCCGAACGGCTCCCCGCGCCGGCGTACGTAGATCGAAAGGCGAACACTCATGTTCTCGATCCCGACTATCGCTTGTGCGCTCTTGGCGATACTGGTTTTCTCGGACCTGCGGCGGCGGCGCTTGCCCAATGCGACTGTCGCCGCTTTCGCGGCGCTGTATTTCGCGCAGGCGTGGATGAGCGGGGAAACCCGGGTCGCGCTGCTCGCCCACGTCGCGACAGGCGTCGCGGCATTGGTGCTGGCCGCCCTGTTGTTTCGCTTCGGGTGGCTCGGCGGCGGCGACGTGAAGCTGTTCGGTGCCGTGTTTCTATGGAGCGGTCCCGCCTACGCGAGCACCGTCTTCTTCATCGTTTCGTTGTTCGGATTGATTCTCGGCCTAGTGCAGATTGCCGTCGGCCGGATGCAACGCGATTCCGAGGCCGCAGGCGCGCTCGGATGGCTCGCGCCCAAGCGCGGCGTGCCGTACGGCATCGCGCTAGCCGCAGGCGGCGTTGCCGCGCTGTGGCTGCCGCTCGTGCCTATGCACGCGTTTTCGCTGCACCTCGCGGCCTGGCCGCTTTCGATTCACGCACGGCTCACATAACGGAATGCCGTCGTCATGCAAAACTTCCTCAAACTCGCCGGCTTGATCATCGTCGCCGCCGTAGGCGCGTTCGTCTTGCGCGCGCTGTTCGTCGCGGCCTCGCGCCCCGGCCCCGCGAAGCCCACGCCGATGGTGCGCATTCGAGCCGCCGCCGCCGATCTGCCCGATGGCCTGTTGCTGCGCGATAGCGATCTCGTCTGGAAGAGCGTTCCACGCGCCCAAGCCCCCACGGGCGCGCTGGTCGAAGGGCAGCCCGACGAGGCGGATCTCAAGGGCGATTTGCTGCGCCACGCCGTTCACGCGGGTACGCCGCTCGGCCCGGCCGACGTCATCTCGCCGAGTTCGCCAGGGTTCCTCGCAGCGGCGCTCAAGCCCGGCATGCGCGCGATCTCGGTCGCGATCGACGACGTTTCCGGCAACGCGGGCCTCATCGAGCCCGGCGACTATGTCGATGTGTTGCTGACCCAACAAATCTCGACGTCGCCGAGCGCGGCGAACACATCGGACCGAACCGTCGAGACTGAAACGATCGCAGAGCGTGTGCGCGCGCTCGCAGTCGGTACCGCATTCACGCGGCCCAAGGACGACGACAAAAAACCGAATACCGCCAATGAACGCGCGCGCACCGTCACTTTCGAGGTGACGCCGCGCAGCGCCGAGGTGGTCACGGTCGCCGCTCACCTGGGCTCGCTTTCGCTGGCGTTGCGCAGCTTCGCGACGAGCGATCGCAATGCACCCCAAGCCGAGGACGTGATCGAGCCGCAGACCGCGCCTGTGTGGGCGCGCGACGTCTCGCGCGGGTTGCGCGCGATGGCGCCCGCCCCGCAGGCGTATGCGCATTCCGCTGTGCCGCGCGCCGGCGCAAGCGAACGGCCGGTCATCATCTACCGCGGCTCTAAGCAAAGCGATTCGCTTGGCACCGATTCGTTGGGACTACCGAATAATGCGGCCGGGGTGCTGCCGCCGTTGCCGGCCGGCGCCCCGCCGGCCGCGCCAAGCCCCGCGCCCGCCACGCCAAGCGCCACGCCCGTCACCGCGGCGACGGGCGCTCGACCCGCTGCTTAGGATTGCTCAATGATTCACGCTCTTCTTTTTCTTCTGAGATCCTGCCGCGCCGCACCGCGTCGCGCGCTGACCGCCCTGGCGGGTCTCGTCGTCGCGACGATGCTGTGTTCGCCGATGATCGCATCCGCGAGCGCGTCGAGCGACGCGAATGACCCTAACGCGCTGACGGTTCCGGCGGGCGGCGGCGCGATGGTGCAGTTGCCCGAAGCGGCGGTGGCCGTCTTCGTGGCAAACCCCGACGTGGCCGACGTGCACGTGCCCACGCCGAAGACGGTATTCGTCCTCGGCAAGAAGGCAGGCACGACGACGTTGTTCGCGCTGGGCGCCAACAACCGTCTCATTCTTCGCAAGACGATCACCGTTGCGATGGACACGGCTTCGATTCAGAAGCTGCTCGACGCGCGCTTTCCTCAATGGCGGCTCACGGTCGCGAGCGCGCCCGGTTCGCTGATGGTCAGCGGACGCGTGCCGAGCGCGGGCGACGCGGATGCGGTCGCGCAAACGCTCAAGCCTTATCTGCATGACCAGGAAGCGCTGGTCAACCGGCTCACGCTCGCGCAGCCGATTCAGGTGCATCTGCGCGTGCGCATCACCGAAGTCGATCGCAATATCACGCAGCAACTGGGCATCAACTGGAGTTCCCTCGGCTCGACCGGCAACTTTATCGGCGGGCTGTTCAGCGGTCGCGCGTTCATTGACCCAACCTCAAAACTGTTCAATCTGGCGCCGTCCGGTGCGTTTTCGGTGCGAGGCGGATTCCATACGAAGAACGTCTCGATCGACGGCGTGCTCGATGCGCTCGATCAGGAGGGGTTGATCACGATGCTGGCCGAGCCGAACCTCACGGCGATGTCGGGCCAAACCGCCAGTTTCCTCGCAGGCGGCGAGTTTCCGATCCCGGTCGCGCAGGACACAACCGGCGCGATCACGATCGCGTTCAAGCCGTACGGCGTCTCGCTCGACTTCACGCCAACGGTGCTCGCGGACAACCGCATCAGCCTCAAGGTTCGCCCTGAAGTCAGCGAAATCGATCCGACCAACAGCGTCATGACGGGGGCAATCAAGATCCCGGCGCTGACCGTGCGCCGCGTCGATACAACGGTCGAGCTATCGAGCGGCCAAAGCTTCGCGATCGGGGGGCTGCTGCAAAGCAAAACCAGCGACGTGCTCTCGGAATTGCCCGGCCTCGGGCGACTGCCTGTGCTCGGCAAGCTCTTCTCGTCGAAGGATTATCTGAACAACAAGTCGGAAGTCGTCGTAATCGTGACGCCGTACATCGTGCAGCCGGTCGGGCCGGGCCAGCTACACGATGCGCTCGACAGCGTCACGCGCCCGAGCAGCGATGTCGAGTACGTGCTGCAACGCGCGCTTGGTCTCGATCCGTTATCCGGGGACGCGCCGCGTCTCGTCGGCGCGGCCGGCTTTGTCTATTGAACGGGAGCCGCGCCATGCGCAATCGATTAGTACTCCGCGTTATTTTTCCGATGATCTCTTTTTTTGCGGCGTCGGCGCTCACCGGCTGCATGTCGGCGCATCCGCCGCTCGGCATGCCGAACGACTCGGTGATCGGATTCTCCTCGGCTGGCGGCGGCCGCGCCATTGCCCCACAGTGCGACGAACTGAACCAACCGTCGCACATGATCGACGCGGGCCGAAGCCGCCCTGGCGTTGCGTTCGGATGCGCGACGTACTCGAACCTCGCGGCAATGCTGGCGCGGCCGGCCGATCTTGTCGCGCCCCTGCCGTATGCCGGAGCGGACGCGGCGCTCGGCGCCAGTGCCGTGCGCGCCTATGAAGAAGGACGCACGCACCCGCTCAATCCGACATCGACGACGACGTCGGTCACGCATTGAGGAGGCACACCATGGGTGCATTCGATTTACGCTCCGGAAACCAACGCGCACAGCCGCTCGCGACCGATCGCATCGTCGCGGTCGTCTCCGACCCAAGCAGCGAAGAAGTCGTCAAGAACCTGATGCTCGACCAGGGCGTCGCGCACGCGTATGTCACGCGCGGCGCGATCGATGACGCCATAGAGCTGATGCGCGGCCTGCCCCATTCGCCGCGCCAACTGCTCGTCGACGTATCGGGCTCGTCGATGCCGATTTCCGATCTGATGCGGCTTGCCGAAGTGGTCGATCCATCGGTCAGCGTTGTCGTCGTCGGCGATCACAACGATGTCGGCCTGTTCCGCTCACTGCTGCGCTTGGGCGTGCAAGATTATCTCGTCAAACCGCTGACGGTCGAACTCGTTCAACGCGCACTGGCAGCAAGCGATCCGACTGCTTCCGCGCGCGCGGGCAAGGCGATTGGCCTCATCGGCGCGCGCGGCGGCGTGGGCGTGACGACGATTGCGACCGCGCTCGCACGGCACCTCGCCGACAAAACGCGCCGGCGCATCGCTTATGTCGATCTCGACTTGCATGGCGGTGCGGCGGCGTCGATGCTCGGCATCGTTGCGAACAATGGCCTGGTCGAATTGCTGCAAAACACCCACCAGCTCGATCAACAGATCATTCATCAAACCGCGGTCGCGCAAAGCGACCGGCTGTCCGTATTCAGCGCGGAACTGCCTTACGAACATCCGCTCGCACTGCGCCCGGGGACCGTCGGCGAACTCGTCGCGGCACTCAAGCGTCATTTTCACTATGTCGTGCTCGATTCGCCGCAGCGCGCGGGCGGCTTCGTCGAGGAAACGCTCGATGCCTGCGAGACGATCCATGTCGTCGCCGATCGGTCCGTGCATGCGGCGCGCGAGACGGCGCGGCTGTGCCGCTTCGCCGAGGGGCGCCCCGCCGATGCTAGCGTGTCGGTGCTGCTGAACAATGCGCAACAGCCCGTGCGCGGCCGCGTGGCCGAGGCCGACTTCGTGCATGCACTCGGCCGTGCGTCGGTCCATGAGTTCCCCTATGAGCCGCAGACACTCGCAGTCGCGGAGAATTTGGGCGAGGTCATCGGCGACGGCAAGCACTCTGCATTCGCGCGCGCCGTCGTCGCGCTCGCCGTCGCGATCACGGGTTCAGACGCACCGGCCGTGAGCGCGCGCGCCCCGTGGTATGCGCGCATGCTGCCGAAACGGAGCGCGGCATGATGTTCGGCCGCCGCAGCGACGCCCCGTCGTTCGTGCCGCAATCGACGGCCGCGGGAAAAACCGCGCATGTCGATGCGCCGACGCAAGCGCGCGCGGCCAAGCCGACAGTCAACGGCGCAAGCATTGAAGCGACGCGGCCGGCGAGTGCCCCGGCAACGGACGCGCCGCCGAAGACTGTCGATGCAACGCAACAGGCGAATGCCTCGCCGCCGCCGTCTGACCGGCGCGAAGCGCTGATTCGCTCGGACACGTTCAAGACGATACGCGCGGCCGTGTTTTTGTCGATGAATATGTCAGCCGCGCTCACGATGTCGCGCCCGCAAGTGCGCGAAGGCATCGAGCAAATCGCTGCCGAGACGATTGCGAACGAACGCCTGACGATCACGCTCGCCGAGCAGGCGCTCATCGTCGATGAGATGCTCAACGACATGTTCGGCGTTGGTCCGATCGAGCCATTGCTCGCCGACGAGAAAATCACCGACATTCTGGTCAACGGCCCCGATCAGGTCTACGTCGAACGCAGCGGGCGGCTCGAGCTCACGCCGCTGAAGTTTCGCGATAACGCGCACGTCGTCAACGTCGCTCAGCGCATCGCCGCAGCGGTCGGCCGCCGGGTCGACGAAAGCAGCCCACTCGTCGATGCGCGCTTGGCCGACGGCAGCCGCGTGAACGTCGTATTGCCGCCGATCGCCTTGCGCGGGGCATCGATCTCGATCCGTAAGTTCGCCAAGCGCAACATCACGCTCGCAAAGATGGCGCAGCAAGGCAATATCTCCCCGGCCATGGTCGAGGTGCTGCGCATCGCGAGCGCGTGCCGATTGAATATCGTCATTTCGGGCGGCACGGGCTCAGGCAAGACGACGCTGCTCAATGCGCTGTCGAACTTCATCGATCCGCACGAGCGCGTCGTGACGATTGAAGACGCGGCCGAACTACAGTTGCAGCAGCCCCATGTCGTGAGCCTCGAGACGCGTCCCGAGAACAGCGAGGGGCTCGGCGGTATCTCGCAGCGCGATCTCGTTCGCAATGCGTTGCGGATGCGGCCCGACCGCATCATTCTCGGCGAAACGCGCGGTACCGAGGCATTCGACGTACTGCAGGCGATGAACACGGGCCACGACGGATCGATGACGACGGTCCACGCGAATACGCCGCGCGACGCGATTACGCGACTGGAAAGCATGGTGATGATGGCCAACGGCAATCTGCCACTGGTGTCGATTCGTCGCCAAATCGCAAGCGCCGTCCATATGATTCTGCAGATCGAGCGCATGCGCGACGGCATGCGGCGCGTTACGCGTGTCACCGAAATATCCGGCATGGAAGGCGATATCGTCATCACGCAAGATCTGTTCGCCTTCCGCTTCAATGCCAGCGCCTACGAAGAGCAGGTGCGCGGCGCATTCGAAAGCTCGTCGCTGCGTCCGGCCTTCGCTCAGCGCGCCGCCTACTACGGCCTCGAAGAGCAACTGATCGGAGCGATGCAATCGTGACGCCCGCCGACGTCGTCGCCGCTGCCGCTTTCTTCTCGATCGTCGTCGTAGGGCTCATCGTGCGCTCGCTGCGCGAGATGGCGCGCAAGCGACCCGCCCAGCGCATTTCACAGCGTGTCGCGGCACTGCGCGATCCGCAGGCGGCGAGCCGAAGCGCAAGCAGCGATAAGCCATTGCATCAGCTCGTGCGCCTCGATCGCCGCGACGGCGACGCACCGGCCTGGCAAGCGTGGCTACATGCGAAGCGACAACGTATCGAGGCGATCGCGGGCCGCGCGGGCGTGCGCAATATCATCGTCGTCGCGATACTGGCCGGCCTTGTCGATTTTGTCGGCGGCTCGCTTGCCGGATTACCCTTTTGGGTGCGTGCACTCAGCGCCGTGGTGAGTGCACTCATCGCCATACGCGCGATGTACCGGTACACCATCTCGCGCTTCAAGCAGCGTTTTCTCGCCGTGTTTCCCGACACGCTCGATCTCATCATTCGCGCCGTGCGAGCGGGTATTCCCGCCGTGCAGGCCATCTGTACGGCCGGCGTCGAAAGCGACGAGCCGGTGCGCTCGACGTTTCGCACGATGGGGGACGCACTGCTTGTCGGCGCCGAACTCAAGGAGGTGCTCGAGCAAGCGGCCGAGCGGCTGCAGTTGGCCGACTTCTCATTCTTCGCCGTCTGTCTCGTCCTACAGCGCGAAACGGGCGGCAATCTCGCGGAGACCCTCGAGAATCTCGCCGCCATTGTGCGAACGCGCCGCGACATCCGGGCCAAGACGAAGGCGCTCACGGCCGAAGGGCGCATTGCGAGCAAGATCATCTCGGGCGTGCCGTTTTTCATCATGGGCTTTTTGTACGTGGTGAATCGCCCCTACGTGTCGCTGCTTTTCAATACGCGCGCGGGCCACAAGATGCTCGCGCTCTCAGCCGTGCTCTTGTTCATCGGCATGACGATGATCCGAAAGATCGCCAACATGGACACGTCACGATGAAAGCGACCGACATCTGGATGAATCTCGCGCTCGTCGCGCTGCTCGTGTGCGCGACGCTGTGGCTCGTGCTGCACGGGCGCAGCATGCGTTCGCGCATCGCGCAGCGGACGCGGCTAAGCGTCGCGCGCGCGAGTGCGCCGGGGCAAGAACGAAACGTACCGCAACAGCTTGCGCACAAGGTCGCCAGGATTGGCGAGCGGATGCCGATCATCGATGCGGCCGAGCGCGGCAAACTCGCCACGCGGCTTGCGAGCGCGGGCTTTCGCGAGGCGCGTGCCGTTTCGATCCTCGCCGGATTGAAGATCGTCTGTGGTGCGTGCGTAGCGCTCGGTGCCATCGTGCTCGTCCCGCACCTGCCGCGCATCGGCGGCTACTTCGTCATGCGCCTATTGGCGATGGCCGCCGCGTTCGTCATCGGCATGGTGCTGCCCGAGTACGCGCTCGGATTCGCGATCAAACGCCGCCAGCGCGCAATTACCGCTGCCCTGCCCGACGCGCTCGATCTGCTCGTCATCTGCACGAACGCCGGCAACAGTCTCGTCGTCGCGATCAAACGCGTCGCGGCCGAGTTGCGCACGATCTGCCCACCGCTGTCCGACGAATTTTCGGTGACGGCCGATGAATTGCAGATCGGCGGCGACAGCGCGAGCGCATTGAATGCGATGGCCGCGCGCATCGGCATCACGTCGATGCGCGCGCTCGTCACGACGCTCGTGCAATCGCAGCAGTACGGCACGCCGATCACGCAGTCGCTGCGCATGTTGTCTCGTACGGAGCGTTCGATGCAGATCATCGCACTCGAAGAAAAGGCCGCAAAGCTCGCGCCGAAGATGACGCTGCCGATGATGCTTTTCATCATGCCGACGGTCGCGTTGATCGCGGCGGGACCGGCCGTCATCCGGCTCCTCGCGGTGTTTCGTCATTGAATTTGAATCGAATGGATTGCCGGTCGAATCGACCGTGGGAGGTTGTCTTGAATCCGATCACTTTGCCGTCGCGGCGCCTGCTCGTTGCCGCTTTGGCGAGCTGCGCACTGTCCACGCTCTTGCTGACCGGTTGCGCTAGCGAGCCGCGCGTCCAAACGCGGCCCGTCCTCACGGAACGCAGCGCAGACAAGAGCACCGATTTGCACATCGCCGAAAGCGCCCTCGACAGCGGTGACGTATCGCTCGCGATTTCGTTGTTCGAGCGCACGCTGAAGGCCGATCCGCGCTCGCTGCCCGCTGAGCTTGGCCTGGCCGATGCAATTTATCAGACCGGCGATCTGGCGCGCGCGGGCGTGCTCTATGCCCAGGTTGCCGCGGCTATGCCCGACGATCCGCGCGCCCAACTCGGGATGGCGCGCGTCGCACTGCGCGAGCGCCGTCTCGACGATGCGGTTGCACGCTATCGCCGTCTTGCTCAAGCGCATCCCGACAACGCCGTCGTCGCCGAGGGGCTGGGGGCCGCGCTCGATCTGCAAGGCAAGCACGGCGAGGCGCAAGCCGTCTATCGCGCTGCGCTCGCGCACCATCCCGAAGTGCAAGGGCTCAAGGCCGATCTCGGGCTTTCGCTGGTTCTCGGTCAGCATGCGCGCGAAGGCGCAAATGTGTTGCTCGATGTGGCCGGCCTGCCCGATGCGCCGGTGCAAGCGCGCGAAAACCTCGCGCTTGCCTATGGCGTGCTTGGCAACGGCGCAGCGGCCAAACAGATCCTCGCGGCCGACATGCCCGCAGCATCGGCCGAGGACAACTTGCGCTTTTATCAGAATCTGCGCGCGCGCTGGGGCGGCCAAGCGTCCGAGCAAGGCGCCGCCAAAGACGACACGCGCACGACGGCAAGCAGCGATGCCGCGCGCGCGGATTCCGTGCCATCCCCGCACACGGCTTCGACGGGAGCGATCGAATGAATCGGCTCGCACGCCTCGCCTCGAACGAGCGCGGCGTCGCGGCGCTCGAGTTCGTGCTCGTGTTTCCGTTCTTGATGACCGTGCTGTTCGGCATCGTCGACACAAGCTTGCTCTTGTGCGACAAGGCCGTGATCACGAATGCGACCCGCGAGGCCGCGCGCGCGGGCATCGTAGTGCGCGTGCCTCAAATGGCGGCGAGCGATGTGGCGAACGTCGCGCTCGCGTACACGCAAAATAACTTGGTGACGGGCGGCACGAGTACGACGCCAACCGTCAACGTCGATCAGTCGGCCGGCACCTCGCCGGGCAGCCCCCTGACCGTCACAGTCACCTACACCTACAAGGGGCTCGTGCTGGGCTCGGCGCTCAGTTCGTTGACGGGCCCTGTCACCGTCAGCGCGACGACGGTGATGGACTATGAATAGGCGCTCGCCGCGCTCGCCGCGCGCATCGGGGCGCGCTTGTGCTTCGCTGCGCAGGCAACGCGGCTCGGTACCGCTTTGGTTTTTGCTGACGATTCCCGTCTTGCTGACGTTCGGGGCGTTCGCCGTCGACATGCCGCGCGTGGCGACGGCGCGCAGCGAGTTGCAAAACGCAGCGGACGCCGCGGCGCTCGCGGGCGCATCGAAGCTGCTCGCTGGCGCCAACGGGCCTGACTGGCCGGATGCCGCCAGCGCGACGAACAGCGCGGTATCGCTCAATAGATCGGATGGCGTCGCGCTGAGTGCCGCCAGCGTGCAGACGGGGTATTGGAATTTAACCGGCTCGCCTTCAACGCTCCAAGCGCAGACCATCACGCCCGGCACCTATGATGTCCCGGCAGTCCAAGTGACGGTGACGCGCAGCGCGGGGCAAAACGGCGGCGCGGTGTCGCTGCTGATGGGCGGATTCCTCGATTATCTGAGCACGCCGGCCAACGCCACGGCGGTGGCTGTCGCCGCTGCGCCTTCGACGGTGGGCGCCGGTGGCCTCTTTCCGTTGGTTATCGATCAGTGCTTGCTCAAGCAATACTGGAACGCGCAGACGAACGAACCGATGACCGATCCGGCGACGGGACAACCGTACGAGTTTCGGATCGGCAACGGGCAGATGTACGGCGGAACATGCGAAGCGGGGCAATGGACGTCGTTTCTCATCAACGCGAACGATGTGCCGACCGTCCGCGGGCTCATTGCTTCCGGCAACCCCGGGCCGATCTCGATCGGCGACAACATCTGGGTCGAGCCGGGCGTCAAGACGACGATCTATAGCAGCGTGCCGGTGGGTGCCACGATCGTCGTACCCGTCTCGGGGCAGATCGACTCGCACAGCTATGTGCCGGTGGTCGCGTTCGCGGCATTTCACGTCGATGGGTCGTACGGCGGCAGCCAAAAGTACATCGAAGGGCATTTTGTCGGGGGGTATCGGATTCCCGTGCAGGCGTGGGGCGTCGGGCCGGATTATGGTGCTTATGTCGAGCCTAGGTTGGCGCTTTAGCGTTCCGCAGTGCGCTAAGTCTTGAAGGAGCCGAGCGCTTGTGACGTCACGAGCCTTGGCAACGGCTCGCATTTGCACTGACATAGGTCATTTTCGAGCGCAACCTGTTTCCTCATCACGGTTATCGTGCGGGGGGAGGCATCACTTATGATGATGCCCTCGGTCCCGCACGCGGAGCGCTAGACTCGCGCGCCGAGGTAAGCCAAAGGCTGACCTTGCAACGATGAGCCCGCAATACCGCCCATCACGAGGCCGTTGCGGTCGGTCTTGTCACCCTTGCGGACAAAGCGGCGGTTCATGAAGCGACTCTTTCTATCTGAGTTGTCGTGGGATTACCGGGGGTTACACGCGCGCTCTACCTCTTCGGGCCACACGGGCTCGCGACAGGTCAGTTGTGCAAGGTAATGTACCGTCGCTTGGATAAGGCTCGGAAGCGCGGTGATTGCAAGCAGCAGCCACAACAGTGGATGCCCGGAATTCAAGATGTCGGATACGTCCTCGAACTGCATTCGCAGGGAATTACGGAAGGAAACTTCGGTAGTCAGCAATTGCGGCACCTGCGGCACGGACGATGGGCCCTCTTCCATGAAGCGCCGGTAGTATTCGAAGTCCTGATACAGTTCTTCCATCACCTGCTGGCCGGCGGCGCTGCTCTCGTCAAATGCCAGCACTACACGCTTTCCGATAGAGAACGTGTCTATGACCAGTCCGTTGTCGTTAAGGACAAGGCAACGGACGACACGAGGTGCGGTTCCTCCGAGGCCGGCTTTCGGCTTGCGCTCGACGTACAAGAAGGCACTGTCCCACGGAACGGAGACAACGCCTCCGGGGCCGTTGTGGCGGAATGCGTAGATCGTGCGGTCAGCTCTATTGAACCTTATCGGCTTGCAGGTGTAGTTGAAACAATCGACCAAAAATCCGCGCACCGTTATAGAAAAAAGGCCCAGCAGTATCAAGGAAAGAGGCGTTAGTCCCCAATAAAGAATCCAAGCTTGCCCCTTTGCCTCCACAGCTGGTGGGACATATATCATCATCCACAAGCACAAAACAGTAGCACCGAACGCCATGAGGCCAGCGGTCGAAAATGCCAGCAGCCCCCAACCCTTTTCTCGATAGAGTCCGTCGCACAGCTCAAGATAGGTATCAGTCGCCGAGAATATGGTGCCCGCGCTCTTGGCCTCGCCTGCGCACGCCTCGTCCACGTTCAACTGCGCCGATGCCTCCACGTCAGTCACCGGACGATTGAGCTTGTACCGAGTGTGTCCATCAAACGCCATGCTGGCTCCAGTTAAGAAAAAATAGCCGAAAACGCCTTTTTGTCTTCGTCAAACCCTTCGAATCTTTCGCTAGTTGCTTTGATGCCAAAATAAGATTTCTCAAGCCAGGCGTTCACTTCGCGCTCCTTGAAATAGCTCACCAATACACCGATAAGAGCGGCAAGTAAAAGCAGTGGAGGCGTGAGAATTGGAGAGAAGAACGCAGCAATCGCCAACGCGACACCCGCCACCCCCGAGGTAACATAGAGCACAGCCAGCATGGTATTGCCATGCATATCCTCGTCGTAGGCGTGATAAAAGTCGATAGCCGCCGCCACGAGCCCAACCACCGCGCCACCATACTTCCCAGCCAGTTCCAAGCGATGAGCCCAGCGCAGCCACCCCCCAGAGAGCTTCACCCCGCCATTTTCCAGCCCCTTGATTGCCGCCCCACCATACTGCGCAACGCTTGCGGTAAGCCCCGCAACGGCATTGTCGAACTTGATACGATTCTCCGTCGCATTGAACCGATTTGACTTCCTCAGTTCTTCCCGCGCAAACCGCAGATTGATCGCGTTAAAAATTGCCCCGATGCCGGCAAATGCCGGTTCGCCTCTGGCCATCAGCCGAAACTTGGGCATATAAATATTCTCAACGACATCCGGCGTCAGCATCGATGCGGCCATTTTCTTCGATAGGCTCGGCGTCCCCTTGACGCTGGACAGGTCCGCCGCTTCGTCCGCCGCGCTTTGAACCGGCACGAACTGCTTGACCTTAACTTCCCAATCCTTCTCGCCGGCAGGCGCAGCCTTTTCGCGAAGCTTCGTTTGCACATCCTCTACATCGATTCGCTGGCGTCCCGGCATCATCTCCTGCATCTGCCGCGCGATGTAGTGAACCCATTGATTCGGCGACCCCCATAACGCTTTAAACTCGAACCGTGTCTTCGTCCGCATGCTCATCGCCGCGTACATAATCTTGGCGGCCGCTTCGTCCACGCCCGAGCTCACTACCTCGACAATCGGACATCCTACCTCTCGTAGAAGATGGGCGACCGAGCGCGCGAGGTCGCCTGGCAAGCTAGGGTCCGTGCGTTTAGCGACTTCCTCTATCTCGCTGTAGGACTCAATAAGCTTTGCTACGAACTCGCGCAGTTCGATGTAGGGATAGCTCGACGCTTCCTTAACCTGCTCAGCGACGACAGGATGGTTCAGCACCAGTGCGCGCAGCAGCGGATTATGCGTATCCGTCACGTCCCCCTTCGCCCATTTGACGAGCACGTCGATGGTTTCCTTGCGGTCCGCCGCGCCTTCTATGCAGCCCACAAATGTGTTCGTGTAGTTGAGGCCGCTGCGACAATTGCCCTGCTCGTAGTCGAACTGAAATACGTTCAACAACGCAGAACTTGTCAGCCATGCCTGGTGGTCCTGAGATAGCGGTATAAGCGTACTCGTCTGCTCTTGCTTTAGCGCCGACGACATTTGCTCTTTGAAATCGACGATGGCCTGCTGCCGGTAGTGAGTCGTGTACGGCTTCCACGCTTCAGGCCCCGCGCTGACCAGATCCGCCTTCTTCATTGCCTCGATGCTCTTGATCTGCTTTTCGAGCAGCTTGCCGCCGTCGAATATCGCACTAGCTCCAAGCCCTTGGTACGTGCTGGCCTCCATCCAACGAGCACCGGTTTCCACGTCCTCCTTCGCCGACGCAATAACCGCTTCGTGAAGTGCATCGATCGCGCTCGCGGCCCAGATACCGTGCTCGTATGGCTCGAGCGTCGCCCCGAATGCGAGTCGCTGCTCGAAGTTCAATTCCTGCGTGATACCGGCAGCGTCCCAAAGCGCGAGGATAAGCCCCTTTTCAGGCGTAACGGAGTCCATCGCTTTTTTCAGCGCAGGCCCTTGCCCGGAGCGATTGTGATACGGGAAACAAGCGCTCGACAAAGCATCAGGGGCGTTGCCTTTGTATTCGCTCAGCAGGTCCGCGACCTGCGTCACGGTTTCCGTATGAGGCTGCTGCGTGCTGCCGTTGAACCAACCCGCCGCGTCGAATTTTTGCATCCGCTTGTCGCGGCAACCCATGAAATTCGTCGCATACAGGCCTCGCACCTTCTTGGTCCACCGCTCCTCGCTGAAAGCCAGGTAGACCACGCCGGCCTTTTGCGCGTCTTCGATGGTGATGCATTGAGCGAGCTGTGCATGCCCCGATTGATGACAGTTGAAGGGCCGCTCGAGGCTGCGGTCGATGTTCATGTCTATCGGATACTCGTACAGGTATCCCTCGGCGGTCACGGCATATACCTGCCATCGCTGCGTCTTTGGATAGAAGATGTTGACGTAGCCGTAGCGCAGCGTGCGCAACGTGTACTTCGCCTTTTTCAACGCGATGCTCATTACGCCGTCGCCGAACTTACCACCCATGAGTCTCACAGTCCCGGACGCTTTGTGCGCTTTCGTATCGGCGAATGCCGAATACCGCACCGGCAAAATGGGCAACCCCTTTTTCTTGCACATCGAGCACTGGTTCCCCGTGCGCGTGCTCGTCTGCATCACCGTGCTATTGAGCTCGGCCATGTCAGAGAAGTCGAAATCGAGATTCGTGGTCATGCTGTTACCTCTTACCTCGTTAATGTCCTTACGCGTCGGCAAGTTTGCTTTCGTACTGCACGCTTTCTCGCGCTATCGCTGTCCACTCGTGCGCATCCCAATGCTGCACGGCAGCCATATACGACGTTTCCCCTCGCGTCTTGAGCACGGCCTGAACGCGCGGATGCCGGTCGAAGTAAGGCAAAGTTTTCGCACCATGGACGGCAAATCCGATCAGGTCGCCCCCATTCAGACCGTAAGCTTCTCCTCTTGCCAGATGCGCCTCGATCAATCGAGGCGTCTCGGCTTTCAGCGCGAACGAGCGCGCACGCAGTATCGACAAGACACGCTCGATCAGTTCGATACGCGTGATTTGACCGTACTGGTCATTGCGGACCACCCAGCCCTCATTCGGTATTTCCGTCCCTTCGACGGTGACCCATTCGCCACCGCCATCGAGATAAGTCCAGCGGGCCACAGGGCCCATCAGCGCATTCAATTGTTCGAATTGCAGTATCCAGCGCAGATGCGCAAATACACGTGGATCGTAGAATCGAAAAATTGCGGCCCCTTCCGTTGGCTTCGGCAGCACCATGCGATCTGCAAGGTGGCGCTGCAGCCGATGGCTCGCTTTGTCGCATTCGAGAATGGCGCAAATGACGGGTGGGGTTCCCGACGCTCGATCTTGCCCAGCGCGCTCGAGCAATGCCGGCAATTGCTCGTTCGGATGCTCGGCGCAATACAGCGTCGGCGCTGCGCCCGCCAATTCCGCGCGTGCCTCGGGAACAAGTTCGCCTACCGCGTAGACAGGCGGCACATCCGGCAGCTCAAGCTTGCCGTTCAAGGGCTCGACGATAACGTAATGAATCATGCAATGACCTATACGAGCGCGGTGCCGGACTGTGCCGCGGCACCCATCTGCTGAGTGCACGATTTGGCCGCCGCAAGTTGCGCGGAAGCCTCCTCGTTCTCCGGTGCGTCGACTACGAACTGTGCGCCCTTCACATCGACCGTCCCAGGCGCGTGCACGTAAAATTTCCCGTCAGCTAACCGGACGCTGGCGCCACCCGCTTTGAGCGTGATTTCCTTTTGTGCCAGCAGATTCACGGCGTCGGCCGTCGAGATGACTTTAACGGTCTTGGCGGCCGTGATTTCGATGTTGTCCGACTGCGCCTCTAGCTCGAGCTTACCTTTGCCTGCGAATAACTTGATACCGGCGTTCTGCACGAAGAAGCTCAGTTTTTCGCCGACGCTCGCAATCCACGACTTCGCGGCCGATACATAGGTACTCGCACCGCTCACGAGATTGATGTGTTCGGTGGCCGCCGCATGCAGCGACTGCTTCGTCGACAGCCCGATGCCAGCAGGGCTCGCCAGCAGCATGACGGGTTGCGAAAACGCGTTGGCACTGCCTGTGCCGCCGCCGGCAGTACGACCTCCGTCGATGCCTCCTTGCACGTCGCTTTGCGTAGAGGCAGCGAAGTCTTTGATAGCGCTTTGCGCCTCATCGAGCGCCTCGGCTTTGCCCTCCGCCGCTGCAAGCGAGCGGCGCTGAATGACACCGCCCGAATCGATCAAATGCCGAGTCGCCTCTTTGACGTCGAGCGGCTGACTCGACGTGCCCCCACGCGAATAGGTCGAAACATAGAGCCCTTGCCCTGCCCGCAGCGCGCCCCATGAGTCGGTCTTCAAATCGAACCCCGTGCCGAGGTAGTTCCCGCGCGTATTGCCGGTGTGGTCGATGAAATACCCGATGTGGAGGTACGAGTTCGCGGTGGAGGTGAAAATTTGCGCTCGATTTTGACCCGTGGAGTCATCGAAAACGAGTTGGTTGAACCCTCCCCCACCAAACTCCTTGGACTTGAAGCCGGAAAGCAGCCCGTTCGTATGCCAGTGAGGCGTATTACTCCCATTGAACAGCACGCCCGTTACCACGGGACGGTCGCAATCCCCGTCGACATAGTCGATTGCCACCTCGTGGCCTACCCGGGGCACGAAGACCCCACCAAAGCCGCCTCCGGCGTTCGGCGATACCACGCGCATCCAGCAGGACGACGACCGGTTGTTGTTTCCCTGCCGGTCCCAATGCATTTGGACCTTCAAGCGGTTCAACGCATCGGTGAATATTTCTTCGTCGGCGACGCCGACCACCGTCGCCGTCTGCATGTGCATGACGGGCTTCTTATGCTCGAACGGGCTGCGAAAGGGTACGCGTCGCCGTTGCGTTTCCATTTCGACCAAAAAGAAGCTTTCGGCGCCAGTGGGGTCCTTGGACGTAAACAGCGCTTGCCTGTCCTCATAGTCCGCTCGCACACGCGCCAATGGCTGCTGCAAGCTGTTCGGAAAAGGGCGGCTGTTGCCCAACGGCAAGTTGTTCTGGATGCTCCAACGAACAGCGATGGTTGCGAATTCTTGATCTTGCGCGTTGTCGGAATCATGCTCAGGGTGATTTCTGAGGCGAAACCATCGGCCCGCGTCCATGCAGGGCACGTTGCCGACGCCGAAAAATCGCTTGCTTCGGGACTCTAATTCTTCGAGGCGGAACTGGACGGCGAGCGACCCTCGGTCTCTTGCATCCTCTGTTAGAGGGAAGCTGTAGTGACCCGTGTACTCGTAGACCTCGAGTTCCCTCGGAACGTCGCCGTGCCGCTCCCTTGAAACGCCCGAGCGTTCCTTCGGCCAACTTGGCCGTTTATAGTCGGCCGTGCGCATCGCATATCGAACGCTCTGGACCGTGCGCTCGCTGCTCCACTCGACCAAGGCATCGGCTTCGTCATTGCGGCCGCCGCGATAGAACCTGACTTCTTTCGAGTCGAGCGGCTTGCATCGATAGATGTCGTTGGTGATAACGACCGTATGCGACTTGCCGTTCTCGGCCTGTTCGACATAGGTGAACCAACCCTCGGACTCCAGTAGTCGATGGACGAAGTTGTGGTCGGTTTCGTACTGCGTACAGTAGGAATGCTCAACGCCACGGTCTAACATATCAAACCGGTATTTGCCCCGAGCGTGCGAGTGGCCGTCGAACACTTCGGCCAGAATGGCGGCTGTTGTCAGACCTTGAAAGATTCTTGCGTCCCTGCGATGCCGCAGAAACCGCATCCATGACGAAAACGAAAGCTGGTAATAAGTTAGCTCGCCGTCGGAGCCAAGTCTCCGCGTTGCAAAAACAAATCCGTGATAAGGAAGATACGCGTTAGCTCGCTGGCGAACCCATAACGTGACCGGCTGCGCCATCAGCTTCTTCAACTCGATCGCACGCTCTCGCGACACGACATCGACCGTGAATTCAAAGTCTCGCCCGATATGAGATTCGCCCGCGACTCGTTGAGGCAAGAGCGCATGAAGGCCCAAGGGCGTTTCCAGTATCAACGCTCTATTAATTTGATCAATTCCGGCTTCGAGCGCGAGCGAGCGTGCCGATCTACCCATATCGATTACCCCCTCTCGTCAACTTCACTAGCCAATCGAAAAGGGGAAAATCATAAGCAAAAAACTCACGCCATTACAATGCGCCAATTGAATTTAAGACAATTCTTAATTTTCGCCCAATTTCGGGGAAATTTGTACCGCACGAAGACGTTTTCATTATGCGGAGGCGCTGGAGCGAGTAGTTTTTACATCGAGAAATCAGCGCCTCCCGCCTCGATGTTTCCTCTTGAATGATGTGTCTCAAAATCCCATCCGGCCTTCCCGCGACCCGCAAGGTAGGCGTGAGATCCTGCTTCGTCGCATTGGATGCCGCCTTCCGACGCAGGCCTAGGTAAGCCCGCCTTAGCCACATTGGGTCGCCCGCAGGTGTCGAACGAGCACCCAGACAAAAAAACCGGCGAGCCCATGAGCTCGCCGGTTTCGCGTCTACGTGCTAACGCGCTCCGTCAACCCGCGCTCTTCCCCACGGCCGTTGCCCCTACAGTCCCCGACGCCGCCCCCACTGTCGCCGGCGCATCGGCCGGCCGCGGCATATCGCCCGTGTTCGCGATCCAACCACCACCGAGCGCGACATATAAACCGACGAGGTTATCGAGCCGCGCCACGCGCGCGTTGACGAGCGACTGCTGTACCGTATAAAGGTTCGTCTGCGCGGTCAGCACCTGCAAGTAGCTATCGACGCCGTTCTTATAGCGAAGCTGCGAGAGATCGAGCGTGCGCGTCTGCGCGAAGGTCGTCCGTTCGAGCGCCTGAATCTGCGCATCGTACGTGCTGCGCGCCGCCAAATCGTCGGCCACTTCGCGGAACGCCGACTGAATCGCCTTCTCGTAATTGGCGATCTCGATCCGCTTCTGCACATTGGCCAGATCGAGGTTGGCAAGATTCTGGCCGCCCTCGAAGATCGGCAGGGTGACCTGCGGCGCGAACGACCAAGCGGCGGAACCGGCCTTGAACAAACCGCCGAGCGTCGGGCTCGCCGTGCCGAGCGCCGCCGTCAGCGAGATCTTCGGGAAAAACGCCGCCCGCGCCGCGCCGATGTTCGCGTTGGCCGCGCGCAACGTCGCCTCGGCCTCCATGATGTCGGGCCGGCGCGTGAGCAGCTCGGACGGCAAGCCAGCGGGGATGTCGGTCAGCAATCGCTGATCGTCGAGGCTTTGGCCCGCGGGCAGATCATCGGGCAACGGCTGGCCGACGAGCAGAACGAGCGCATTTTCCGCCTGCGCCCGCGCACGCGCTTGCGCTTCACGATTGGCGCGCGCCTGCTCCACGATCGTTTCCGCTTGGCGGAGGTCCAACTCCGAGCCCGTGCCGTTCTCGAACTGCAATTTCGTCAGCGAGTACGACGATTCGGCCGTCTTCAATGTGTCGTCCGTGATCTTGAGCAGATCGTCCACGGCCAACATCTGCAAGTACTGCTGCGCCACCTGCGCGACAAGCGAAATCTCCGCAGCCTTGCGCGCCTGCGCCGTTGCCAAATATTGCTCGAGCGCTCGATCCTTCAGGCTGCGAATGCGTCCCCAGAAATCAAGCTCCCACGAGGCATTGAGCCCCACCTGGTACACCTCGGAGATCGTGAGTCCAGAGGGCGACAAATCCAACGGCGTGCGCTGAACCGATTTGCTGCCTCGCGCATCGATCGCCGGGAACAACTGCGCGCGCGTGATCCGGTACTGCGCGCGGGCCGCGTCGACGTTCAACACGGAAACACGCAGATTGCGGTTGTTCGCGAGCGCAAGCTCGATAAGCTGCTGCAGGCGCGGATCGGCGAAGAACTCGCGCCAGCCGATGTCGACGGCCGCGCGGCCGCTCGCCGTATCGCCCGCGTTCGTCGTCGGCTGCGTCGCATAGACGCCCGAGGCCGGGAAAGCGCCTGCGACGGGCGCCGCCGGACGGTCGTACTTCGGCTCGAACGTGCAACCGGCCGCGAACACCGCCACGGCGATCGCTATCGATGAATATGGTTTCATTTCAGCCTCCGCCGGGGCAGCGAACAAAGTGAGCGTGGGGGTCGTTGCATTTCAGCCTCCGCCGGGCCGCCCCAAGGAGGCTGAACGCCCCCTCCGGGGGGCAGCGAACAAAGTGAGCGTGGGGGTCGTTTCATTTCAGTGTCCTTCGTCGCCGTTCTTGTCCCCGCCCCCGGCCGGCCGATGCGGTGCCGAATGATGCTCCTCGGCAAGCCGGGCCGCTTCATCCACATTTTCCGCCTCGCCCGCGAACTTCGCCCGAATCACGACGAAGAACATCGGGATGAAGAAGATCGCGAGGAACGTCGCCGTCAACATGCCGCCGATCACGCCCGTGCCGATCGCATGCTGGCTAGCTGAACCCGCGCCATTGCTGATCGCGAGCGGCAGCACGCCGAGAATGAACGCCAAAGACGTCATCAAAATCGGGCGCAGCCGCAGCCGCGCCGCTTCCATCGCGGCTTCGACCGGCCCCATGCCTTCGCCGTGCTGCAATTCACGCGCGAACTCGACGATCAAAATCGCATTCTTCGCCGACAGGCCAACCGTGGTCAGCAGGCCGACTTGGAAGAACACGTCGTTCTCGAGCCCGCGCAGTGTCGCGGCCAACAGCGCGCCGATCACGCCGAGCGGCACCACCATGATGACCGAGAACGGAATCGACCAGCTTTCATACAGCGCGGCCAAGCACAGGAAGACGACGAGAATCGACAGGCCATACAGAATCGGCGCTTGCGAGCCCGATTGGATTTCCTGATACGACAGCCCCGTCCACGAGTAGCCGATACCGGCCGGCAGTTTCGCCGCGATTTTCTGCATCGCCTGCATCGCCTGGCCCGTACTCTTGCCCGGCGCGGCTGCCCCTTGGATCTCCATCGACGAGATGCCGTTGTAGCGCT
>CAYRLJ010000001.1:0-9840 GCA_964425025.1 uncultured Burkholderia sp. | reverse complement strand
CGAAGGTCCAGTGCCCCGCCGCGAACGACGTGAACGGCACCATCGTGCCCGACGTATTGCGCACGTACCAACTGCTCATATCCTCAGGCGTCATGCGGAACGGCGCATCGGCCATCACGTACACCTTCTTGATCCGGTTATCGGTATCGAGGAAGTTGTTCACGTATTGCGATGCCCACGCCACCGAGAACGTCTGGTCGATCGCCTGCGGCGAAACGCCAAGCGCTTGCGCCTTCTCGCGATCGATGTCGACCTTGAACTGCGGCGTGTCGTTCAGCCCGTTTGGCCGCACGAGTGCGAGCGTCGGATCCTTGGACGCCATTCCGAGCAACTGATTGCGTGCATTCATCAGCGTATCGTGGCCGAGACCCGCGTTGTCGGTCAGCTCGAAGTCAAAACCCGATGCCGTACCGAGTTCGGGAATCGATGGCGGATTGAACGGAATCACCATCGCGTCCTTGTAACGCGAGTAGTGCGCAAACATCCGCTGAATGATCGCCTGCACCTTCTGATCCGAGTGCTGCCGCGAGCCGTAATCCTTGAGCCGCACGAACACGAGGCCCGAGTTCTGGCCGCGGCCCGCGAAGCTGAAGCCGTTCACCGTGAAGACCGAATCGACGAGCGACTTCTCTTGCGTGAGCAGATAATCGGAGATGTTCGAAAGCGTGCGCTCCGTCGTTTCCTGCGTTGAGCCCGTCGGCGTCTGCACGATCACGAACATGAGCCCTTGGTCTTCATCGGGCAAGAACGACTTGGGCAAGCGTACGAACAGCAGGCCGACCGCGACGATCAACACCAGATAGATCAACAGCCAACGGCTGGAACGACGAATCACATGATGCACGCCGCTGTGATACTTGTCGCGGCTACGCTCGAACGTGCGGTTGAACCAGCCGAAGAAACCCGTCGTGGCCTCATGCTCGCCGGCTTGAATCGGCTTGAGGATCGTCGCGCACAGCGCCGGCGTCAGCACCAGCGCAACGAGCACCGACAGCACCATCGCCGAGACGATCGTCAGCGAAAACTGGCGATAGATCGCGCCGACCGAGCCGCCCGAGAGCGCCACCGGCACGAACACGGCCGACAACACGAGCGCCACACCCACGAGCGCGCCCGTGACCTGTCCCATCGCCTTACGCGTCGCCTCCCGTGGCGACAGCCCCTCCTCTCGCATGACGCGCTCGACGTTTTCCACCACGACGATCGCATCGTCCACGAGCAGACCGATCGCGAGCACGAGCCCGAACATCGACAATACGTTGATCGAGAAGCCCACGAGATTCATGATCGCGAACGTACCGAGCAGCACCACCGGCACGGCGATCGTCGGGATCAGCGTCGCGCGCAGATTCTGCAGGAACAGGTACATCACGAGGAAGACGAGCACGATCCCTTCGAGCAGCGTCTTGACCACTTCCTCGATCGACAGACGCACGAACGGCGTCGTGTCATACGGGTACTTGACGACGAGGCCATGCGGGAAGTACTTCGACAATTCGTCGATCTTCGCGCGCACTTCCTTCGCCGTTTGCAGCGCGTTCGCACCCGTGGCGAGCTGAATGCCCATACCCGCCGTCGGCTGTCCGTTGTACTTCGTGTCGAAGTTGTACGTTTCGCCGCCGAGCTCGATGCGCGCGACGTCCTTGATGCGCACTTGCGAACCGCCGGGGTTCACCTTCAACTGGACGTTGCCGAAATCCTTCGGCGTGCGCAGTAGCGTCTGCTCCGTGATCGTCGCCTGCAACATCTGACCCGGCACCGCTGGCGTGCCGCCAAGCTGACCACCGGCGATCTGCACGTTTTGCTGCTGCAAGGCGGTGACGACATCGCCCGGCGTCAAGCTGTAGTTCGTGAGCTTCGTCGGATCGAGCCAGATCCGCATCGCGTACTGCGTGCCGAACAACGTCACAGTGCCGACGCCATCGAGACGGCTGATCGGATCCTGAATGTGCGAGGCGACGTAATTGGCGAGGTCATACCGGCTCATGCTGCCGTCTTCGGAGACGAACGCGAGCACGAGCAAGAAGCTGCTGCTCGACTTCGTCACCTTCGTGCCGAGCTGCTGCACGACCGTCGGCAAGAGCGGCGTCGCGAGCGACAGCTTGTTTTGCACCTGCACCTGAGCGATGTCAGGGTTCGTGCCGGCGTTGAACGTCAGCGTGATCGTGGCCGTGCCCGAGTCGTCGCTCGTCGAAGACAAATACAGCAGGTGATCGAGACCGCTCATCTGCTGCTCGATGACCTGCGTGACCGTGTTTTCTACCGTCTTTGCCGACGCGCCCGGATAGCTCGCCGAGATCTGGATCGACGGCGGTGCGATCGTCGGGTACTGCGCGATCGGTAGATTGAAGATCGAGGCAATCCCTGCAAGCATCAGGATGATCGCAATCACCCAGGCGAAGATTGGCCGATCGATAAAGAACTTTGCCATTGTTGCGGGCTCTCCGTGTTCAGGCGGCGGGCGCCGATGCGCCCGAGGCCGGCGCCGACCCGCTCGCTGGGGCCGCCGCTGTCGCCGGCAACTGCGCCGGGACCGGTTTCACTTGCATGCCGGGACGGACCTTCTCCGTGCCCTGGACGATCACGCGATCGCCAGGCTGCAATCCGCTATCGACGATCCAGTTGGCGCCCTGCATGCCCGAGGTCACGAGCTCGCGCGGCGCGACTTTGTCGCCCTCGCCCACGACGAGCGCCACGGCGGCGCCCTTTTGATCGTGCGTCACGCCGATTTGCGGCACGAGCATCGCCCGCTCGTTCACCCCTTCCTCGATGTGCGCGCGCACGAACATGCCCGGCAGCAGCACCCGGTTCGGGTTCGGGAACGTCGCGCGGATCGTCACGGAGCCCGTCGATTGATCGACGGTCACATCGGAGAACTGCAGCTTGCCCGGCAGCGGATAGGGCCGGCCGTCTTCGAGAATCAGCGTGACCTTCGCCGCGCCCGGGCCGTTCGTCTTCAGGCGCCCTTCCTGCACCTCGCGGCGCAGCTTGAGCCCGTCGAGGCTCGATTGCGTCAGATCGACATAGACCGTATCGAGCTGCTGAATCGTGTCCATCAGCGTGGCTTGGCTCGCCTGCACGTATGCGCCCGGCGTGACTTGCGACACACTCGTGCGGCCTGAGATCGGCGCGACGACGTCGGTGTAGCCAAGGTTGATTTGCGCCGTTTCGACGGCAGCCTTGCCCGAGGCGACGTCCGCCGCGGCCTGCCCTTGCGCGGCCACGGCGTTGTCGTAATCCTGCTTGCTGACGGCGTTCGCCGCGACGAGCACCTTGTAGCGGTTGGCTTGCGCCGTCGTGGTCGCGAGGTTGGCCTGTGCCTTCGCGAGCGTCGCCTTCGCACTATTGAGCTGCGCCTGATACGGCGCCGGGTCGATTTTATAGAGCCGCTGGCCTGCCTTCACTTCGCTGCCTTCGGTGAATTCACGACGCTGGACGATACCGTCGACGCGCGCGCGCACTTGCGCCACGAGGAAGGCGCTCGTGCGGCCGGGCAGCTCGGTGACCACGGGTACCGCGCTCGGCTGCACGGTGATGACGCCCACTTCGGGCGTTTGTTGCGGGGGCGCGGACGGCTTTTGTCCGCACGCCGCGAGCGCCACGGCCGCGGTAGCGACACAAATTAGGCGAATTGGAACCGGTTGGACACGCATGGAGCGACCTCTGGCTGTAGCTGGGAACAAAGATGATCCTGTCGCGCCTCTTCCCCCGCGAGGCGCGCGGCGCGACGGTCGTCGCTAAACGTTTGAGCAAGTCGATGGGGCGGCCCACACGCCATACCTTGCGTATGGCGCTGCGCGAAGCCGCGCGAGAACGCGCGATGGACGGCACGGTACAGAAGGCTCGCGCGTAAACGACTGACGATAATACCCGCGAAGCTCGCAAAGGGCATTTTTCAAACGCAGCGCGTATTTTATATACATTCTCGACTGTATGTAAAATGGCGAGCATTACATGATGTTGCCGGGCTACGTTGCGCCCCCATTTCGGGGCGAACACGTAGCAACGGCAACGGGACCGAAGGCGGCCGGATGTCCGCCACTACGCCCGCCCCACGGGCAGTGAAAAATGGTCAGACGAACGAAGGAAGAGGCCCTGCAGACTCGCAACCGCATTCTCGATGCGGCTGAGCAGGTGTTTTACGACAAGGGCGTGTCGCGCACGTCGCTCGCGGACATCGCCACGCAAGCCGGCGTGACGCGCGGCGCGATCTATTGGCACTTCGAGAACAAGGGCGATCTATTCACGGCCATGTTCGACCGCGTGCTGCTGCCGCTCGACGAACTGGGCGCGCCGCCCGAAGACGGCGCCGACGACGATCCGCTCGCGCGCCTGACCACCGTGCTCAAATGGTGTCTGCAGGCGGCTTCGACCGATCCGCGGCGGCGGCGCGTGTTCGATATCCTGTTTTTGAAATGCGAATTCGTCGAAGAGATGGGGCCGGTGAAGGAGCGCCATCAGACGAGCATGCGCGAAGGCGTCGGCAAGATCGAGGCCGGTCTGCTTCTCGCCGTGGAGAAAGGGCAGTTGCCGCTCGATCTCGATACGCGCCGCAGCGCGTTGTACGTGCATGCGTTCGTCGGCGGCTTTTTGCGCGATACGCTGCTGTTGCCGGCCTCCGACGATTTCGCTTCGCATATCGACGGGTTCATCGATGCCTGCATCGACGCACTACGCACGAGCCGCGCACTGCGCAAGGCGCGGTAAGGACGGGGCGAAGGACCGCAACAAGTCGATAAGCCCGTGCGGCGGCCCGGCGCGGTTCACCCGAGCCAATGGGAAGCGTACAGCAGCGCGGCGACGAGCACGACGATGGCCGCCCAGGCCCAGATCGGCAAGGCTTGGGGCGGCGTCGCCGAACGATGAAGCCCGTGCGCGCCGCGCGGTGACACGAGCGTCCCCGCGGCGCGGCCGGTCAGCGCGGCAGCCGCGTCGTGTTCCCAGCTTTTGCGGCCAAGTCCCGCTACGTTAATCGGCCTGAGAAACACATGCTGACGGCGCGTGCCGCCTGTGGCGCGGTTCGCGCGCATGCCGTGCTTGGCCTCGATCACCGCGCAAAATTCGGCAAAGAAATCATCGGCCAGATCGTGCAGCGCGTTTTCGATCTGGCGCGGCGGCAACCCGGCCAGCGGTCCGGTCAACGTGGCCCAGACGGAATAATCGATACGCGCGGCAGCGGCTTCGCCGTCCGCGCCGGCGGGACCGTCGCCGCCGAGCATGATGTCGATCTGGCCGCGCAACGAGCCGACGCCCGTCGCGCATGCCTTGAAATTGAGCGTACGGTGAATCGAATCGCAGGCCGCCGCGGACGGAGCGCCGGCGAGGCTAGCCTCTGAGCTAGCTAGGTGTGCCCGCACCTCGTAGCGCGCGCGCAGCGGACCGAGCGGCACGGTCAGCGTCAGTGCGTATTCGCCGGTCGGCAATTTGCTCAACGTCTCGCAGTTTTCGAGGCTCGCGCGCAGCAGCGCGATGTCCTGCAATGCGTCACATACCGCGGATGGAGCGAGTGGGACGCGCAGCGCATCGGTCAGTTCCATGGCGGCCTCCTCGATCGGTCCTGGCTAAGACGTCTGATCGATGCGATCCACGCGCGACGAGTAAAACGCCACGCACCCCTTGATCGCTTCGGCGCCCGGCAACGGGGATTCGTAGCTCCATGCGGCGTCGCGCACGGGGCCGTCCTCTTCGGTGAGTAAATGGAAATACGAGGCGTCGCCCTTGAACGGGCAATGCGAAGCGCTGTCTGACGGGCGCAGGCGCGTCATGTTCACGTCTTCGCGCGGAAAATAGAAGACGTCCGGCAAGCCCGTTTCCCTCAGCGTCAATCCTTGGCTCGTGTCGGCGATCGTGATGCCGCCGTGAATCACGCGCAGACGGTGAGGATTCGGTTCAATCTCGATACGATGTGAGGCATCGGCATTCGACATGTCAATTCCCTCTCGCAAGGCATAGGCCGGGTGGCCGGGTGCCCGTGTGCACCGCACAATGAAAAAGCCACAAGGCGGGCGCCCGTGGCTTCATTATCGACGAAAGTCAGACCAGATGTGCGGCCCGAACATTCGAGTGCTTATGGCGCTCTCTCTACTGCATATTCCAGTGGAAATCGGCGTGTGCGCCGGGCTCCGTGCGCACCGTGACATCGTGCGTCTGCTCCACGTCCTTGTATTGCGCATGCACCGTGTAATGGCCCGGCGGCAATCGAACAAGCATGTATGGGCCGCGGGAGTCGACGTGCAGGACGTCCGCGTTGCTCGAATCGACAATGCGTACGTGGACGCCCGCCAGGTAGTCCGCACCGGGACCCGTGAAGCGCAGAGCCAGCGGCCAGTGAGGCGCACCGCTCTTGAGTGCGGCTGACTCATCGCTGCCCACGCCGCCTGATACGTAAACAACGTCGCCCTGATGCTGCATCTGCGGCATGCCGCCGCCGTTCTCGTTGCCCGCGCTCGTCATGTCGGTGGTCGTACCGCCGACCGTGTCGGAGGCCTGCGCCCACGCACCGGCCGTAAAACCGAGCGCCGCCGTGGCTACGGCCGCGGCGAGCATCGCTTTCTTGCGGGTTCGCGTTTTCATTGCATCGCTCCTTCAAGTGGCGCGCCCGTCGCATCGGCGAATTCAGGCGCAACAAGAAATTGCATGCAAAGACCGTTCCCACCCGGGCCGCATGGCATGCCTGCCACGCGGCCCGGGCGAGGCCCCATACGTGAATCTCAGCCCAAATCGACCGGCACGAAGATTTGCGCGCTGTCACGCTGGATCAACAGCGCCACGCTGTTGCCGGACTTGGCAATGACATCGCGCAGTTGATCGACCGATGTGACCGGGCGGCCATTGACAGCAAGAATGACGTCACCAGGCTGGACGCCGGCGCTGGCCGCGGGGCCGCTCGACTGCTGCACGAGCAAGCCGTGCGAGAGCGACGTGCCGTTGCGTTCTTGCGGCGTCAGCGGGCGCACCGCGACGCCGAGCCGGCCTTGCTCCGATGTCTGCGCGCCGCTATCGGCCGTCTTTTTGTCGGTGAGCGAGCCGAGCGTCACCGTGATCTGCTTCTTGGCCTTGTCGCGCCATACGTCGAGCGTCGCCTTCGCGCCCGGCTTCATGCCGGCAATCTGCGCCGGCAGATCGGTCGAATCGTTCACGGGCGTGCCGTTGACGCCCAGGATGACGTCGCCAGCCTGCAAGCCCGACTTCGCGGCTGGGCCGCCCGGATCGACCGAACTCACCAACGCACCGGCGGGCTTTTGCAAGCCGAACGAATCGGCCAGCGTCTGATTGACGCCCTGCACCGCCACACCAAGCCGGCCGCGGCTCACGTGGCCCGACTTCACGAGCTCATCCTTCACGCGGATCGCTTCGTCGATCGGAATCGCGAACGACAAGCCCTGGAAGCCGCCCGTCTGCGAGTAGATCATCGAGTTGATACCGATCACCTGCCCTTGCAGGTTGAACAGCGGGCCGCCCGAGTTGCCGGGGTTGACCGGGACGTCCGTCTGAATGAACGGCGTGTAGTTCTCGTTCGGCAGCGAGCGCGCCTTCGCGCTGATGATGCCAGACGTGACCGTATTGTCGAACCCGTAGGGCGAGCCGATCGCGACGACCCACTGGCCGACCTTGCTCTGGTTCGGATCGCCGATTCTCACCATCGGCAGGTTCGATGCGCTAATTTTCAGGACCGCGACGTCGGACTGTTTATCGGTGCCGATGACCTTCGCGCGGAACTCGCGCTTGTCCGTCAGCTTGACGGTGACGACGTTCGCGCCGTCGACGACATGGGCGTTCGTGAGAATGTAGCCGTCGTTGCTGATGATGAAGCCCGAGCCGAGACTCGCGCTCGGCACGTCGTCTTGTCCGCCGCCACCGCCGTTATCCCCGCCGTTGAAACCCGGGAACTGGCCGCCGTAAAAGCGCTTGAAGAATTGGAAGAAGGGATCGTCGGGATCGACGGGCAGTTGCTGCATCGAGCGGCGCGACGCCTGCTTCACGACATGCTTCGCGCTGATGTTGACAACCGCCGGCCCATAGGTTTCCACGAGGCCGGAGAAGTCGGGAATGCCCGTTTTTGCGGCGGCTTCCGCCGGCATCAACGCGGCCGCTTGCGCGGCTGTGATGATCTGAGGATCGGCGTGACGCGTGCCGGCCACGTAGCCGACGGAAAGCGCGGCGGCGACGGCAACGGCCACGGCGCCGCGAGACAGCGTTCTTGCGTTCATGGGAAAGGCCTCCTTGCTTGGTGACAGCCAGAGTAAAAGGACTGTCTTAAAAGAGACTTAACGGTGAAATCGTCCGATAGGCCCGTCGCAGCAGGCGCCGCAGGGGGCCTGCCCATCGATTCGGTCAATTCGGGAACGGCAAAACCACGAACGGCGGGCCTCCCGCGGCGCCCCTCCCGGCATGGAGGGCTGCCTGGCCCGCGCCCTCAAAACTGCACGGTAACGAGCAGGCCGCCGAGCGGTGCGTCGCCCAGCTCGAGCGCTGCCCCACATTGCGCGGCGACGCGCTTGACGATGGCAAGTCCCAGGCCGCTGCCCGAGACGTCCGCCCGCGCGCGTGCTTGAGCGTCGCGGTAGAAGCGGTCGAACACGCGCGCACGCTCCTCGGCCGGGATGCCGGGGCCGCTGTCGGCAATCTGAACACAGGCGCGCCCGTTCTCGTCGATGGATAGCGTGACGTCGATGCGGCCGCCTTCCGGCGTGTACTTCACCGCGTTATCAAGCAGATTGCCGAACATGACGCGCAGGGAGTCGGCATCGGCCGTCACCGTAGCCGGCTGCGCCTGTTCAAAGCCTAGATCGATGCCGCTGCGCTGCGCGATCGGGGCATGCGCGCCCACGCACTCGGCCAGCAGCATGCGCAAGTCGACCGCCTCCTTGACGGCGCTCGCGTCGGGTTCCGCGCGCGCGAGCGCTAGGAGTTGCTCGGCCAGGCGGGTTGCGCGCGTCACACCGGCTTGCAGATCGGCCAGCGCCTCGCGGCGCGCCTCGGCGTCCTGAGCGCGCGCGACCAACTGCGATTGAATCTGCACCGCCGCGAGCGGCGTGCGCAGCTCGTGTGCGGCATCCGCCACGAACGCGCGCTGCGTGTCGAGCGCCGATGATAGACGGGCGAGAAGGCCATTGAGCGCGTGCACGAGCGGGCGCACTTCGAGCGGCAACCGCGCCTCGGGCAGCGGGTCGAGCGCCTCGGGACGGCGCGCGTCGAGTGCGCGCGTCACGCGCCTGAGCGGTGCGAGCCCGCGTCCCACGACGCCCCAGACGGCCACGCCGAGAAACGGCAGCAGCACGATCAGCGGCCACAGCGTGCGCCACGCGACGTTCGCGGCCAGACGGTTACGCACGGACAGCGGCTGCGCGAGCTGCACCACGTTGTCGCCGACGATCGCGCCGTACACGCGCCAATCGCCGCGATCGGTGCGCTCGGTCGAAAACCCGAGTTCCGCGCGCGGTGCGAGCGGCGCGCGCGGATGCGAGTAGTACATCAGCGAACCCGTGCGGCTCCAGATCTGGATGACGATGCCCTCGTCCGCATCGTTGTGCGCCCCGAAGATCTGCGCGAAGGGTTCCGACGGCAGGGCCGCGGCGATTTCTTGCAGCTGGTAGTCGAAGAGTTCGTTGGCCTCGGCCAGCGCCTGCCGGTAGATGAGCCAACCGGCGAGGCCCATGCCCGCGAGAACCAGCCCGAGCAGCCAGAACAGCAGTTGACGGCGAATGGATTGCATTAGGGTCTGTTTTTTTGTATCGCCTGGTTATTCTTTCGCGATCATATAGCCCAGGCCGCGTACGTTGCGGATCAGATCGGCGCCGAGCTTCTTGCGCAGCGCGTGAATGTAGACTTCGACCGTGT